>CAZSGR010000084.1:9491-12941 GCA_964606185.1 uncultured Eubacteriales bacterium
AGGAGGAAGGAATGAAGATATTCGAGGAGATAGCCGACGAAGTCGTGAAAGGAAATTCTGCGTCAGTCGTAGACCTCACGAATAAGGCTCTTTCGCAAGATATATCCTCAGGAGAAATCTTGAATAAGGGTTTAGTGGCGGGAATGAGTGTTGTGAGCGAAAAATTTAAAAACAATGAAATATTTATTCCTGAAGTTTTAATATCAGCCAGAGCGATGAACTCAGGGCTGGAAATTCTTAAGCCTCTCTTAGCTGAGTCCGAGGTCGAATCAAAAGGAAAAGTCGTTGTCGGAACCGTTAAAGGAGATTTACACGATATCGGAAAGAATATCGTTGCCATGCTATTGCAAGGAGCAGGCTTTGATGTCATTGACCTCGGTGCGGATGTGTCTAAAGAAAAATTTGTGGAATTCGCCAAGAAAGAGAAAGCCGATATTCTCGGAATGTCAGCCCTGCTGACAACAACCATGTTGTACATGAAAGAGACGATCGAAGCACTTCAGGAGGCAGGTTTAAGACAGAATGTCAAAGTTATCATCGGTGGAGCTCCGGTGACAAACGCATACGCCTCTCAAATCCAGGCGGACGGCTATGCTCCGGATGCAGCATCCGCTGTTGACCTTTCAAAGCAGTTGCTTAAAAAATTGGAGAATTGAACATGATAAATCATTCTGGGTAAAGAAAGCTCATGAATGATATTTTCAGTCTACTTGATTTCCGCATTTCTTCTTCTCATCAGTGCTTTTATTATTTTTCGAGTTTTTGTCAAACGATATTATAAGAGAAAAGGTCGACTAACATTTTTTTCAACTTCTCTTGAGTGGTTAATTTTCATTTTCCCGATCTTCATTGCCGGTCAATGCCTGATAGGGACAGTAATCCTCGCAGACTCCGCAGTCAATGCATTTGTTTTTATCTATGGTCGGTGCTTCGAATCTATTCTGATTCAGGGCATTGACCGGACAGAGAGCGACACAGGGGCAAGTATGGTCCTGCGGGCATCTTTCTTCCACGACAACGGGCATGATCAATTCTCCTGAGATGTCCCCACAACATTCTGAAGCTTCTCTTCGAGTTTATCCTGAGGCATGAATCCGACCATCCGCTCTACTTCTTGGCCGTTTTTAAAAACCAGCAAAGATGGAATAGCCATGATCCCGTATTCCTGAGCGGTTTTCATGTTTTCGTCAGTGTTGAGTTTGAAAATCCGGATGTGGCCATTCATTTTCTGAGATACGGCTTCCAGCACGGGTGTCACCATACGGCAAGGCCCACACCATGGAGCCCAGAAGTCAACCACCACTGGGATATTCGATTTCAGCACTTCTGATTCAAATGAATCGTCTGTTAATTCTTTGATTTTATTCATCATTATTCCTCCCTCAAAATATTCTTAAAAAATCTTATTGTTGAATCGTTGGAGACTCGGTAACAGATTTTATTCCTTTCCCTCCTGCATTCGATTAATCCAGCATCTTTCAAGATTTTTAAATGCTGCGACGCATTTGGCTGGGAAATAGAAAGGCATTTCTGCACTTCTCCCACACAGCATTCACCTTTCATCAATTCTTGCATGAGCTTCAGTCTCATCGGGTGGGCGAATGCTTTAAGCTTGCGGGCCGTATCTTCATGTATCTGTGCGTGTGTTTTCATCATTATTCCTCATGAATTATTCAGCTAAATTACCTCACAGTGAATATCAGCCCGATAAGCATTCCATACAGGATGCTGGTCCAGGGACTTTTGGTGATCGGGCAGTGTCCTGTCCGGCAGCCGATAAGCTTGTAATACAAGTATCCAAGTCCTCCACCGATTAAGATTCCAATCGTTATTTTCATTTTGGCTTTCAATCTGTATATAATATAATAATAATATAATAATATTATTATACAACAAAATGATTGATTGCCAAGTTTTTTTTAAGATATCTGCTTATCTCGTTTCGCATTAGAATTTTTCTTAATAGTGCTTTAACTTAGATGATTTATTATCAACTCGATAAACTGGGAAATCCAATTTCTTCTCCCACCTTTGACAAATCTTTATTTCTCGATTTATGTAATTAGCAATTTCTTTCCGTGAATCCAATTTGTCATTGTCTTTCATATCAATCCCAATGTTGAAAATGATTTATGAAAACGCAGAGAATGAGTTTAAGTCTTAAATTTATGCGCATAATTTCTGTTCTAAGATTTATTCAGAGTTATTCAATTTGAGCTTGACAATAATGTTCACTAAATATATAATGTTCACAAATAAGTGAACATTAAAGATAGATTGAACATTATGAAAAGACAGAGAAAAATGAAGAACATCTTTGCTGATAAGGCTTCCCTAGTATTGAGAAAAATGATCCTTGAGCCTGACAAAAAATGGGTCGTCCGTGATTTTGTTGTGCCTCAAGGAGTAAGCATAGGTATGGCCCAGGAAGTTTTAAAGGCGATGGAGAGGAAAGGGTATGTTGAGAGGATAAAAAGGGGACCTAAAAGTTACACAATTCTATCGAGCAGGGAAAGGCTTATAGAAGATTGGCTTATCAAGTATCAATTTGAATTGAATGAAATTGATACTTATTATAGTCCCGAAAGAGATATAATGAGAAAGATAAAAACTCAGCTAGATGAAAATAAGTACGCGCTCACACTGCATTCAGGTGCAAATTTAAAGACTAACTTTGTTAGAACAAATCATGTCTATTTTTATTTAAATACACAAGCTTGGCATAATGATATTTTAGAAATTAGGCAGAGATTGGAGTTAAAAGAGCTGGTGAAAGGAGGAAATATTCATATAATTCGTCCCTATTACAAGAATGGAGTGTTTTTTCACACTCAAAAAATAAAAAAATATCGAGTTGTTTCAAACTTGCAGCTTTATCTTGATATGTATCACTTTCAGCCGCGAGGAAGAGAACATGCCGAGTATCTGAAAAATTATTTGGAAGAACAGGGAATGAACCTTGACTAAACTGAGTGAGACTGAAACTTTGTTTTTTAATGTCCTTGAAGATCTAAAAGAATATCTTGCAGACCTTACACTTGTGGGAGGTTGGGTTCCTTATGTTTTTTCAAAGTTTCTATGGAAGAATATACCTGTTGAGCCCGTTACGACTGTTGATGTTGATTTTGGCTTTGGAGAGGTGAAAAAAAGGATGTACACTAAGACTATTTTCGAAAAACTTACTGTTTTAGACTATATTGAACGTCATCCGATGATTGATAAAATATATCCGGTTGTTCTTTATTAGAGCGGGAAAATTCCCGTTGATTTTATTACATTTTCAGAGATATCCGATGATGTTTTAGAGAAATTCATTGGAAGGCAGATTAATGTCAATAAGATTGATAGATTTGAGTTTCTACTCGAGCACAGAATCCCTATAAATGTAACACCAAAGAAACAGAAACCAAGTTTTGAGGTTTATTGCCCTAAGCCATCAGCATTTCTTTA
>CAZSGR010000085.1:0-12873 GCA_964606185.1 uncultured Eubacteriales bacterium
TCTTGGATAAATTTGCCAGTCCTATCCATCAAGGCCTCAACTATCTTGCCCTTAGGCTACCATTTTGCTATCCTATCAGCGCATTGAAACTTCGATTAAGATTTCTTTTTATAAGCAATTCAATCCAATCCTTTTGGAGCTAGCATGGTTAAGGAAAATTCGGTGGCTGTTGTGACCGGAGCTGGCCAGGGGATTGGCCGGGGGATTTCCCTTGAACTGGCCAAAAATGGATTCGACATCGCAGGGGTGGACATCGTTTTTGAGCCTGAGAATAAACAGGAGGGACTTTTTGAGGTCAAGGATCGGGTGGAGGAGTTGGGTTCGACTTTCTTACCGCTTCAAGGAGATGTTTCTTCCCTCAAAGACCATGAGACAATCCTCAAACAGGTTCTGGACAGGTTCGGAAAAATTGATGTGCTCGTGAACAACGCCGGAGTGGCGCCAGAGAAAAGGCTGGATGTGCTGGATACGACTCCTGAGAGCTATGACAGGCTCCTGTCCGTTAACGTCAGAGGTCCGTTTTTCTTGACTCAAAAGATCGCGAAGCAGATGGTGAAGCAGGTCGGGAAGAATCCTGGACTGAAGCCCTGCATTGTCTTTATCTCTTCCATATCTGCCTACGTGTCTTCCCCATCGAGGGCAGAATACTGTGTTTCCAAAGCGGCTTTGAGCCAGGCAGCACGGATTTTTGCGGACAGGCTGAGCGAATACAATATCAATGTCTATGAGTTGCGGCCAGGCATTATCCAGACGGATATGACTGCTCCTGTCCGGGAAAAATACGATAAACTCATCGACCAGGGCCTTGTGCCCCAGAAGCGGTGGGGATTTCCGGAAGATGTGGGAAAAGCGGTTGCCTCTCTGGCCAGAGGAGAGTTCGGCTATTCCACCGGATTGGTTATCGAGGTCAGTGGCGGGATGAACATCAGACACCTGTGAGATGGAGCTGGGAAAAAGGAGGAATTTTCTTTGTCTTTACATAGGAAGAAGACCAGTCTCAGAAATGAAAATGCATTTTTTTTTGCGAGATTGCTTCACTCCGTTCGCAATGACAAGGAAAAAGTCTCATTCCGGGCGAAGCGCAGCAAACTCGCATCATGTCATAGCGAGGAGGAAGAAGATTCCATCGCTCTCCCGGGAGCAGGCGTGGCAATCTCACATTATGTCATTGCGAGGAACGAGGAGACGTGGCAATCTCATATCGAATGATTACCTCCTTGAGAATGAATTAAAAGGAAGAAAAGAAAACCTGGGATGAATAAGTCGCGGAAGGCTTTCAGGGATGTCCGGAAAAGCCAGTTGATCGCCCTTTTGACTCCTCAAAGCAAAAACGAATGTGTGAAAGCGTATGAGATGCTTCGCTCGTTTAACGTCGTTCTCGAAGTCGCCATGCGTTCTGAACACTCGGTTGACGGAATCAAAGCGATAGTGAAGAAATTCCCGGATGCTATCGTGCTAGCAGGAACTGTAATGACCCGGGAGCAAGCCGAAGAAGCCATTAAGGCTGGAGCTGCGGGTGTTGTGTCGGCTGATTACATTCCCGCTGTAGTTGACGCCTGTGTAGAAAAAGACGTTATGTGTGTTCCAGGAGGGCTGTCCGATGTGGGAAAACAGCTGGTCCAGAAAGCAGACGGTTACGGATGTTCTCTTGAGGAACTCCGGGAAAAATATCCCTATCAATGGATCTATAAACTGTTTCCTGCTATCTCAGGGAAACTTTCCAACATGGACCTCTCCCATTCCTGGAAGGGTCCGTATAAGGATCTGAAAGTTATCTACACCGGAGGAATCACTCTAGGCACTCTGAAGGAAGCCGTCAGAAAAGATCCTGAAGGAATATTCTGTGCCTCGGCTCTGACAAAGCGCATCAACGAGCCAAAACGGATGAAGCAGGAAGTTCAGCAGTGGAAAGATGTGCTCAAGCCCCATCTTCCAAAAGTGAGAAAGGCTTCTGAGGCAAAAAGGGGAGAGGAGCCTCTTGGCCCCAGAGTGGTCACTTTCGGAGAGATGATGATTCGTCTATCCCCATCTCCTGGAATTCGGCTTCAGAGTGCGCGGAATTTCGACTTGAATTTTGGTGGAGCTGAAGCGAATGTCGCTGTTTCCCTGGCCCGTTATGGAATCAACACGTCCTTTGTCTCAGCTCTTCCTCCGAACGACCTGGGTGATCATGCGCTCCGCACGTTGAGTATGCACGGAGTGGACACCCGGTTTATCCCGCGAAAAGGAAAAAGAATCGGAGTATATTATCTTGAGCATGGCTCTGGCCCCAGACCTTCGAAGGTCATCTATGACCGTGCGCATTCGGCGTTTTCTGAGATAGAGTCCTCTGACCTGGATTGGGAGCGGATACTGGAAAATGCCCGGTGGTTCCACTGGACAGGGATCACGCCGGCCCTGGGTGATTCAGCGGCTTCCAGTCTACGCCAGGGATTGGAGGTGGCGAAAAAGAGGGGAATAACAGTCAGTGTGGATTTGAACTACCGGAAGATGCTCTGGAGTGAGAACAAGGCCAAAGAAGTGATGACAGGGCTCATGGATTATGTCGACGTTCTTTTCGGGAATGAGGAAGACCCTACGCGGATGTTCGGCATTCGGCCGAAAAGAACGGATGTGGCTGCAGGAAAGCTGAACGTGGAGGACTATAGGGAGCTGACAAAGTCCCTGCTTAAGCAGTTCCAGTTAAAAAAAGTCGCCATCTCCCTACGGGAAAGCCTCTCGGCCTCGGAGAACATCTGGTCAGCCTGTCTTTTGAGCGGAAACAAATTTTTCAAGAGCCCGAAATACCGAGTCTGGATAGTGGACCGGGTGGGTACAGGGGATGCCTTTGCCGCTGGATTGATATTCAAATTCCTGAAGGGGAAGGTCGACCAGGAAGCTCTTGATTTCGGTGTCGCGGCCGCCTGCCTCAAACACTCGGTCTGCGGAGATTTTAATCTTGTCAGTGTCGAGGAGGTTGAACGGATGGCTGGCGGTGAGACGACCGGACGAGTGCAGCGCTGAAATACAGAAAATCGGAAATCCTGAACGATGTCTAGTCATATTCAGAAAGAGGAAAAAAACTAAATGAACATCAATTTCATGAGAACGATCGACCGAAAAGTGGGAATCCCGATCTGTTTTTTTCTATCCATCATTCATGGGATTGGGAAAATATTCAGTCCGCCCAAGATCATCAGAAAGCCTCAAAGGATCTTGTTTATCGAGTTGTCTGAGATGGGCAGCATGGTCCTTGCCTATTCTCTTTTCAAGAAGACAAAAGAGTTGTTTCCAGGGGCTGAACTGCATTTCCTGACCTTCAAAGAGAACCGGCACGCAGTGGATATTCTGGGTATCATACCAAAAGAAAATGTCGTGACTGTGAGCAGCCGTAATATCTTCAGTTTTTTACTGTCATCCATCAGTGCGATATGGAAACTGAGATGGAAGAAGATAAGTGTGGCTGTGGATATGGAGCTGTTTGCCAGGCTCACGGCCATACTCAGTTTTATGAGTGGCGCAAAGAACAGGGTCGGGTACTTCAGATATCGCAATGAGGGATTATACAGAGGAAATTTCCTGACACATAGAGTGGCATTCAATCCCCATATCCATATGGTTCAAAACTTCCTCAACCTGATTTATGCTGTCCGTTCCTCTCAAAAAGAACTACCGCTGACAAAGAAACCCGTGGCTGACCAGGACATCGTTCTTCCGAAAATTCGATTGTCTGAAGCGGCAAAGATGAAGATGATAAAGAAACTCCAGGAAGTGAACAAAAACATCGTGCACGCGAAAAGGATCATTCTCCTCAATCCGAATGCGAGTGACATCGTTCCCGTCAGAAGATGGCCTTTAATGAATTACATCGAGTTGGCCAGGCGGCTCCTCAAGCATGAAGGAATATACATTATTAACACTGGCGTAGAGTCAGAAAAAAAATATGCGGATGTTCTGCATCAAGCCTTAGGTTCGATGAGATGCATCAATCTGGTCGGAAGAACCTCTTTTTCTGAGTTAATCAGTCTTTATGATATAGCTGACATTTTGATCACGAATGACAGCGGACCCGTGCATTTTTCTGTACTGACGAATATCAAGACTTTTGCGTTTTTTGGGCCTGAAACTCCGAAGCTCTACGGGCCGCTTGGAGATAACTGTTTCGTATTCTACTCGAATTACAGCTGCAGTCCCTGTATATCCGCTTTTAACCAGAGGAAATCTCCGTGTAACGACAATAAATGTCTCAAAGCCATCACGGTGGAGGAAGTCTACAGGAAAGTGAAGTTGTTCATTGCGTGATTTGATTCAACTGCACTCAATGATTCTCCTTTTAATCTCGAAAATTCTTTCGGAAGAGCCAGGATTGAAAGCATTGAGCAATTTGAGAGCACTATGCGTTTGAGAAAAAGGACGTATTTATTCATCTTGATTGCCCTTATCCTCCTCATTTCCATTTTTCTCCTCAAGGTCCAGGAACACATGAGGGATTTTGAAGTGAATTACACTGCGGGAAAAAGGATGAGAGCGGGGGAGAATCTTTACCAGAAAAAAGATGGGCACTATATGTTCAAATATCTGCCCAGTTCCGCACTTTTTTACATTCCTCTCTCATTCCTACCCTTAAATGTAGCAAAAGCCATCTGGTATATTCTCGTAGTTTTCAGCATTTTTTCACTCGTCTACATCTCTTACAGGATTTTGCCCCCAAAAACAGGGAAACCATACTATCTACTTGTCTTCACTCCTTTGATATTAGTCAGGTATTTCTTAAGAGAGATTCAGCTGGGGCAGATCAATGCGGTTGTCGGGATGGTTTTGCTTTTTATGGTCTGGTTTTTGATTTCTGAAAAAGATAAGAAGCTTTCTCGGAGTGAAATTTGGGCGGGAGTTCTCTGGGGGCTTGCCCTATCGCTCAAGCCTCATTCTCTGATCTTCCTGCCCTATTTTCTTATCAAGAAAAAATGGAAAGCCCTCGTGAGCGGGCTGGGCTTTTTATCTCTAGCTCTTTTGATTACATCGCTCTTTTATGGTTTTCAAGGATACACAGCTGTTCTTAAAGAATGGATCGCCACTCTTTCTCGTTCAACGCCCGGCTTATTCACTTCCCAGGACAACATATCCTTTGTGGCCCTGTTTATGAAATGGACGGGTGAGCGAAACCTCGCTCTTGTCCTGGCCGGAGCAGCGGTCATCCTCCTGGCTTTCTTGATGTTGGCCTTGGTTCTCAGGGGCCGGGGATTTGATCGGGCTCCGGTACTGGAGTGTTCTGTTCTTCTCATTCTTATTCCGCTCGTATCTCCTTTGGGCTGGGATTACACTCTTCTCGTCTCTGTATTGGGCGTGATGTTACTCATCCAGAACTTTTTCGAGTTCTCGAAATTCTGGAGAGTTGTTCTTGTTGTGAACTTCTTTATCATTGCGTTTTCTCTTTTCGATATATTGGGAAGAGAACTGTACGCCCAATTCATGTCCTGGTCCGTGATAACTTTGAATTTTGTGATTCTTATCGGATATCTCTCTTATCTCCGGATCAGGAAAATCTGTTAAAGAGAAAAAAAAGGATTCTCTTCAATGTTGGGTGGGTAATTTGATGACTGAAATACACGGAAATGGAATTGCTCCCTTCAAATTTTGAGCGCCAGTCCTTCCCTCTTCTGTGAATAAGCGAGGGGCAGTGGGGAGAAAACCGTATGCTCCGGCTTTTGGATTCAAAAACACGCATCTTTTTCCCCTCCAAGGAGTTCGAGTAAGGCTAAATCTTCAAGGTCGCTTCTTCCATTCCCGTGTATTTTACCCACACTATCTGGAAGAAAATCAACGGGATAAAGGGATTAGAACTTGAGCACATACATGGCGCGGACAGCGGGCTTGGTGCTCTTGAATCGTTCAGCCTCGAGTGAGGCATGCCTCAAGTAGTAATCATACCCCAAGCTGAGCTGTGATCTTTTTGAGATATCACAATTGAGGTTTAAAGTCAGGATTCCCAGGAATTCGTTGATGCTGGTGTATATGGAATGGACCCAGTACTGGGAAAAGCCTGTATCGATACTGCCCAGCCCTCTCTTCCCAAGCTCGAGCTTGACTCTACCAAGCAGTCCGGGCCCGAAGTAATACGGATCATCTATTTTCGTACCGAAATGAGCGTCCGGAGACTCGATCGAGGGGGTGGTACCTCCGAGTATAAAATACAGAATTCCCGAGCTGTTAAAATAATAGCGAGAATCGGATTCAGAGATGGTGACAAAGCCGGGTCCGAGACCGAGGGCAGACATTATCTCACTTGTCTGGGTGTCCATGTAATCAAAAACTCCGAATAGCCCGGCAATTCCCCCTTTGATTTTTTTCCCTGCGAGAATTCCCGTGGTGAGAATTTCCGTATCGAGAAGCTTATAATCTTGGAGCCCCAACTTTATTCTTAAGGAGAACCAATCATATGAATGGAGTGAAGAAGTGTTTCCTTTTAAATAATCTTTGTACTCCAGGCCCAAAGCCATCATAAAGGTAGGCTGACCTGAGTTCATCTTGTAGGCTCCAAAAGGAAACTTCAAGTTGAAATAATGCTTCTCCCGCGGAAGTCCGACTCTAAAAGCATCACCAGAGACAACTCTGAATATGTTTCCCGGGTTTGCAATAAAGGCCATTGTTTCGCGGAGGACTCTTTCAAACCCGACCGCACTTTCATCAATGAACAGGTTGGAGGCCTTGGACAAGATCTCACCCAGGGTGAGGCCTCCAAGAGTATTCAGGATGAGATCGTTTTTTGAAGGGGGATTATCTTTATCACCTCTCGATTCAAGAAATAACTCCCATGTGGCACTTCCGAAAAATGTTAAAAGTGTGGATTCCAAGACGTTTAAATTGTTCGCTCTGGCAATTGTATAATTGATTGCTCCTTGATAAGGGTGGCCGAGAAGGTTTGTCCAGTAAGTGTCTTTATCCCAAGCGAAACCGGACTTAAGGTTATTCCGCCAGGAGTCCCATGAGACGTAAGCCCATTTTTCTTTTATGATATATCTGTTAAAAATCCATATGGTCACATTGAGCGATGTCATTTCTAGGGCTGCTTTGAAGTACCTTTTTTTCTTTTTCTGAGTGAGTTCCTTTTCGAATGGTGTTTTCAGAGAAAAGATTCCGGGACTGTTTATTCCCAGATTGAAAGGAGCTATAAATTCTCCCCTTTTTTGAGAGCCGTTTTTTATGAAGAAAGCCTTATCATTCTCCGGAGCCAAAATTTCAAAAGCGCGGCTCTGGCTATCCGGCGAATACAGAACTAATGGATATCTTTGACTATCGAAAAGTGAACTTATCGTTTGAAGGGATTCTTTATTTTGAGGTTTTTTTAACTCCTCGGCAAACAGATTGGAGAAACTTATTAAATTTATAGCGAGAACGATTATTATGGCTCTTGTCTTCATTTAAATGCTTTGAACTTCTACTCGCTCCTTTTTTTAAAAAATCTAAAATTGGAGTTTTTGAGGAAAGTTGTATTTATTTTAAATTAAAGAACATAATAAAAAAGTGGCCCATAAAAGTCAAATAGAGAAGACAAGAATTAGACTCGCGGAGCCGGTAAATGGTGGAGGAATCCCTGTGTTTGCTTTACCGCAGTTTTGAAAGTCTCAATCGGGCGAAATTACGTTTGACATCCAATTTAATTAAATTTAAGTTATTATTCGCACTTTGAAATTCCAAGAGTATCTGTGAGGAGGTGAATCGATATGGCATATGCAGGAGGAGCCACAGGTGCTGCCGTTGCTGCCGCTGCGATTGCTCAGGCCATCAGAGCTTCCGGTGCGATTGTGCGCGTGGAGGCGAATGATTTTGAGATAATCCTCTCAAAAGCCGATAAACCTGTTGTTGTGTGTGCGACAAGCGGCTTTCGGAAAAAGAAGCATGAGTATTTAACCGGGTATAAAGGGCTGGTTTTTTACACAAAATCAAATGTTCCCTTGCAGCTCACAAGCGACACAGAACTCATTGTGGCAAAAAAAATCTGGATCCCGGGTTAAAATTTCTATGTTTATCCATGATTGATATTCAGGAGCATTTCTACGACGATGACCCGACCAAAGGTCATCCTGATGTCCGGACAAGGCTGAAGGATGTTTCCTATTTTTTCCTGGGTAACGGATTCATTCAGGCCGTTGTTCAGGTGGCCCCAGCCGGAGAAGGGACCCCTGTAGGCCTTCTGGTTATGGACCCGGAGCGTTTAGGGAAAAAAAGAGACTCCCTGACTCTGGACTCCAATTCCGGACTCGAGAACACGATGATCCGTATCAGGTCCGGAGCGTCGGTGCACATTCCGAAAGGGAAATCTTTACAGGCTGGCTGGATATCCGAATATCCAGCGCCTGCTGTCCGTGTGCAGTGGAAAACCCGGGATGTTCGTGTGAGTGAGATTTTTTATTGTCCGGATGTATTCCAACCCGTGCTCATCCGCGAAGTTCGAATGAAAAATGTACTAAAGAGCGAAATTCAAGCTCTCATCCAGACAGGAATCCTCGATAAAGTCACAGAGCAGGACCTCTCGTTTGGTCCAAAAGAAGAATTGACAGTTTTTCTCCGCTACACGCTTAATCGTTCAAACAGCGTGGTCACAGTCGATTTGGCTGACAGGTCTGGACCGAGCGAAGAAACACTCCAATACTGGGAAAAAGTCACTTCTGTATCTTTTGGCCTGCCCCTCCTGGATCATTACTTTAATGCCTGTCGGGCCCAGCTGCCTGTGGTCATCTCAAGCACAGGAAAAGTTGACGGCAGTGTCTGGCAGTACAACCGGGAGTGGGTTCGGGATCAGGCTATGATGACAATCGGTTTGACTTTGTCGGGACACCATGATATTGCCTGCCGGATGCTCAACCGCTTACTGAACGATTTTGTTACAGATGAAGGGGATACCCTCGATTCCAGCGAAAAAAGGGATCCTGATGAGGTTGAACTTGACCAGAACGGCGTGCTTCTCTATGCTTTAAGGAACTATGTCCTGTGGTCCGGTGATCATGATATAGTGGCTCAACACTGGGACAAGATCATTTCCACGGCCGAATTTCCTTTAAAGGATATTTTTCGACATCAGCCTTCGGGTCTGCTCGCCAACCAGAGAGAGTACTGGGAGCGACACAGAGCCCATGGTGTGGAGAGTGGGCTGGAACTGACTCATCAACTGTGGACCTCACTAGGGCTTTCCTCTGCGGCAGAGCTTGCCCGTCTGGTCTCACACGAGGCCGCAGCGAATCTTTGGGAAAGGCGGGCTGAGTGGATAAAACAGTCGATGCTGGACCATGCGCAATACGGTCTGGTTGACGGACGCGGGTTCATCAAGCGCCGCAAAGTCGATGGCTCTGTTCAAGAAACCCTGGTCCCTTTGCCCGATGCCGGTCTTCCAGAGGAGGCTCCTTTATCTTCTAGTGAAGCCCACTTTCTGAATCCCGATGCATCCGCTTCTTTACCGATTGCTTTCGGGTTCATTTCCCCTGGTTCTTCACTGGCTTCTTTAACGATGGCGAATCTTGAAACACTCTGGAACCAGTCCTGGAAAGATGGAGGATACGGCCGCTATCATGCCAGCTCTGAGCCTGACTCGCCCGGTCCATGGCCTTTTCCATCACTGTTCATAGCCCGTGCCTACATGGAGACAGGAGACTTGGAGAAAGTGTGGCGGGTGCTCAAATGGATGGATACCCTTTCCGGAGCCAGGGCTGGCTCCTGGTTTGAATTCTACGGACCCCGGCAGGCTCCCCCCTTTCCTCAGGTCGGGATAACGCCCTGGACATGGGCAGAGATGCTTATCTTGCTCTGCCACCATATTATCGGTATCCAGCCCGAGATGAATCACCTCAGATTAAGGCCAAGGCTCCTTCCGGGCATAAAAAGAATCAGGGCTTTGTTTCCTCTCCGAAACGGAAGGGTCAACCTTGATATACGGAGGGCTTCAAAAGGAAAGCCGCACGGTTTTCGCTCGAACGCAGCCATCATCCAATCCTCAGATAAAGAAGCCCTCATTTTCTACTCAAAAAAGGACTTCTGGGTGGAAGTTTCTCTGCCTTAGTGGTTTTTTAGCGTGGAGGACGAAATGAGATCCAAGACTTTGTACCTCATCTGTAATGCCCATCTCGACCCTGTCTGGCTGTGGGAATGGGAAGAGGGAGCCGGCGAAACTCTCTCGACTTTTCGGGCCGCAGCTCAATTTTGCGAGGAATTCGATGAATTCGTTTTCAACCATAATGAAGCAGTCCTGTATAAATGGGTCGAGATGTTTGAGCCAGAGCTTTTTTCCCGAATTCAGCAGTTGGTGAAGAAACAAAAATGGCACATCCTGGGCGGCTGGTATCTCCAGCCCGATTGCAACATGCCCAGCGGAGAATCCTTTGTCCGGCAGATTCTTATGGGCAAATCTTACTTTAAAGAAAAATTTGGCGTGGAACCCAGGACAGCCATGAATTTTGACCCGTTCGGGCACAGCAGGGGACTCGTGCAGATACTGAAAAAATCGGGGTACACATCTTACCTCTTCTGCCGGCCTGATGCCAGGCACATCACGCTCCCAGCTGATGATTTCGTCTGGGTAGGATACGATAGATCGGAGATTCTCGCTCACCGCGCACGGTATCACTATAATTCGGAAAGAGGAAAGGCCCGGCAGCGGGTGGAACAATGGATAAAGGAGAATCAAGAACAGAATCGAGGAATGCTGCTCTGGGGGATCGGCAATCATGGTGGCGGAGCATCCCGTGAGGACCTTGAACAGCTACACGAGCTCAGCCAAGAAAAATCCGGATGGGATGTGCGTCACGGAATTCCAGAAGACTATTTCGAAACCATAAGCCGGAAAGCGGATGAACTGCCCCGCCACGCTCAAGACCTCAATCCCTGGGCAGTGGGCTGCTATACTACCATGGCGCTCATCAAGCAAAAGCACCGCCTCCTCGAAAACACGTATTATTTAACCGAGAAAATGGTGACCCATGCTTCATTACATGGTTTAATGGATTATCCCAGAGAAGAGCTTCACCAATCGCTGGAAGACCTGTTGTTCTGTGAGTTTCATGATATCCTTCCAGGCTCTTCAATTGCCGAGGTTGAAGCCTTCGCGCTCCAGAGGATGGGTCATGCGTTGGAAATCCTGTCCCGTCTAAAAGCTCAGGCATTCTTTGCCCTGGCAAAGGGAGAAAAGAAAGCGGAAGAAGGGGAATTTCCGATCTTTGTTTACAACCCCCATCCTTATCCGGTTAATGAGATGATTTCCTGTGAATTCCAGCCTCAAGAGCCAAATTTTGACCCGGAGACCTTCTGGCTTCCTGAAGTTAGAGACAGCAATGGAAAAGTTGTTCTTCATCAACTCGAGAA
The DNA here is from genome assembly GCA_964606185.1 of uncultured Eubacteriales bacterium. Lineage (GTDB taxonomy): Bacteria > Acidobacteriota > Aminicenantia > Aminicenantales > Aminicenantaceae > SOIA01. The sequence goes on from CAZSGR010000085.1 coordinate 11,329, forward strand.
AGAGAGCAGCAACATATCTGTTGACCAGCGGAAAAGAGTTGTCTTTCAAGCCGAGCTCAAGCCTGCGCAGATGAATCGCTTCTCCTGCTTCTTGAAAGAGGTCAAGCCGATTCCAAAAAGAGATGAGAAGAGTGAGACGCCGCTGGCTTTTAAATCAGATAAGATCGAGCTCACCATCAATGACAAAACAGGCTTGGTGGAGAATTATTGCATCGACGGAAAAGATTTTCTCAATCCCGATTCTTTCCGCTGCCTTGTCGTCGAGGATTATCCAGACCCCTGGGGAATGAAGGTTCGCTCTTTCCGGAATGTCCTGGGAAGTTTTAATCTCATGTCGAAGAAGGAGGCGGCCCGGTTTGCAGGTGTGTCAGAATCCGAGCTTGACCCTGTCCGGATTATCGAGGATGGTCCTGTGAGGACAGTCGTCGAGGCACTCTTTCAATACAACCATTCATCGCTCTGTCAGAGGTATATGATTCCAAAAAAAGGCAGTGAGCTTGGAGTGGAGGTCCGGGTGTTCTGGGACGAGAAGGACCGCATGCTCAAACTCTCTGTGCCGACCTCATTCCAGAAAGGGAACTGCAGAGGGCAAGTGGCCTACGGTGTCGAGGATTTCACCAGGGAAGAAGAGGAGCTGGTCGCTCAAAAATGGGTCGGAATTGTCTCTTCAGAAAAAAAATATGCCCTGATGATAATCAATAATGGTACATACGGCTTTGATTTTTCAAACGGCGAGCTTCGTCTTTCCCTTCTGCGCTCTGCAGCCTATGCAGCCCATCCCGTGGATGGAAAGAGGCCGATTGTTCCTCAAGACCGGTTCGAGCCGCGGATAGACCAGGGCGAGAGGGTATTCCGTTTCTGGATCAACGGGGGAGAGACTCAAGACCGGCTCTCTCAGGTAGACCGTGAGGCTCTTATCAAGAATGAGAGTCCGGTAGCGCTGCCCTGGTTTCCTCCAGGAAAAGGGGAGAAGATCCTGCCTTCAGTATCGGTGAGTGGGGATGCAGTCCAGGTCACTTCCGTCAAGATGGCTGAGGAAAATAACTGGCTTATCCTCCGCCTGTTCGAACCCACAGGTGAAAAGCGAAAAACCGGTGTATCGATTCCCAGTTTAAACCTGTCTTTTGAGGTGAAGCTTCAAGGATTTGAGATCAAGACTATGGCCGTGGACCTTGATTCAAAGGAAATATTCGAGGTGGACTTGATGGAGAAAAGACTGTGACTGGATTCCCATGATATAATCGAAGAGACGATAGCTGTTTGATAGGTTCTCTTTTGTTTTGTGTGGGTGATTTAATGACTAAAATACACGGAAAAGGCTTTGCTCCATTCAAATTTTGAGCGCCAGTCCTTTCCCGCTTATTTTATCCACACTATATGGAAGAGAACCGTTTGGTTTAACAGGGAAAAATGGAAGGCACTCAAAAAAAAGAATGAAAAGGAATAACGAAGGGCCAAAGCCTCCGCCTGTTTCCATTGTCATGGTCGGGATCAGTGGAATGGGGCTCCATTACCTCATGACTCTGCTGGAAGAGTTTTCTCCCG
>CAZSGR010000086.1:0-12711 GCA_964606185.1 uncultured Eubacteriales bacterium
CGGTTATGGTCATCTGCCGCCCAGTAGGAGTCAAGATTCTCATCCGTCACATTCGATGGGAAGAACTTGTCATGTTGTTGCCGGTAGCTTGAGGCGCTAACTTTTTTCCCCAGGGCAAGATTGGTCTGGAATGTCTCATTCAGAATCGATCTAAACTCCAGAAGAGCGAATAAGAAGATACAGGCCTGAAGAATAAGGTTATTTTTTTTCATGGCTCATTATCCTTTCCGGCACAATCGGCCGCGTCATTTTCATAGATGAGGATTATGCCCATTTCCTTTGCGACTCAAGGTTCTTGAACAGCCATGATGAGCGATATTTGCTTTGACTCATCACATGATTGCCCGGTTAACGGTTGTCAAAACTAGTTAAATAAAGATGGTAATCGCTAAAATCCGAAAGGAAAACTATTATACGCGATTTATTTTTACTGTATTTTTCATAAGGTTTCCCTTTATTAAGCGTCAAAATTATAGTGATTATGCAGAATTAAAATCAAGGCTTTTCCTTAAGCTCGAATTTGCAGATTCAGCGGTTTATGTTTGTAAGAAGTTATGAGATGGATGACTTAATCCTGACACCCTTTTTTTTATTTCTGTTGAGAATATATTTTGTTGATTCTCTTCCATTTTATTTTCAGTTCTCTTTTTATTCATACCTCAATGAATCCGCAGGATTGGCAAAGGCGGCCTTGAATGACTGATAGCTGACCGTGAGCAAGGCGATGATCAGAGCCAGGGCGGCTGAAAGCACAAATGTCCATAATCCAATATTGATTCTATAAGCAAAGTTCTGCAGCCATCTGCTCATGACAAAATAGCCAATGGGCCAGGCAATCACTGCCGCTGCAGCGATACATTTCATGTACTCTCTCGCGAGGAGGACAATGATACTCTGGAAATCTGCTCCAAGGATCTTTCGTATACTGATCTCTTTTCTCTTCTGCTCTGATATAAAAGACGCCAGGCCGATCAAGCCCAGGCAGGCGATAGAAAGGGCAATAAATGTGAAAATATTGAAACTCTGTCCCAATTTTTGCTCTGCCTTATAAATCCTGTCAATCCTCTCATCCAGGAATGCATATTGAAAAGGAAACTCAGGAGAGAATGTTTTCCATTTTTCATCGATGAAACCTATGGTGCTCGGAATATTGGAAGGGCTGACCTTGATAGAAAAGAAATCGATTTGCCGGTTGCCGTGATACATGAAAACCAAGGGATCAATTTCCCGGTGCAGGGATTCATAATGAAAATCCCTTGTCACACCGATTACAGTCCACTCCTTCCCCTGGGCGTAAAGTTTTCTTCCGACGGGCTCCTCCCACCCCAAATCTCTCGCGGCTGTTTCATTGATCACGACAGCCTGCACTTTATCCAGGGAGAAATCCTCTGAAAATGTCCTCCCTTGCACAATCCCGATATCATAGACATTAAAAAAATCGTAATCCACAAAAGTATAGCTCAATTCCAATTCCCGTTGCTCTCCTTGATCGTCCCATTGAACCGTAGAGGATCTTCGTATTGTTGTGGGCAAGTCGAGCGAAGCGGAAACACCAACTATTTCGGGATTATTCATCAACTCCTTTTTCAATATCTCTGAGTTCCTTTCCAGATTTCTATCCATAGTATAGACTGTGACAATTTGTTCCTTATCAAATCCTAGGTTTCTGTTTTTGATGTAACTGAGCTGGTTGTGGATCACGAATGTGCAGACAATCAGGATGATCGATACAACGAACTGAACCACGACCAAAGAATTTCTGAAAAAAACCGAGCTTTTGGAACCGATTCTCAATGTCCCCTTGAGAATCTGGATGGGATGAAATGAGGAAATAATGAGCGCCGGATACGCCCCGGAAAGGAATCCAATCAAGACTGCAGCACCCAGAAAAACGAACAAAATATCCAGGTCCAGAAATAAGCTTGATGTCAGGTTTCTATCTATCAACGAACCGAATGCCGGCAGTACAAGGTCGACCATTAATACCGAGATCATAAGAGCAAGGAGAGAAAAAACCATGGATTCACCCAGAAATTGCCTGACCAGTTGAGACTTATGGGCGCCCACGACTTTCCTCATCCCGACTTCAACAGCCCGCTTCGCTGACCGTGCGACAGATAGGTTCACGTAGTTCAAGCAAGCGATAAGCATAATGAAGAAGGCTATGGCAGAAAAGAGAAAGATATTTTTCATATCATTGTTCGTTTCCAGCTCAAAACGCAGGTTTCCCCCCAGATGAATATCTGTCATAGGCTGGAGATGCAGTCTTTCTGATGCTGGCTCTTCGCCTTTGTATTTTCTCAAGAATGCGGGAAATTTTCCTTCCAGGTCTACGGGATTTGCATTTGATTCCAACCGGATATATGTTTTAGGCTCATAATAGCTCCATGTTTCAACCGAATCTCTTCCCCCATACTTCAGGGTGTACAACGTATTGTAAGACACTAAAAAATCAAACGTGAAATGAGAATTTCTAGGGATATTTTTGAGAACACCCTTAATTTTATAGCCGTATTTTTTATCGCCGTACCATACTTTGATCTTAAGGATTTGACCCAGCGGATCTTCGTTACCGAAATATTTCTCAGCCATTTCCTGGGTGAGAAGGACGGAAAAGGGCTCGGTTAATGCGCTGCGCCTCTCCCCTGAAACGAGCGGAAAAGTGAAGATTTCTAAAAAATCCTGGTCGGCGAAGTATATGCCATCCTCGTTGAAGAGTTTTGAATTATATTCAACAACCCCATATTCATCATTTCTTTTCACTCGTGTGGCCTTGACAACTTCAGGAAAATCTTCTTTTAATGCTGCGGCCAGGGGATGTTCGGATGAATTAGACCAGACGGGACTCCCTTGATGTTCTCGTACAGCCCGATAAATATACCGGGCCTCATCATGGTACTTATCGTAGCTGAATTCATATTGGATGTAGAGCAGTATCAACATGCAGCAGGTCAAGCCGATGGCAAGGCTGACAATGTTGATAAAGGAATATCCTTTTTGGTCTTTTATGTTCCTTAAGGCAGTTTTCAAGTAATTTTTGAGCATGGGTGTTTTCCTCGTTTATACCATGGTGCAATTAATATGCCAATTTTATGTTTTAAGAGAGGCTGAGCATTTGCAATAGACATACCAATTGAAGAAGTGTTCGCTGGTGTAACAAATAGTGTCCATTAGCGAACGATTTGTCTGAGTGGCGAACTGGCTTATTTTCTGAATTTGATGGAGGCGCTTGTTATTTTTCAGTGCATAAATGGTTTTGAACAAAGGTCTAAGATTGGGTATGTTACCGCCGTCACCCGCTTTATTTCATGGGGAGTCATTGAACAGAAAGATTGTCCTCCGTTTGGCTTTGACAACTGGGTGTATCATGTGGAATAATTTTTTTGCCCCCATTATTGAAAGAAAGGAGACACAATGAAAGACCGTTGGATAATCCTAGCCGTGATTATCTTCCTGACAGCCCCGTCTTTTGGAGCCGAATGGACCTTGGAAGCTTTTTTGGGAGGGGCTTGGAACGTTCCCTCTTCTCTCACAGTGGTGCAAAGGGGATATTCCGATGTCTCTTTGAAAGCCCGTTATGATGAGAAGACATTCGAAGGTTTTCCCTATTATGATTTACGGATTAGCCGCTGGTCAAATAACAAGGCCTGGGAGCTCGAGCTTGTGCACCATAAGATCTATCTCGCCAATCCTTCCTCCGAAATACAGAATTTCTCGATAAGCGACGGATTCAACATAATCAGTGTTAATCGTGCCTGGAACATAAAGAAGATCATCTTGCGCCTGGGCGCAGGCGCTGTACTGACTCATCCGGAGAGCACAATTCGTGGAATGGCTTTTGATGAATCTCAGGGAATGTTTAATCAGGGCTATTATTTTTCAGGTGCAGCTCTCCAGGCCGCTCTGGGAAAACACCTGTTCCTGTGGAAAGGTTTGTTTGCTTCTCTTGAAGGGAAAGTGACAGCTGCCTTTGTTCAGGTTCCGATAACGGGAGGTCATGCTGATGTGACTAATGTGGCGTTCCACATCCTGGTGGGCTTCGGGTACAGGATTTAATCAACGACCCGAGTATTTTCTCCTCCCTGGTTAACATCCTCCAAAAACAGTTTCAGCTCTTTGACATAAAAATATTTCTATGCTATATATTTTCTCTGGGAAGTGGAGGAGAAAAGCCTGTGTGGCGGGCAGGCAAAATAAACGAAAGAGGCGGGATATTGAAAACAGACAAGAGACAGAGAATACTTTTCTGTCTCGTCTTTCTGACCTCATTCAAAACAAAAGTGTGAGATGAAGTAATGAAACTTGTTTGTATAGAAGGTCAAGAAAAGGACATGACTTGGGAACTGAGCGGTTCCCGGTTGGTAATTGGCCGCGATTCTATCTGCGACGTCATCGTTAATGACCCGAAGTTATCCCGGATACATGCCGAGGTTATCAAGGAAGGAAATGCATTCATTTTCTATGATAAAGAAAGCATGAACGGTTCTTTCATCAACGAGAATCGAGTCACTCGTCAAATCCTGATTCCAGGAGATATCATTAAAATAGGGGACACTTCTATCCAAGTTGTCGGGGAGAAGCTGGCCACGGATGTCGATTGGCAGAAGAGCGACCCGATGATCACCACACAGATTCCCCTTGATCAATTGACAAGTCAGATAGAAGCCGTCGTTTCTTCGCCTGAAGCCATGGCAGAAGAGCGACCGGATTTAGCCACAAAAAGACACATCCAGACCGCCAAGCTGATAAAGAATCTTGAGACGATCTACTCTGTAGGCAATGCGATAAATTCCATCCAAACAGTGGATGAGCTGCTTGACCAAATCGCTGAAACTTTGCTGAATGTGTTTCGTGATGTACAGAGAGTGTGTATCCTGCTCCAGGAGAATAAAAAAAAATTTGAGCCGAAGTTTATCAAAACCAGGACAGATATCCCCTCCCAGCCCTTCCAGTTGAGCAGCACCATCGTGAATAAGTCAGTCAAGGAAGAAGTGTGTATTCTGGCCAATGATGCGGCCAGTGATGAGCGGTTTTCCGGGTCGGAAAGCGTTCTCACGATGAACGTCCGTTCAGTCATGTGTGCTCCCCTGGTCAGCAAGGGGTCTGTCTTAGGCCTGATCTACCTCGACAACCGCGAAAAACCGAATTGTTTCGACGATAATGATGTGGCCCTCCTTTCTGCTTTAGCCAACCAATCGGCTATCGCAATTGAGAATTCAAGACTTTATGAGGACATTCAGAAGTCTTATCATGAAGCCATTCTCGCGCTGATGAATACGGTTGAAGCCAAAGACCCCTACACACGAGGGCACTCTCAAAGGACAGCCCGGTACTCTCTCGGCATTGCCCAGGAGATGGGATTGAGTGAAGATGAGTGCAAGAAGATAAAGACGGGAGCCGAACTCCATGATATCGGAAAGATCGGTGTCAAGGATCTCATCATCGGAAAAGACAGTCCCCTCTCAACCATGGAGTTTCACTCCATCCAGGCTCATGTCCTCACCGGCGAAAACATCCTCAAACCGATTGAATACCTCAATTTTGCGCTTCCCATAGTTCGCCACCATCACGAAAAATTCGACGGCACAGGGTACCCGGATGGTTTAAAAGGAAAAAAAATCCCCCTTCCTGCTCTGATTATTGGAGCCGCCGATGCTTTTGACGCCATGACCACCCAGAGGCCCTACAACAAACCCTTGCCTTTCAAGAAGGCTCTGGAAAAATGTAAAGAAATGAAGGATAAACAGTTTGACTCTGATGTGATTGATGCTCTGGAACGTTTTGTCAATCAGAATATTAAAAACCTGACCAAAACGGACGAACTTGGGGAGAAGAAAAAGGTGAGTAAAGTTGAACCTCCCGAGAAGGAGAAGAGTAAGACTGTTAAGAAAAAGGAGAAATAAGTTCAATTAAAGGGAGCGGGGACTCTGTCTTCTATCTATAGCCTGCGTCGTATCCTGAATTCCTTCCGCGGCTGAAGCGAAATCACAGCCTATTCTATTTTGAATTCTTGAAAGGCTGAATGGTATACGGAGAAAGATTGAGCCATGAAGATGAATTTTCCATTTGATCCTATTGAGCGGTCCAAAGAAGTTGAGCGTGTCGTCATGAAGGATGGAAAAAGGTTGTATTCATTTTACTCTAGGAGATTGCTACGCTTCGCTCGCAATAACAACCAAAAAGTATTACCGAATTATTGAGCGAGTACAATTGTCCGTTTTTTTTCTGTGTAGAAATTTTTAGGTTCGACTGAGAAGTGGGTTCTTTGAGATAATGATTGATCCTAAAAACAAAGAGTGCTGATTACAATTATTTAAAATCGAATTTTTTTTCCCTGAAAAGCTTCAAACAAGCATCCACAGCCTTAGCATCGTAGAGCTTCCCCCTGTTTTTTGTGATTTCTTCCAGGGCTTTTTCTAAACCGAGAGCTGCCCGGTAGGGGCGGTGGGAAGCCATGGCTTCAACCACATCGGCAACGGCCAGAACTCTTGCCTCAATAAGGATATCTTTGCCTTTTAGCCCTTTGGGATATCCTGAGCCGTCCATTCGTTCGTGGTGTTGAAGCATGATTTTTGTCACCTGATGAGGGAGTTCAATTCTTTTCAAAATATCATAGCCAACTTGAGGGTGGGTTTTGATCAGACTGAAGTCGATTTCAGTGAGTTGGCCGGGCCAACTGAGGATCTCTGCAGGCACCCGTATCTTGCCGACATCATGAATCACTCCCGCCATCCGAATTCCCTCGGTCTTGTCTTTGGAGAGGCCCATCTCTTTCGCAATAACGATCGCAAGTTTTGTGACCCGATGCTGGTGACCCGCCGTATAGGGATCCCGCATTTCCACCGCGGATGCCAGTGCATTGACTGTTTCCTCCAGGGATCTTCTCAGCCGTTCAAAACTCTGCTTGCGTTCTTCCTCTGCCATTTTGCGCTCTGTGATATCACGGGCAATACTGAGGGCCGCAGGCTTTCCATCATAGGTGATAATCCGGCTGCTCAACTCGATCGGGATGACTGATCCATCTCGATGCTTGTGGGCTGTCTCAAAGAAGATTTGTCCTCGTTTGTACAGCTCTCCGATGCGCTTGGGAATCGGTGCGGCATGCTTTGGCCGGTCAATGTCAGCAAGAGTCATATCCAGTATCTTTTTTTTATCGTAGCCCAGGCGTTCGCAAACCACCTGGTTGACTTCCAGGATGTTCCCGTCCAAATCGCTGATGAAGATGGCATCTGCGGCAGAGTTAAACAGCGTTCTAAATTTTTCCTCGGACGCCTTGACAGCTTGTTCGAATTTCCTCCGCTCGGTAACATCCCAGATGTATGAACGAGTCCCAAGGATATCCCCATTGTCTTGAAGTGCATCCGTATGAATTTCCATATGGATGATGGAGCCATCCTTTTTAACTCCTTTACATTCATATTCTGATGGGACTTTTTTTCCTTGAACGCGGCCTTTATGAAATTTCTTAACTCTTTCCACATCATCCGGATGAACAAGGGAGAAAATAGCTAGATCTCCTATCTCTTCCAGAGAGTAGCCAAACATATCTGCATATTTTTTGTTGCAGTACTGGACATTGCCTTCCCTGTCATCGACAAGAATGGCCACACCTGCCTTTTCAACCAGATCCCTGTACCGTTCTTCAGATTCTTTAATTTTTTCCTTCGATCTTTCACGCTCCGTGATATTTCTTGTGGTGGCGATAAACATTTTATGATTGCCATCCGCATCTTTAATCACAGCGGTGTTCAATTCACCGACAAAAGAAGTCCCGTCTTTTTTCAGCAAGGTGTATCGCAAATCCCTTAAGTATCCATCCTTGAGGGTTTTTTGAAGGTTCTTTATGGCTTTTTCATGTTCTTCTGGAACGATCAATTCGAAGGCGCTTTTTCCAATTAACTCCTTTTCGCTTTTGTATCCGTGAAGTTCGAGAGTTTGAGGAGAAACGTATGTGATGTTCCCCTCCAAGTCAGTCACAGTCACTGCATCCGGAGAAGTTTGTACCAGAGTTTTGTATCTTTCCTCGCTTTCCCGAAGTGCTTTCTCAGCCTGTTTTCGTTTTGTGACATCCCTGAGTATTCCCAGAACCCTCATTTTCTCTCCGGGCAGGGGGACAGTGCTGACTTCCACATGCTTAATTTTTTTACTTTTTGTGCGGATCCTGAATGAATATTCGGGAGGTAATTTTTCTCCTTTTCTCCTGGCTTCTTCTCTTTTCAGCACCAGTTCTCTGTCGTCAGTATGAATGAGGTCCAGGAAATTGAACTCTTCGTGGCAGACTTCTTTTGAGTTATATCCGAAGATTTTTTCAAACGCGGGATTAACGTATTCGAAGCCATCAGAGCTGATGATATAGATTCCATCCATCGCGTTTTCTGCCAGTGTGCGATACCTCTCTCTGATTTCCTGCGGTTCTTTAATGATTATTTCTTTGGTCTTGACTTTCTCTTTCATCTATTGTCTCTCTTGATTGTGAAAGCAATTCAGCCTCCCCTTTCGCTCCAGACTAATTTTCTCGAATTTATATGACTTTACTTGCTCAAAAGTCTAGACTGATTCTGCGACTTAAGAATTATGTGTGATTTTAGCCATTCTTAAGTGCTGTTCCAGTTATTACAGTGAGTATGATGTCTGTTTTCCAGAATGCTGTAAATCGCCATTAGGAATGAATAGGGGGGTGATTTTTGTGTTTTTTTTCTTACCCGAAGGGAGGATGATAATCTGCTCATAGAGGTGAGTGTCTCAGAGGAAACAGGAAAAATAAGATTCGCAAGAGCCACTATCAGATGGAAAATGGAAAGAAATTCTTCTTGACACGTGTGGTATTATTTATGGCTACAACGCCAGAATTGAAGTTGATAATGATGTGACGGTGAGAAAAATTGAGGTAATGCAAGAAAAACAGAATTCTTTCCATTATTTCCCGACTCAAACAAGAAAAACTTTTTCATGAGAGATTTTATTAATTTGATGAAGGAGGCTTGAGACGTGAAAAAGATTATCCCAGTCTTTCTGTTGGTTTTTTTCTTGGTTAACCAGGTTTCTTTGGCATCGGCTCTTAAGGTAGATTCTGAACAAGACTCTTTTTCCATCGAGGATATATCACCGTTCTCCTATGTGTGTATTTCTCACAAGGGACCTTTTACGGATATGGAAAAAGTGGTTGGGACGCTCCTGTCCTCCATGCAAAGCCAGAATATTCGGATGACTGGAGCCATGTTTGGAGTCTATTACAACAGTCCACAAACAATCCGGCCAGAAGAATTAATATGGGAAGTCGGTTTTCCTGTTTCCCCTGAGGCGATTCCCCAGAGACCTTTGGAGAAAAAGCTGTGGAATTTCACTAATGTCTTGGTCGGTCTTCACATCGGACCTTATGCTGAAAGTAGCCAAACGATTGACAGAATGAAGGAGTGGATGAAAGTTAACAATTATGTGTCTGATGGTCCTGTATTAGAAAAGTACTTGGATATGGATCCTTCAAGTCTTTTACCAGAAGGGCTCAGAACAGAAATATGGATTCCCTGTCGAAAAGGCGAAGGAATCATTTTCTTGAAAGTGAAAAGTCATATCGCCAATGTGAGGGCAGGTCCGGGTTTGAGCAGCAGCGTTCTCGCCCAGTTCAAAATGGGCACAGTGATCGAATCATCAGGAGCGATCGGGGAGTATTATGAGATTGCCCTGTCAGATCAGAACAGGCAATCTGTACAGGGTTTTGTGGATAAAAAAGATGTTGAAGTTGTGAGTGGCAGGAAGGAAGTCAAAGAAGAAATCACAGAACCTGTCCCTCCAATAAAAGAAGAAACAAAAATCGAAGAACAGACTCAAATTGAAGAAAAGCCAAGACCCGTAAAAGCCAAAAAACCGATTTCTGTTCTCCAAGGAGTCAAAAAAATCAGCCTTGAGTTTGGCTTCTATTATTCTTTAATGAATTCTTACAAGAGGGGAGTTCTTGACGAATGGTTCACCGAAGTCACCGGCGACCCGACAAAGCTTGTGGACCAGGGTTCTCCGGCTTTCTTCAGTTTGAGCGGCACAATGTTTTTTGATGTAAGCAGTAATTTTGCTTTGGGTGTAGGCGCGGATGTGCACATCTCTTCTCCCCATGCGCTTTGGGGCTCACAAATCTTCTGGGGCGGCAGGCAGGAAATCGTCCTCAACCCCTTCATCGTTGGAGTTAAAATGCCACTCCGCATAAAGATCGGCACCGCAGGCATGATGATGAGCATTACGGCTTCGCCCTCACTGCTTATGGGATGGGTGACCGGCACCTATGATAACAGCGCCACTTTAACTTACTGGGAATTTACGCCTTCGAGCAAGATGGGTTTTGGTATGAGTGGAGGAATCGAAACGTTCCTTGGAAAATCGGTTGGCTTTGGAGTGACTATAGGCTTCCGTTCCCTGACTGTCGGTCTTTCGTTCGAAGATCCAAGCAGCTCAACAGGCTATTCTTCTCCAGCGACATCCGGTGGGGAGCTGGTCACAGTCGACCTAGGTGGAACGTACATGACAACCGGACTTCTCATCCGCTTTTAACACAAAATTAGAGGAGTGGCTGGGAAACAAGGATTCGTGAGCCCTTTTTATTGGCGTCCTATCGGGTATAGCTTCAGAACAGCTTCGATACGAACCCAGTAAATATCTCCTCGTTTCGTAAAGAATAAATACTTTCCATCGGGAGAAACCATCGGACAGAAGTCATAGCCACTTGTGTTGTTGAGACAATTCCTGGAGCAAAAATTTCAGGAGTTGTCCCGGGAGGTTTCTGTCCCAGGTATTCCCCTTTGAGTACAGGAAATTTTTCATTCTGTGCCCAGTTCCAGGAGAGTATGGAAATCAAGAATACTAAACCTATAAGAAAAACCTTTCTTTTCATCCTTTATCGCCCACTATTCCATTCACTTTTTTCACTCATACCGCAGGGAATCCACAGGATTGGCCGATGCGGCCTTTATGGATTGGAAGCAAACGGTGAGAATAGCGATAACGAGCGCAACCAATCCCGAGAATAAAAAGGTCACAACACCGATCTCTGTGCGATAGGCGAAACTTTTCAACCATCCTGTCATCACAAGGTAGGCCACAGGCCAGGCTATGATATTGGCCAAAACAACCAGCATGACGAATTCTTTGGATAAAAGCCGAACAGCACTGCACATGGATGCTCCCAACACTTTGCGGATTCCTATTTCTTTGGTCCTCTGCTCGGCTGTAAAGGATATCAATCCGAATAGGCCGAAGCAGGAAATGGAAATCGCCAGGAACGTGAAGATCCTGAGAATCATTTCCAGACGCTGCTCAGACCTGTACATGGCATCGATGGTGTCATCTAAGAATTGGAATTCAAATGGATACTCAGGGATGGCTCTATCCCACATCTTTTCTATGGAGGCAATGGTTCGAGAGATATTGTCTGCACTTATTCGGACAAAAACATAATTTCGGTACATCCAGTACTGATAAGGCACCAGGTGAAGCACCAGAGGCCTTATTTCGTTGCGAAGCGGAGCAAAATGAAAATCTTTGACCACGCCAATAATTTTTCCCGTTTTATCCAGCAAACGAAATCTTTTTCCCACTGGAGATTCTAATCCTATTGTTTTGACCGCCGCTTCATTCAGGATAAAATTTTGGGAGTCGGATGGGAATTCGTCGGACAAGAACCGCCCCTCAATCATCTCCAATTGGAATGTTTCAAAAAAATGAGAATCCACAGCCATATGGTTCATCGAGACTTGATATTCCGGGTCTTTCCCTTCCCAGTCCAGTTGCCCAAATTCATCGCCCATCCTGCCAAAGGGCAAACATGTGGCCGTCGCCACCTCGAGGACATTCGGATTTTGGGATAGTTCATTTTTAAGCGTTTTGTATTTCAGCCATACTTTTTGCGCCTCATACTGTTCCCAGAGATTGCCTTCGCTGCGTAGTTGTGTATAGATCAAGTAGTTTTTGTCAAAACCCAGTTCCTGTTTTTTGATAAAGTTCATCTGTCTGTACACCGTGGTTGTGCTGATTATGAGCATGATCGTTAGAACAAACTGAAAGACGACGAGGCCTTTTCGGATGGATGCGGTGCGTGCGCCGAATTTCTTGCCGAATAAAGTTCCTTTCAATATCCGGTTTGGCTCAAAGGAGGAGAGGAACAGGGCTGGATAGCTCCCGGAGAGAACTCCGGTCAACAGGGTTATGCCTAATATGCCGAGAAACAGGAATTTATACTGTGCCAGATTCATGCTCAGTTCTTTGCCTGATATCTCGTTAAAAACCGGGAGAAACAGGGCAACGAGGAGAATGGATATCAACAGCGCAAAAAATGCAAACAAAACGGATTCACTCAAAAACTGCTTCAAGATATTGTTCCTTTTTGCCCCGATGACTTTGCGCAGTCCGATTTCCTTGGCCCGTGTTCCGGCTCGGGCCGTGGCCAGGTTCATGTAATTAATGCAGGCAATGATCAGGATCAACAGAGCAAGGGTCGAAAAGAAAGATAGCGAACGAATGGCACCTTCACCCTGTAATCCGTACAAACGAATGTCTGAAAGTGGTTGGAGATAATATCGAGAGGCTTCAGAATCTTTTGTTTTGATCCATTCTTCCAGCTTTGTGTTCACTTGCTCGAAGGATGTGTTCGGCTGGAGCAAAACGTAGGTGGAGTACAACCATCCTGACCAATGGGTGCGGGCCCCCATGGCCACCGCCCGTTCGATC
>CAZSGR010000087.1:0-12593 GCA_964606185.1 uncultured Eubacteriales bacterium
GATGGATAAACGGCAATGACTTCGAAAAAGCGGTTCCTGAAAGCACTAGACAGGAATAAACCTGACCGACTTCCGGTGACGACCCATCATGTTTTGCCGTATTTTCTGAAAACTTACTTGAATGGAGTGTCTTGCCAGGACTTTTTCGACCGGTTCGGACTGGATCCCATCCATTGGGTCGTCGCCCATAAACCTGATCCTACCAGGAAGGAATATGTGGATCCGGAACAGGGAGAATTGGGTTTTTTAGAGGCGCCCCGCATCTGTTCGGATAACTGGCAAATCAGAACAATGCATCTTCCTGACCGGGAATATCAGGCAATCCGGTATGAATTCATCAACCCTGAGAAGACTCTCTCTATGGTCTTGAAGAGTGATGAACACACAACCTGGGTGACTGAACGTATTATCAAGAAGAAATCGGATATTGATATCTTTGCCGAATACGCCACGATACCGGTCTGTGATGTGGAAGCGGTCAATAAAGAAGCGAATTCGTTCGGTGATCGCGGCATGATTCGCGGATTGATTCCCGGATTCGATGTCTACGGCCAAGCCGGCTGCTGGCAGGATGCCGCCGTCTTATATGGAATCAAAGAGCTCATACTGGAAACTTTTGATGATCCAGAATGGGCCCATTCATTTTTGAGAATTTTGGTGGAGAGAAAAAAGCATTTTATCCAATCCATGGAAGGCGCAAACTTCGATCTCATCGAGCATGGTGGAGGGGATGCCTCTTCCACAGTTATTTCCCCTAAGATCTTCGAGGAATTTGTCGCTCCCTATGATACAGAACTGACTGAGTTGGCCCATCAGGCAGGACAGAGGATTGTCTACCATACATGCGGAGGAATGATGCCCATCCTGGAAATAATCGCAGATATGAATCCGGATGCCATGGAGACGTTTACGCCGCCGGCCATGGGCGGAGATGTGGAATTGAGCGAAGCGAAAAGGAGGATCGGGCATAGAGTGTGCATGATCGGCGGTTTCGACCAGTTCCATTACTTGAAAGACTGTAATCCTGAGGAGACGAGGCGAGCTGTCCGCCGTTGCTTTGACGAAGCAGGGGAGGGAGGCGGCTTCATACTGGCGCCTTCAGACCATTTTTTCGACGCGGAGGCTGTGCTGCTCGAAGCGTATGCGGATGAAGCCAGAAAATGCAGATACTAATGGATTAAAAAAGCACTGATTAACGAAGCAGACTCTTCAGATCTGGTGATGATTCTTTTTTTCATTTTTGTACCATCTATTTTATTGAAGTCATCACCCAAAGCAGCAGGATGATCACTCCCACCAGAATCCAGCTTCCGCCAAATCCCAGAAAATCGGTCTTGGCGGGTTTGAGAATTTCCCAGTTCGATCCAGGGAATAGCTTGTCTTTTTCGAATTTTCCCGGATTCCTGTAGGAATCTTCCAGCGCACTCCTTTCTTCCTCAGGAGTTTTCTGAACAGGAGTATGCAGCCTGGCAAAGAACCTGTCCAGATGAGGCTTAGGAGCGGGCTTGGTCACGAATGAGACAAGAAAAAGAAAGAGGAAGGGAAACAGGGCATCAAAGAAGAAGCGGATAGCCACAAGTTGAGCTTTGGTGCAGGAAGTGAAGTCAATGCCCAGCCAGCTCAGCACCCAGATTTCCGCATGAAAACGTCCCAATCCCTTTTTCGGTGAATCGGGATCAGCCGGGTCGATCCGGGCCACGTTCTCGAAGAAAACGCCGACTGCCTCGATCGTGTGTTCTTTTTTTATCGACTGGCCGATAAACTCGGCTCTCCCTTTTTCCACATCGTCCCTGAGGGCGCTCACAGTCACAGTCACTATTTTGGGCTGGGTTTCAAGCAGAAAGGACGGATTGTGCCTGGCCCAATTCAAAGTCTGAAAAAGGTTGGGGATGACAGCGTAGATGAGCAGGCAGATAACCACCTGCGTGAACACCGCTGATTTTGTCAGCCTTCGCCAGACGAAGCCCAGCCAGATGGAGGCACCAAAGATCGCTGGTATAGATATAATGTACTTGAACAGCACCAGCAGGTTATTGATCAACAGAGCCACAGCTATTCCCCCGAACAGGGTCACAGCTATGGCAATCCTGCCAACAAGGAGATAGTGCTTTTCAGATTTGTTCGGCCTGAAAGGTTCGTAGAGGTTCCTGATGAAAAGCGCGGAATATGAAACAGCGCTGGCATCGAGTGTGGACATGTTCGCTGCCAGAATCCCGACCAGCATCAGGCCGATCGCTCCCGGGAAGAGCAGATCCTTGGACATGAATCCCCAGATTAAATCCGGGTCATGGAGCATCCCGGCATAGAGTCCGATCGCCAGCAGGCCCGCCAGAGCCCAGAAGATCATGATGAATCTTTTGAAGAACATGCCGCCGATCATCCCGAAACGCGCGGTCATTTCATTCTTAGCCGAACCGGCCGTCTGCATGCCTGGGGCAACCGCGATGATGGAGACGAGGTTGGCGAGAACCATGGCCAGTATCGTGTACCAGGCGTATTCGCTCATGGTCACAGAGCCGAAGAGTTCAAACATGTAGTCAGGCACGGAGGCGTGAAGTCCCGAAAAACCTCCGATTTTGGCCAAGCCGATGGGGATGAGGATGAAAGAAAAAATTATGATCAGAAATCCCTGGATAGCATCAGTGATAACTGCTGCCCGGAATCCTCCGAGCATGGTGTAGATCGAGACTATAATGGCATAGATGAAATAGAAGAGGAGAGGGTCTGTATAGGAGATGAAAGAGTGCAGTTCGCCCCGCTTATTCTTCTCGTTTAATTCTTCATAACGGACTCTTTCTTCCTGGCTGATCCCTTCATCCAGCCTCGATTTGAGGTTCTGGTACTCCCTGAATTGTTCAATGCTCTGACGTTCTTCATAAGAGCATTTCTCTAAGGACTTGGGCGTCATGGCCATCATGGTTTTTGCCGCTACCATGTAACCGACTCCACCACCCAGGATGGACAGCAATAGAATGAAGATGGCGTAGCTGCCGCCCAAGGATTGGCTTTTGAACCGCTCCGTGAAATAATCCCCGATGGTTGTGAGGCGAATCCGACGGAAGAAGAATGTGGTGAACCAGTAAAAAGGGGTTAAGAAGAGAACCAGGTACTGAATCCACATGCCGCCGATTCCCTGGCGGTAGATTTCACGGGAGACAGCCACAGCCTGGTCGGCATTGGTCGAACACCCGAAATTGAGAAAAAACTGGTAAAATTTGCCGAGGTTGCGGCCGGCGAGGAAAAAATCACCTGTATCCTTTGTTTTTTGTGCCGCGCGTTTTCCCAGCCAGAGAATGATAATGACGTAAAGGAAGATTACAGATACATCGATGATGTGCATTCCCCAAATAGACATCCGACCTGCCTTAGTCCTAAGTATTTACTGCGGATAATGGATAAAGTCAATGGATTGAGGACAAATTGAAGGTTATTTTTCTGTTTGGTCAATAAAGCTTTAAGGAAATTCGATAAGATGAATCTTCACTGGTCGCTTCGCTACTGCTCTTAAATCTTTTCCATAACGGAAATGTTCAAAGGACAAATTTTATGGCTTGGTTTTTGAGCCTGGGTGTTATATAAATGAATACTCTCGAGAAAGTATTGGAGGCAGTGGTGGACGCATCTTTTCGAAAAAAGCTTAGGCAAAAGAAACTTCTCATCGGGACTTTTCAGACTCTTCCGTGCCCAGAAGTAGCTGAAATCCTCTTAGAGACTGGTTTTGACTGGATTTTTATCGACGCCGAGCATGCGCCTTATTCTCTCCGGGATGTTCAGCGGATTCTCCAGACAACAGAAGGCAGGTGCCCCTGTGTGGTCAGGGTTCCGTTGAAGGATGAAATCTGGATCAAGAGGGTTTTGGATACAGGACCGGCTGGCATACTCGTTCCCCACGTGAATTCAGTCGAGGACGCTCAGGAAATAATCCAGATGTGCATGTATCCTCCAGAAGGGAGACGGAGCTGTGCGATATCCCGCGCCCAGATCTACGGGATGAAGTTGCAGGAATACGTAAAAAACGCCAATCAAGAGATGGTTGTAGTCCTCCAAATCGAGCATATCGATGGAGTCCGGAATATCGAGTCAATCGTGGAAGTGCCTGGCATCGCAGCGGTTTTTGTTGGCCCCTATGACCTTTCCGGGAGTATCGGTAAACTTGGAGATGTTACTGATCCAGAAGTAAAAGAAAGCATAAAAAAAGTGAAGACAGCTTGTGAGAGAGCCGGGCTCGCAGCAGGAATATTCGGCGTGGATGCAGAAGCTGTGAAGCCTTACATCGAGATGGGTTACACCTTGATCGCTGTTGGCGCGGATACACTTTTTCTCGGGGCAGAAGCCAAGCAGACGCTCCGTTTGCTCCGTTAGACGGCCTGTCGCCGGACTGAGCTCATTGGTTCCTCATGCAGATTTGGCTTTGGGAAAAAAATATTTGTTATCACTTCAGTTTTTACTCTGAAATAAGCAGCAAGGAAATTGGAGGAGCGATGGGAATGGCTCAGCATAAACATATCGATTAACGTCTCTTCCTGGTACCATGGGAAAGAAAACATACATAAAGACAGGTCAAGCCGAGTTCGATGAATTTATTCCTAGAATTCAGTCTTTTCTCGAACAGGACTCGCTTGATCTGATCATCGATGGAAAGAAGATCAGAGGCTACAGGACCCCTGATACAAAATCCATCTGGATTAGAGATTATAGCGACATGCTCAGGGGAGTGAAGTACTTTGAAGAAGACCTCAAAAGCACCATAGACCATTTTGCAGAGACACAGGCAGAGACAGGCCGTGTATTCGACTATTTCACTACTTTTCCTGAAAAACTTCCCTGTGAACGGGAGAACTGGACAAAATACGTGCGCGTTCCCATAGAGGCGGATGTCGAGTACAGATTTGTTAAAGCGGCTTTTCTGGCCTGGCAGGCGACTGGAGATGACAAGTGGGTCAGGAGGTTGCTGCCGAAAATGGAGAAAGCTCTTTGTTATATACTTACCCATCCCTGGTACTGGGATAAGGATAGAGAGCTCGTGAAGCGCGCCTACACCATCGATACCTGGGATTTTGCCTACACCGCAGGATCACACGACTGGCTTCAGTTCCAGATTACCGATGATACATTCTGGGGAATCATGCACGGGGATAACAGCGGCTATTATGAGGCTTTCCGGATCATGGCTGTTCTCTACGATCATTTTCAGAATAATAAACTCTCCAAATCCTGGCTCGACCGCGCGGAAGCTCTCAGGATGAGGATGAACCAAGCGTGCTGGAACGGGAGTTTTTACACCCATTTTGTGAAGCGGACTCCAGTCACCATACCCGGCGTGGATGAGTCCTCGCAGTTGAGCTTGAGCAATCCAATGGATATCAACAGGGGCGTTGCCACTCATGAGATGGCTGTTTCTATCATCCGGGAATACATGAAACGAAGAGAGCAGACGGAGGCCTTTGCGGAATGGTTTTCGATTGACCCGCCGTTTCCTGACGGGATTTTTGGGGATGAAAAGCTCAAAAAAGGGGCTTATGTCAATGGCGGAATCATGCCTCTTGTCGGTGGTGAGCTGGCTAAGGCGGCCTTTGACCATGGATTTGAAGAGTATGGCGTGGACATCCTGAAGCGGTACTCTGAGATGATCTCGAAGACCGGAGAGACATACCTCTGGTATTTTCCCGACGGCACACAGTCCACGGCGGAAACCAGCACCAGTCCTGAAGCCACTCCGACAGATGGCTGGGGCTCGAGCGCCATGCTCTACGGCTTCCTGGAAGGACTGGCCGGCGTAGAAGACAAACTCAAGCTGTTCAAAAAGATTCGCCTCTCGCCCCGCTGGCTGGCCGCTGGGGTTGACCGGGCTGAAGTCCAGGTGCGATATCGCCATTCGGATGATGTCATTAGCTATACTTTTCAGCAGAAAGGAGGCCATGTGTCACTCGATGTTTTATCCCCACATTCAGAAGTTGTATTTCATGTCTTGGTTCCCAGAAACTCTGAAGCGGACTCTGTATCCATAGATGGAAAAGATGTTGAATACACGAACGTTCAGGTTGAAGGGAGCTGTTATGTAGATTTTAAGGCCAGCATCGAGAAGGATGCAGCCATTCAAATTTGCCTGACAAAATAGGAATGAATGTGGTGAACAGGAAATACAGCCGAATTTTTCTCGTCTTCTCTCTTCTTGTCACACTCGTTGGATGTTCACGCCAGCAGGAAGGGGAGAAAGCCTACAGAGAAGTCCTGATATCGGCTGGAGAGGTGATAACCAAGATGGCTTCAGCATGCATCAGCCATGCCCGGTCGTATATCAATATCAGGGAATATGCACGGATCTCCGGAGAGGATTTCGACGCCATTGCCGACAAGATACTCGGAAAGGAATATCAGGAATTACAGGCTCAACTGGAGGCGAGCAAGCTGAAGATTGATGAATTTATGGAGGGATTGGAGGAACCCCCTTCAACACTCGTTGAGATGTATGAAAGATTGTTCGAGCTTCATGCACTCTATTCGAAGATACATGCTCTGGCCGTGAGTCCTTCCGGTTCAATAGATGACTACAGTGATTCGATCAATGATTTGGAAAGTCAGATGAACAGCTTGAAATCCAGGCTGGATGTTTTTCATGAGGAATGATCTATTGTTTAGAGAGATGAAAAAAAGGAGAGGACAATGCCATCAGAAAAAGAACAGAAAGTCTATGAGACTTTAGATAAACTTGACATTTCCTATGTCCGTCACGAGCATCCTCCTGTCTTTACCGTGGTGGAGGCAGAACAGCACTGGGAAAACATCACCGGCGCCCACTGCAAGAATCTTTTTCTCCGCAACAAGAAAGGGAACCGACATTATCTGGTTGTGCTGGACAGTTCGAAAAGGGCAGACCTGAAAGCACTGGAAACACAGCTCGGAGAAGACAGGCTCAGCTTTGCTTCTCCCGAGAGGTTGATGCGGTATCTTGGATTGGAAGTCGGCGCTGTCTCCCCTTTCGGCTTGATCAATGACATTCAAAAAGAAGTTCAAGTCATCATCGACCAGGATCTTAAAGAGGCAGGGAGCATTAATTTTCATCCTAATGTCAACACGGCAACAATCGGATTGAGTTTTTCGGATTTTGAGAAGTTCCTGTCGTTCTGTGGCCAGCCCATCCGTTTTCTTCGTTTTTAACGCTCTGATTTTCTGTGTGTGTGATGCGGCCAGGAGTTGCATTGATATTGACCAGGAAACTGAGACTCAGCACTGAATCTCGAAAGCCAGATAAAGCCTCATTCCCCTTTTTTGACGCTGAGGGATGATCCCATTCATTGTTGGGTGGGATTTTTGCGGAGCAATTCTTTCAAAGTCTGGATATCCCTCAAGAGTCGACTGTCACATACGTTGGGCCATTCTTCCCTTTCCGTGATATCCAATTGGTCGGTCCGAAATAATTCTTCTGTTTGCTGGCTCAACTGGACAAGGATTGAAAACTCAGGCACAGTGAGGTCGGGAAACTTAGAGAGGAAGTCTGGGTCAAAAATAGGGAGATGGAACCTTCCTCCGTGGTCTTCTATCGAGAGGTGGACTCCATGAGGAAGCGAGGCCAGGCTCCCAATGATTTTCTGAAAGTCTATGATGCCTTTGCCGATCTCTGCCGGAAATGTGACAAATCCTTCGGATGTGAGAAGTATCGCGCCGTCCTTGATATGCGTGCTGACAACCCAGGGAAGAATTCTCTCTGTTGCGGAGACAGGATCTTCCAGCATAGTCAGGAGGTTCATCGTATCCAGACAAATGCCGAGATAATCACCCGGCTCTGCATCGCAGGCGTCGAATAATCGGAGTAACTCATGGGTGGTGAACTCGAAATGGGTTTCTATTGCCAGGATCACATCGTGGTCCTTGAACATTTGGCGCTGGGCCTTGAGGCTCTTGGCCGTTTCCTTCAGGAGCGTTTTGGTGGGCGGGCTTTCCGGATTCCAGCGCATCAAGCCTCCTGAACAGGAGCGTATGATCCGGGTTCCTAAAGCCGCGGCTTCTTTCGCTGCGGCCCGGTTTATCTTACGGGTATCTTTTTTTTTCCAGGTCTCCACATCAAAAGGAATATGCTGACCCCCACCCCATTCCAGGTAAAGGTCATTGGACGCGGCGAAATGAGCCAGGTCCTTCAAATACTTGTCGTCGATGTCCTTTCTTTGATCATGAGTGAGTCCGGAGAACTGAACCCCCTCGGCTCCGTTATCCTTCGCCCACGCCAAGATTCCAAGAGGGCTTAACTGAAGAGGCTCCAGGCCGTAGTTATCAATCCCGATTGGCAGTGTTTTCATTGAGTTATCCTGATCGAAGATTTTTCTCAAGAGCGCTAACAGATTAGATTCCTGCCCGTCTCTTGTCAAGCTGTAATGAGTCTTTGAGGAAATCCGGGAAGGGTTTTCTTACCTTAAAATATACAGTATGCGTATTGTTTTCCCGCTTCTTTCTATCGTGACCTCAAAACGGCTCTCATCCTTAAATTTCATGTACAGGTCAAGCATGCCTTCCACACTGTCCAGCTCGACATCATTTATCTTCTTGACAATGTCATTCCTGCGGATACCGATCTGGGATATGACGCTCTTTGCTGGCAGACCGGTAATCCTGAATCCGCTAACCCTTCCTTCCTCCATGTTGGGAACGAACCTCGCTTCTTGCATGATGAGCGGAAGTTCTTCTTCGAGCTTTCTTTCCATTTCAGCTCTGTTGAATTCCATGCGGATGACATCACTTTCTGGGCTTGGCGGTTCGACAGGTTTCTTTTCAGGTGCCGGTGGAGGAACTTCCAAAGGCTTTTTCTGCGGAGGTGCCTGCGTTCTGGTGATCCGTCCTCTCCCTAAGAATATCCTGTACGTTTCTTCTCCTCTTGTGAGGACAATATGGTTTCCTGAGACCTGACTCAGAGTAAAATCAAGAATTTTTTCTCCGACACTCAGAGTTTGAGTTTCTCCTGTCTGCTCATTTTTTAAGATAGCGACAGATGCAGATGATTCTTCCGATACGATAACCCCGACCAGGGATAATCGCGGAAGACGGCCTCCCTGTTCTTGAGCAGTGACGGCTCTCTGGAGGACAGAAGCGGTTGAAATGATAAAGAATCCGAATAATAAGAAAGGAATCCATTTCAACGTGACTTTCTTTAGAAGATTTGTTTTCATTTTATTATGATTGATATTAGAAAAGAGAAGATATAGACAATTGTATTACCAAAAAATGTTGATTTCCTTGGCGTGTGTTTGGATCTCAATGTCCGCTCCTTCTTAAATCTATAGCACAAGAGGAAACCGTGGTCAATCAGACAAAGTGGAAAGCCGTGAAATGATTCAGATGAAGAATCCAGTTGCTTCCCTAAATTCCTGTTTTTCTTTATGATTGAATTCAGATACACTATCCATGGTTATGTCCAGACATGAGCCGTTCACATTCCAGTCAGGTCCTGAGCTATTGCGGAAAGCGGGCGAGCTGGGTGGTGAACTTCCTTTTCAGGATTCTGTCTCTCCTCTTTTTGAATGCCTCGCCATTGGCTCGAAGACACTCGTAAACCGTCTGGCCGTGCAGCCCATGGAGGGTTTTGACGCCGATACGGATGGATCGCCGGGTGAGCTGACTTTCCGCCGCTACCGGCGGTATGCGGAAGGGGGATGCGGTCTCATCTGGTTTGAAGCGACGAGTGTTGTGCCTGAAGGGCGTTCGAATCCTCATCAATTAATGCTCCATCCGCGAAATCTTGACTCGTTTAAGCGCTTAGTGGATGAAACCCGCCGCTCTTCCCAGAAAGTATTCGGAAGCTCTCATGAGATTTTTCTTGTTCTCCAGTTGACCCACTCCGGCCGATACAGCCAACCGGAGGGCCAGCCCTTGCGGCAGGTGGCTGATTTTAATCCCAATCTTGACAGGAAACCGGAGGACGTTCGCATCCTGAGCGATGATGAACTGGACCGTTACCAGGATAAATATGTGGAAGTCGCGAGATTAGCTGAACAAGCTGGTTTCGATGCCGTCGACATCAAAGCCTGTCACGGGTATCTCGTCAATGAGCTTTTAGCGGCCAGAACACGGGAGAGCAGCCGGTATGGAGAGACATTCGAGAATAGAATCCTCTTTCTTTCCGAAGTCATTCAGAAGATCAGGGATCGAACTCCGGGATTATGTCTGGCTGTGCGTCTGAGTGCTTTTGATGGGATCCCCGGAGGCTTTGGAGTTTCTGGTGATAATCCTGAAGATATCGACCTTTCTGAGCCCATTGAGCTGGTTCGACAACTGGCCCAGTCCAACTGTTCGCTTTTCAACATCACTGTCGGAAATCCCTATGAAAAACCTCATCTGGGCCGGCCGTTCGACCTTCCTTTGCTAGGAACTCCTTTGCCTGAGGAGCACCCTTTAGAGGGGATTACACGCCTCCTGAGAATCACGTCGGCATTCCAGAAAGAATTTCCGGACATTCCATTTGTGGGGACCGGCTATTCCTGGCTGCGCCATTTTTTCCCCAACGTAGGCGCTGCGGTTATTCAGCGGGGGGAAGCCTCTCTGATCGGTCTGGGGAGGAGCTCTTTCGCCTACCCAGACGCACCCAGGGACCTGATGAGTTCCGGCGCTTTAGATCCCGCTAAAGTCTGTATTTCCTGCTCCCGCTGCACGGAATTGATGAGGAAGGGGAATGAAAGCGGGTGTGTGATGAGAGATAAGGAGATTTACGGCATGCTCTACCAAAAGCTCTCGATTAAGGGGAAAGAAAATGAAAAAAAGCATGATTGAGATCGCTGGAATTCGTTTTCCTTTGTGTTCTCTCAACACGCTCATCATAGGAAGTGGAGCGGCGGCTCTGAATGCGGCAGTGAACCTGTTTGACTGCGGACAGAAGAATATCGCCATCGCCACAGACAACTGGGGCGGGGGGACATCCAACAATGCCGGCTCGGACAAGCAAACTTATTACAAGCTCTCCCTTTCAGGGGATGTCCCTGATTCTCCGCAGGGGATGGCCAGAGACCTGTTTAATGCGGGATGCATGCATGGGGATATCGCGTTGTGCGAAGCTCAGAATTCCGCTCAAGCTTTTTTCCACCTCGTGAACCTCGGTGTTCCTTTCCCCTATGACCGGTTTGGGTCATATGTGGGTTATAAGACAGACCACGATCCCCTCGGAAGGGCGGCATCCGCCGGCCCTCTCACATCCCGGATGATGTTCGAATGCCTTGCTCAAGATGTCAAAAACAAAGGGATACAGGTTTTTGACCGGCATGAAGTCATCGCCTTACTCACAGAAAAAAGAGGCGGAGAAAAGAATGTTATCGGAGCCGTAGCCATAGACAAGGATCATCTGGATTCAGAGAATTTTGGTTTTGTGCTTTTTAATGCCGTGAATGTTGTCCTCGCCACCGGAGGGCCCGCAGGCATCTACAAGAGTTCGGTCTATCCGGAGAGCCAGCTCGGCTCGAGCGGCCTGGCTTTTGAAATCGGCGCCATCGGCAATAACCTCACCGAGTCACAGTACGGCCTGGCTTCTATCCAGTTCAGGTGGAATCTATCCGGCACATACCAGCAGGTCATTCCCCGGTATGTCTCCACCGATGAAGATGGCCAGGATGAGCAGGAATTCTTGAATCCTTACTTCCCGGATATGGGCAAGCTGGCCACAGCGATTTTCTTAAAGGGCTACCAGTGGCCGTTTGACCCTAGAAAAGTCCGTGGTTACGGTTCGTCTTTGATAGACATTCTGGTCTACCAGGAAACGGTGATGAAGGGGAGAAGGGTCTTTTTAGACTTCATGCGGAATCCTTCGGGCAGCGGAACTCTTGAAGATTTTTCTTTTGACCTTCTGGATAAAGAGGCTTCCACCTATCTTGAAAAATCGGGGGCTTTATTCGGAACACCCATCGAGAGGCTGAAGAAAATGAACCAGCCGGCCATCGACCTTTATAAAAGCAACGGTATTGACCTGGCTAAAGACTACCTGGAGATCGCAGTCTGTGCCCAGCACAACAACGGGGGGATTCAGGGCAGCATCTGGTGGGAATCCAACATTAAACACCTCTTCCCGGTCGGAGAGGTCAACGGTACACACGGTGTCTACCGCCCGGGCGGATCCGCATTGAATTCCGGGCAGGTGGGGAGTATGCGCGCGGCTCTGTTTATCTCGAAGAGGTATGCCGAAGCCCCTCCTGAGATAAAGCGTTTTCTGTCTATTGCTGAAGAGAAAGTGAAGAATAAGTATAAATTGGCCAGGCAGATGGTCGACTATCATGCGGATGAAAGAACTCCCTTGCAGAAAGCCAGAGAAGAGATCCAGGAAAGAATGTCAGCCTGTGGAGCCCCTATCCGAACTCCAGAGAAGGTCAAAAAGGCGGTCAAAGAAGCCTGGGATCTTGATTCCCGGTTGAAAAAAGAGAGCAAGGTTTCTTCAGCAAAAGAACTCCCCGCAGCCTTTAAAAACCTCGACCTCTGTTTAACGCATGCGATGTACCTGGAGGCGATCAAAGAGTATCTTGAGAAGGGAGGGAAAAGCAGAGGTTCCTATATTGTCATGAACCCGGATGGAGAGAAGCCGTGTGAAGCACTCGGTGATGAATGGAAGTTCAGCCTGAATCAAGAAG
>CAZSGR010000088.1:0-7930 GCA_964606185.1 uncultured Eubacteriales bacterium
ATCTTCACGTGCTCAAACATACTCGGCGGCCGATTTTATCGGCTTCCTTCGGTGGACGGCTCGAGAAGGCTAAATCTTTAAGGTCGCTCCTGCAATTCCCGTGTATTTTACCCACACTATCTGGAAGAGAACCATATTCTTTAACTCGGCAGCCCGTTCTTGACATAGTGAGAAACAGCCTCTATGAAGACATCCAGTTCGCGGAGTGTGGTATAGATGCTGGGCGTGACGCGCATGCCAACGATGTTTTCACCTCCAAGCTCAGGAGATGGGACTCCGACCGCTATGACATATATCTTGTGTTTATCGAAGAGAACCTGGGCCAGTTTTCCCATATTAAAGTTTTCAACAGTGTATGTCCCGATTCCGCAGGACTGTTCCGGATCATAAGAGGTCAGGATTCTCACCCCAGGAAGCTTCTCCAATTTCTTCGCCCAGTAGTTTCTCAAATAGCGCAGCCTCTCTTCCTTCCTCTTGCCGCCGATCCCATGATGAAAGGCCAGGGCATCTCCCACTGCAAGTTCCAGCCAGTCTGGATGGGTTCCGATGTGCTCGAATTTTCGGATATTATCCCCTTGAGGGTCTGCCGCAGGAAAAAGCGGCCAGATTTTTTTGATCTTCTCCTTCTTCACATACAGAAAACCTGTCCCTATGGGAGCCATCATCCATTTGTGTAGATTGGCTCCGTAAATATCGCAGTCAAGATCTTTCTGTTTAAATTCGAAATGGCCAAAGGCATGGGCACCGTCAATCACTACTTCGATGCCACGCTGACGAGCCATTCGGCAGATTTCTTTGATTGGGAATATCTGCCCTGAGAGATTAGTGATGTGGCAAACCTCGATGATTTTGGTCCGAGGAGTCACGTTTTCCTCAAAGGCTTTCGCCAAATCTTTGATGTTCTTTGGAGGATAATCAAATGGAAACATTTTGACTTTGACTCCCTCCCTTTGTTCTCTCTGAAACAGGGCATTTTTCATTGAGGGATAGTCATGGGTCGTCGTCAAGAGTTCATCGCCCGGTTCGAGGTCTATGCCCAGGAGAGCGATCTGCATGGATTCTGTGACATTCCTTGTGATGGCGATCTCTTCTGGCGAACAACCAAATGTATCTGCCAGTTTTTTCCGGATGAGCTCCTTTCTCGGACGGAGGTATCTCCATCCATTTAAAACAGGAGCGCCGTTTGCAAAATCCAGGTAGCGGTGAATGGCATCCATAACGATTTGCGGAGCCGGATGAACCCCTCCGTTGTTGAGGTTGATGATACTCCTGTCAATGTTGAACGCTTGCTGGACATGGAACCAGAAGTCCTCGTCTCTGGCAATTTCTGCGGCCGAGCGGTGCTTGACCTCTTGGACCTTTTTCTGTATTTTCGCCTGAGCTTCTTTGGCGGAGAGGCCGAATACTCCAAGGCTCCCGACGCCCAGACTCAGATTTTTCAAGAATTCCCTACGGCTTGTCCCCATTTTGTTCTCCTTTCTTGTCGGATTTTTTTAACCTTATCATAGAAGGGGGCCGCATCTCAACATTTAAGCATTCTGGCCGATCCCAGGTTGAGACGCAACCCCTCAACGAAGGTCTTGAAAATTGAGACTTGATCCAATTATAATTAAATCCAAGCGGAGGATTCCATGAGAAAATTATCGGTTTGTCTTTTCATTTTATTTCTCCTGACCACTTTTTCCTGGGCAAAAGTCGGTGACATCATAAAGGTGGTCAAAACACCAGGGCCCTGTCCGACAGGCTTAACGTTTGACGGGCAAAATCTCTGGCTTGCTGATATCTACACGGATAAAATCTACAACATCAATCCGGAGAACGGGAAAGTTATTAAAAGCTTCGATTCCCCTGGCCATAAACCTGAAGGTCTGGCGTGGGATGGAAAATATCTCTGGCATATCGATTCAGGAGAGAAATCCATCTACCGTCTGGACCCCCAAACGGGGAGAGCCATCACCATTCTGGAGTCCAACAGTTCAAATCCCAGAGACCTCGCCTGGGATGGAAGAAATCTCTGGATCATAGACCACAGAGAGGATATTTTGCTCAAAGTCTCACCTGAGGATGGGATGATGGTTCAGCACTTTCCATCCCCCGCACTGGAGCCGACAGGATTGGCATATGACGGTAAATATCTCTGGGTGACGGACCGCAGCGAGGACCGGATCTATCTGGTTGATCCTTCTGACGGCCTTTGTCTCTCTTCATTACGCGCTTACGGCCCCTTTGCCTACGGGCTGGCCTGGGGAAAGAATACTCTCTGGAATGTAGACTATGAAAACGACGAGATCTACCAGATAAAAATCTTTGATGAGGATATCCTCACGAAATGGGACGAGCGGCAGATGTCCCTTCATTTCGTTAAAGAATTCAGAAATTATGGCCCCGGAACGGTGAATACTCTGGATATATACCTTCCGATGCCTGTCAGCCGGGATAACCAGACCCTCCTGGCACCTGTCCAATTCGACCCTGATCCGGACGAGGTCATCCTGGATAAATGGGGCCAGAAAATCGCTCATTTTCACTTCAACGATCTGAAGAGCTATTCAGTCGTTAAGCCAGGATGGAAAGTCAATGCGAAAATTTACTCCGTTGAATACTTTATCCATCCGGATAGTATTGGCAGTCTCGAAGACATTCCTGAAGATATAAAAAGAAAATACACTCAGGATGGGGATAAATACAAGATTAACGACCCGTTCATCCGGAATCTTGCCCACGATATCAGTGGCAATGAAAAAAATCCTTACTGGATTGCCCGCCGAGTATACGATTATCTGGGGAAGAACTTGAGCTACAACCTCAAGCCTCTGGGGGGATGGAATCCAGCTCCGACTGTGTTGAAACGTGGCACAGCCTCATGTTCGGAGTATTCCTACTCGATGATTGCACTCTGCAGGGCCCTCGGTGTTCCAGTGCGCTACGTGGGAGCGGTCAGCCGCCGGGGCGATGATGCCAGTTTTGACGATGTCTTTCATCGGTGGACAGAAGTGTATCTTCCTCCTTATGGCTGGATTCCTTTCGATTCGAACAAAGGAGATACGGATCTCCCGGGCAGAAAAGTGTTGGGCATAGGAAACGTAGCCGCACGCTACATCATCACCACTGAAAACGGTGGTGGAGACAAATACTTATGGTTCGGGTACAACTATGGATTCCACTGGACATCTGTAGGAAAATGCAGGATTCACGAAGAGAGCTACGGAATGTGGTCCCCTCTTGAAAAAAAGAAATACAATACGCCCATCAAAAAAGATTAATTCTCATAGAGTCGATTACTTCCCTAATGGAGATTTTTTCGGGCGAGGAGAACGGCCATAGAAAAAATCATCTGCCCGGATTGAAAAACTCTGGGCAAAAGAAGACCGTTCAGCAACTCTTCTGATGAGATCGTGGAAAGAGTTATCCGCCTTGCTGAAAGGGCATACAGAGATGCAGACTGCACAGTCGGTTCCGGCTTTTCTCCAGAACCTGTAGCATTCTTCCCGATTGAGCACCCATTTCAGCACTCCATTTTCCTCTGATTTGTCTCCATGGGGAATAGCCTGAGCGGGACAGTTCCGGGCACATTTCTGGCATTTCCGGCAAAACTCCTGGATTCCCAGAGTTCTCGGAGCATCAGGCACCAAAGGAAGATCTGTTGTAATAAGTCCCAACCTAACTCTGGGCCCGTATTTTCCTGTGATGAGAATCCCCAGCCTTCCTAACTCGCCCAGGCCACATTTCCAGGCAAGCGGTGGAAGCATGGCCTGGTAGTTGCTCCCGGCGATATGAGCCCTGGCCGGAAATCCCATGCGGCGGATGAAGCTGGCAACCATTATGGAGATCTTTGCGGCCTCAACATACTTCCTCCCGGTTTCGACAATGACAGGGGCTCTTGGGGCAGATGCGATCATTCCTAAATCCATCTCCAGAGCGAAAGCGATGGCATATTTATGGTCCGTGACTATTTCCTGACCGTAAGGCTCAGGTCCCCGTCCCACATGGGAGTAGACGTATGCCTGGTCCAAGAGACACACTCCACAGATATCTCCCCCGAGGTATTTTATGATATTTTTTACCATATGAGTGTTCTCAGCAGGAGAGGACTCGGCCATTCTCTCAAAAACTTCTCCCTTAACTTGAGTCAGCTGATGTTCGAGATAATCAAATTCGACTGTCGCCAGCGAAAAAAGTTCCGGATTTTTATCAAAATGAGAAGATGTAAGGATGTCAGGAATCTTTCTTATCTCATCGTCTGTCTTCTTGTATTCAGGTTTTCGTTCATAATATTCCTTAAAATTTCCAGTGCCCTCCGCGAGGTCAAAACGGGCAAAGATAACATCTCTCTCATCGATTCTCTCCTGTTCTCCCACAATCTCAACAGGGCGTTTTTTTAAGGATGGCGCAAGAAGAAGAATGAGAACAAAGACAAACAGGATAAATACTGCGCTGAACAGCCAGTTTTCAAGGGGAGCCTCGGCCAGACGGAAGCTAAAATTTATAAAAACCAGCCCCACAAGAAATAAGGCACTCCGCCAGAAAGCCTTCTTTTCTCTCTCGACAAGGTTGTAAAGAGTAAACACCAGGAAAAAGCAGATCAGGACGAGAAAAGAGAACTCGCCCAGAACAGTCCAAACATTCATAGCTTAATAAACACCGTCAGATTATTAAACTCCACCACCCTTGTCAATCCAAATGATATCTCTTCTCGCCACGAGTATCTTTCTTGCATATAATAGAAAACATGAAAAAGGTTAGAGTTTCAATCGTCAAACAGGCTGATTATAACTCTACAGAAATACATGAAGGCCTGAAACAAAGTTTTTCTTACCTTGGTGGATTGGAAAATCTCATTCGGCCAGGGAGCCATGTGTTTGTCAAAATCAACCACCTCTCCCCTCCTTCTCCTCCTGAGAAAGCTATCGTCACGCATCCAGCCTTCACCAGGGAAGTCCTCCTCTTTCTGAAACAACTCGATGTGACTGTCACGGTCGGAGATGACATTCAATCCAAGGTGGAAGATGGTTTTCTCATCTCTGGGTACCGCCAAATCTGTGATGAATTGGGAGTCCGCCTTCTCAACCTGAAAGAAGATGGGTTTAGAGAGGTCAGCTGCAGAGGCAAACTTTTGAAGAAGGTCTTCATTTCACCTCGAGTTCTCGAGGCAGATTTCATCCTGAACCTGCCCAAGCTAAAAACCCACTCATTTACAGTCTTCACAGGAGCGGTGAAGAACATGTTTGGCGTCATTCCAATAGGTTTCCGTCACCGCTATCATAGAAAATTTATCAGGAATGATGTCTTCAGCCGGATGCTCGTTGACATCTATTCCTGTGTGCCCCCTCATCTGACAGTTATGGACGGTATTGTCGCCATGGAAGGAGAAGGTCCTTCGACAGGAAACAAAAAAAAGGTGGGAGTGATTATCGCCTCAAGGGATGCCGTCGCCGTGGATGCGGTCGCATCGAAGATCACTGGCTTTAATCCAATGAATATCTACACTACCCAGGATGCCCATGAAAGAGGCCTGGGGATTGGTCGAATCGAAGATATTGAGATTGCGGGGGAAAACATCCAAGATGTCGAAGTAAGAGATTTCAAACATTCAACCGCCGCAATCGCTCTTTTCAGGAGGAAACTCCCATCATTCCTCTATGCCTATTTTCAAAACCAATTGACACTCATCCCTGAAATCATCACAAAAAAATGCACGGCTTGCCTGGAGTGTGTGAACATCTGCCCGCTAGGGGCTGCAAAACCCGAGGAGGATTTTGTCAGGATAGACAAAGACCTCTGTATCCACTGCATGTGCTGTCATGAGGTCTGCCGCTTTCAGGCTATAAAGCTCAAACAAAGACCCATAGGAAAAATCATTAGAGGGTTGTCTTTTCTCCACCAGACGATCGTGTCATTATTTTCCTGAGCGAAGTGGGTCTTTATTTGCCAGGCCGTGTAAAAAGGTTCAAGAAAGCCACAAAAAGAGCTGCACCGATAACCGCCCAGATAACTGGAAAGTGTTGGCTCCCAAATCTAATGGTGAAGAACAGTGGGAGGTCTAAAGTTTGAGCAATGAGAGTCCCGATCAGAGCGCCGACAAATCCAAGCACACTGGATGTTATGCACCCGAGTTTTTTTCTCCCTGCCAGGTTGGCTCCGACAGCCCCTGTTACAGCAGCGATCAGCAGCATAAAAAGAATTGATAAAATATTCATTTTCAAACCATCCCTAAAATCATCCACAAATATTGCCTGCATGTCAAATTGGGATTGCATCTCAACATTCAGGCATTCTGAGGCCAGGACTTGAAAGTAAAAAGACTGGGTTCAGGCTTTTTCTGGCTGGTAAGATTTAGGTTTGATCCCAGTCTTATAGGCGTCAGTATCGGCAAAGCCTGATCCCGATTCAGAGTTTTGATGCGATCCCAATAAAAAAAAGTGTATTTCCTCAGCAGTTGTGATAGAGTTAATCCCTCCCAGTGGAGGGATGAAGAATGGACTTTTACCATTATTATAAGTCTAGAAAGGGGGAAATGGTCAACCTCTTGAAAGAAATGGTCAATCGAGAATCTCCATCTAACGATAAAAAGTCTGTAGATGCCTGTTCTGCCTTTGTCGTCAAAGAATTTGCAAAACATGGAGCTAAAGTAGATCGATTTCCACAGAAAGGAATCGGCACTCTTTATGTCGCCCGCTATCCTTCACCTACACCTAAATCTCTCACTGAACAGATCTTGCTCCTCACACATATAGATACAGTCTGGCCTGTCGGAAAACTCCATACAATGCCCTTTTATGTCTCCGAAGATAAAGTGTTCGGGCCCGGTGTCCTGGATATGAAAGCCAGCATTGTCATGACTCTCTTTTCCCTGAAAGCTTTGAATGAGCTGAATACTCTGCCCAAAAAGAATATCGCTGTCTTCATCAACTCAGCCGAAGAAATCGGGAGTGATGCATCTTATGAAATCATCCGGAATTTGTGCAAAAAATCATCGTACGTCCTCTGTCTGGAGCCTTCTCTTCCTGGAGGAGCATTAAAAATCCAGAGAAAAGGGCGTCTTGTTATTCGTCTGGAGACCAACGGCAAAGCCGCTCATGCCGGAAATCCGAATCAAGGCATTAATGCCATAGAGGAGCTCATGCACCAGCTGAACCGCGTGAAAGAGCTCGAGAAGGAAGAGACGACTGTCAATATTGGCTTGATTGAAGGCGGGGAAAAGCCGAACATCGTTGCCGATACTGCCCGGGCAGTCCTGGATGTCAGGTTCTGGAAAAATGAACAGAAGGAAAAATTCATGGCTTCGCTTAAAAAGCTAAATCCCGTACTCAAGGGTGCGCGGGTGAAATGCATCACAGAAAGCTCGACTCCTCCCATGGAAAAAACCGAGGCTTCCGCAGAGTTATTCTCCCGGATTAAAGAAATCGCTTCTTCCCTAAACATGAAGCTGTCAGGGGGAAAAACAGGAGGAGGTTCCGATGCCTCTATAGCATCAGGCATGGGAATCCCGACTCTGGATGGCTTGGGACCTGATGGAGACGGAATTCACGCTGAAAACGAACACCTTCTTCTTTCATCACTCGTCGAGAGAACCGCTTTGCTGACAGAAATATTGATTCAGCTTTAATTGACTGATTTCCTAAATTCTGTTAATTTTAATTGTTGACATTCTCCATAATTATTTAAAGTGTATTGTCGTTGCTTACCCTGTTAGATTTTAATAATAATCAAGACTCGTTCTTTGAGAGAGACGCCATCTTCTCAGAGAGAGAGTCCAATTATTAAAAATTTTAAAGGAGGACTCATATGATAAAAAAATACTACCTTCTTTCTCCCGGTCCGACACCTGTTCCTGAAAATGTACTCGCTGCAGCCGCTGAGCCCATAATCCATCACAGGACGCCAGAATTCTCCGGAATCTTCATGGAAGTCTCCGAAGGCCTGAAGTATG
>CAZSGR010000088.1:8030-12532 GCA_964606185.1 uncultured Eubacteriales bacterium
AGGACGCCAGAATTCTCCGGAATCTTCATGGAAGTCTCCGAAGGCCTGAAGTATGTATTCGGAACAGAGGAGGATGTTTTCGTCCTCACTTCATCCGGTTCCGGAGCCATGGAAACAGCAGTCATTAATACCCTGAATCCAGGCGATAAAGTAATCACACTTAGCGGAGGAAAGTTCGGCGAAAGATGGGGAAAGATCTGCCGCGCCTACGGTGTTGAAGTTAGGGAGATCGAACTCGAATGGGGAGAGTTGTTCAGCAAAGAGCAACTCGCCGAGGAATTAAAAGCCCTCCCGGAGACAAAAGCCGTGTTCGCCACCCTTTCTGAGACATCTTCGGGCACAGTGTATGACATTCAGGGCTACGGAGAAGTCATGGCTTCAACAGAGGCCATTCTGGTTGTCGACGGGATCTCTGGACTCGGTGCCACTCCCTGCCCGATGGACGAATGGAAAGTGGACATCATGGTTGCCGGCTCTCAAAAATCTTTCATGATCCCCCCAGGCCTGGCCTATCTTGCCTTCAGTCCCAAAGCATGGAATCTGGTGGAAAACTCCACGCTGCCTAAATTTTATTTTGACGCTAAAGCCTACAAAAAAAGCCTGGCAAAAAAGACGACTCCGTGGACGCCTGCAGTTTCCCTCATCATCCAGCAGAAAAAAGCTCTGGATCTCATCAAGTCAATAGGCCTGGAGAAGCTTTTCGAACATCACCGCATTCTCGGAGATGCCACCCGAGCCGGGATCAAAGCTCTCGGGCTGGAGCTTCTGTCCAAAAACCCGGGTAACATCCTCACAGCCGTTAAAGTCCCGGCTGGGGTCGATGGAGTCCAGCTTGTTAAAACCATGCAGGGAAAATACATGGCCTACATCGCAGGAGGCCAGGATCCCTACAAAGGAAAGATATTCAGGATCGCCCATCTGGGTTACATGGGAGGATTCGACATCATCACCGCCCTCTCTGCCCTGGAGATGACGCTCTCCGAGCTGGATTATGATTTCGAGAGCGGCAGCTCATTAAAGGCGGCGGAGAACATCTTAAAGGAGAATTGGGAATGAAAAAAATACTCGTGGCTGATGCCTTAAGTCCGGATGCACTTGACAAGCTTAAATCCATTCCAGAGTTTGATGTCACCTTGAAAACGGGAATGGATGAGGACGAACTAGTCAAAACTATCCCTGATTTCCATGCAACGGTTGTCCGAGGCGCAACGAAAGTGACCGGTAAAGCCATCGATGCGGCCTCTAACCTGGAGCTAATCGTTAGAGCCGGGATCGGCCTGGATAATATCGACTTGGAAGCCGCAAAGGCAAAAGGAATCCAGGTGGCCAATACTCCTGCAGCCACATCGATCTCAGTGGCAGAACACACATTCGGCTTGATGCTTGCGGCTGTCCGAAACCATGGGAAAGCGAACCTCTCGATGAAGGAGCACAAGTGGGAAAAAAAGCTTTTCTCAGGGACAGAGCTCTACGGAAAAACATTAGGAGTCATGGGTTTTGGAAGAATAGGCCAGGAAGTCGCCAAACGGGCTCTTGCTTTCGGGATGAAAGTCATCGCTTATGACATTATTGAATGCCAAACAGACTTGGATGCGAAACAGGTTCCCTTGGAAGAGCTTCTCTCTCAGGCGGATATCATCACCCTCCATCTGCCTTTGACGGATAAGACCAGACATATGATCAGTGATAAGGAATTCGCAATGATGAAGGATGGAGTCATTCTCATCAATGCTTCCCGTGGAGGGACTGTGGATGAAAAAGCCCTCAAGAACGCTCTCGACTCTGATAAGGTTAGAGCCGCAGCCTTAGACGTATTCGAGAAAGAGCCTCCGGATGAGTTCTCACTGGTCGATCATCCCAATGTGATCGCAACTCCCCATATTGGTGCGGCGGCAAAAGAGGGCCAAAAAAGAGCGGGTATGGAGGTTGTCTCGATCCTCAAAGAGAGACTCACTTAATAATCAGCACCCGGATTAAATAATCTTCGGAGGAAAAATGGCAGATATACAGCCTTTTAAAGGAATACGATACAACGCCCGGAAGGTAAAAATGGAAGAGGTCATCACTGAACCCTATGACCGCATCCCTCCTATCTTGCAGGAAGAATACTATAAAAGAAATCCTTACAATGTCGTGAGAATAATTCTGGGAAAAGAAAACGATCCCGAGCATCCAGAAAAGGATAAATACAAGAGAGCGAAAACCTACCTCGACCAATGGGAGAAGGAGGGTATTCTCATCCGTGATGACCAGGAAGCTCTCTATCTGTATAAGCAGGAATTCCAGGCGAAGAACGAGAAAAAAATGCGGATGGGGCTTGTTGCGAGAGTCAAGCTGGAAGAATTCTCATCGAGAAAAGTCCTTCCCCATGAGAAAACATTTCCCAAGCATAAAGTCGACAGATTGAACCTCTTGAAGGCGACGAACACAAACACAGGTCAAATCTTCCTTCTCTACAATGACGACAACGACATCGTTTCTGAGGCAATAAAAGAAGCTATGGCAAAGGCCGAGTTGGGAGCCGAAGTGAGAGATGAAGACAATTTCCACCACCTCCTGTGGATCATAAAAGATAAGGATGACATCCAGAAAATTCAAAAAGCCATGGCCGATAAAGTACTGATCATAGCGGATGGACACCACCGCTATGAAACATCCCTGAACTATCAGAAATTAAAATCTGAAGGCCTGAAGGAGATCAAAGGAACCGAGTCTTTCAACTATATCATGATGACCCTGTTCAGGCTGGATGACCCGGGATTGATCATCCTCCCCACATACAGATTGGTCAAAGGTCTGGACAAACTGTCTGGCCAAGGATTCAATGAACTTTTTAGCTCAAACTTCGAAATCTCTGAAATCGACTGGTTGGATACTTCAGATCCAGCAGCGGTCGAAAAAGTTCAAGAAAAAATCCTCAGCGGAATCCATACCTTTGGAGCCTTCATTCCTCAACTCAATAAGGCATTCGTTTTGCGTCTGAAATCAGAAGATATCCTGGATAGAGAAATATCCGATGAAAAATCCAAAGCATGGAAACGTCTGGATGTGGCCATTCTCCATTCACTCATAATCGACAAGCTCGAGGCGATATCTTCGGAACCTTTTTCTCTGGAAAACAACGTGAACTACATAAGAAATCTTGAGGAGGGGATTGAAAAAACCGTCAAAGGAGAGTTTCAGGTTCTGTTCCTCTTGAAGCCTGTTTCTCTTTTTCAGATCAGAGAAGTAGTTGAGAATGGAGAACTCATGCCCCAAAAATCGACCGATTTCTTTCCTAAACTCAAGTCTGGTTTAGTCATGAATCCTTTGGATGAATAAAGATGCACGGAGGCGTATGAATGGTTTATCTGGATAACAACGCGACAACTCCCGTAGATCCTGCAGTCGCAGAAAAAATGTCTCTATTTCTCAAGGATCATTTCGGGAATCCGTCCTCTCTCTATCCGATCGGCAGACAGGTCAAGGAGATGATCACAGAGGCCCGTGAAACCGTGGCCAAAGCTATAGGAGCCAGCCGGACAGAGATAGTCTTTACCGGGTCAGGTTCCGAAGCCGATAATTTAGCTATCCGGGGAGTTCTCGATGCCCTTCCCGAAAAAAATGAAATCATCACCTCCACCATCGAACATCCGGCTGTTCTCCAGACAACCAACTACCTTGAAAAAAAAGGAGTTAAAGTCACCTATGCTCCAGTGGATAAATTCGGAACTGTGGATGTCAATTTTATAAGGGACATTATCACTCCTCGCACCGCGCTCATCACCATCATGCATGCCAATAACGAAATTGGGACTATCCAGCCCATCGAAGAAATCAGTCAAATTGCCAGGGATAAAGGGGTCTTGCTTCATACAGATGCCGTCCAGTCCTTCGGAAAATTAGATGTAAATGTCAACAACCTGGGTGTGGACCTTCTCTCGATATCGGCTCACAAAATTTATGGGCCCAAAGGAGTGGGTGCGCTGTACATCCGGAAAGGAACGAGCATATCGCCTCTGATTTACGGCGGACACCAGGAACGGGAAATGAGAGCCGGGACAGAAAACACAGCCGGAATCATCGGCCTGGGAGAGGCTGTTCGCATAATTAAAGAGATAGGAGATAAGGACAAAAAACGAATTAACAAATTGGCAGAGAAGTTGAAAAGAGGAATCGAGGACAACATCCCCAAGGTGAAATTCAACGGTCATGAGAAGAAGAGAATAAAGGGAACTCTGAATTTTGCCTTTTTCGGTCTCGAAGCCGAAGCTATCCTTTTGGCTCTGGCAACAAAAGGAATCTATGTCTCCACAGGTTCAGCCTGCAGCGAAGGCGCAGAGGATGTCTCTCATGTTCTGGATGCTATCGGGCTCAAACCCGAGGTCGCACGCTCCTGCATCCGATTCTCATTAGGACGGTTCAGCACAGAAGAAGATATCGATCTTGTCCTGAAGGAACTTCCGGATATTGTGAAAAAGCTCCGGGAGATCTCCGCACTCGACATCAATGAAGAGGAATAA
>CAZSGR010000089.1:0-12408 GCA_964606185.1 uncultured Eubacteriales bacterium
AATAATGGAAGATCTCTTCATAATCACCGATGAGAGATTCGTGGTTTTTTTTATTTCTGATTAAACATAAGAGAAAGCGGGGTATCGAAGGTGGGGATTTTTTCATGTCTGCTGTCCGAATATCACAGGAATATTCATTTCAGGGTATAAAAAAACGCTTCAATAATTACATCTTTATTAATTTTTTATGTTGCTGGAATAATGTATCGATACCTCCCATTATTTTTTCGTAAATTTTTCTTGCTTTGATCAATTCTTCAATTCCTCTGTTTGTGATGGTGTAATATTTTTTTTTCATTCCTCCCCTCACAGGAGTGGGTGCCCCAAAATGCGGCTTGACCAAGCCTTTTTTGCACAGCCTTTCCAATATGTCGTAGACTACTCCCAACGTGATCCTCTTCTCGTTCACTTCATTCAAATACTGAAATACATTGACTCCATAGCCTTTTCCGTCAAGCTTCCATACGGTCATCAATATCTGCTCCTCGAGCTTGGTGAGCATGACTCCTCCTTGGGTGTATTTTTTCGTCTATTACGAAAGTATAGCCAAAAAAGCAGATCATGTCAATCCTTTTAATAAATATTGCCCATATCAACTTCATGAGAGAGAATAGCCAAGATTCCGTTGTTTTATAATTCAGTCTTAAGCTTCTGTTTTTCATGATAAAGCAGTTCTCAAGCAATTTTGGATTCAATATGTCACCATTTTCTTTGATATTCACTGTTTTTCTCTAAAAATCTAACGATTAAAGATACCTTTCCATCTGATCGTATTGTAAAACGACTCATTGTTGTGAACAGCATCGTAATCGATTGATTCTGGATAGTATCCCGGCAAATATCTCCTTTCTTATGGCAACCTCTGCCATTTGAAAGGAAATATACCGGCTGCATCTGACAACTCTTCTTAAGATGTGCTTCTTCACGCAGTTGCCCTTTCAACCCAGGGAAGTCAGGGCTTCGGAGGATTTGGATTCCACTAAATTTTATCTTCTACTTCGTGAATTATTTATTTTCACTTAATTCTGTAAACCAATGACAGCCGGGTAATCCCATAAAAAGGGATATTTTTATTTCCGAAATAACATAATTTCACTAGATGAGATTGCCACGCTGCGCTCGCAATGACAGATATGTGAGATTAACTCGCTTTGTTTGCAATGACACTTTTATCTTCAGTATCGTTAATAAAGGTATTACCTATTTACTGAGCAAAAGCTCCTGTCCCTTTTTTGCTTTTTCTTGAAAAATCGGACATCTCAAAGTATAGTTAACCTGGATTATTCATAAGATCGGCCGGCAATAAAAATTGCTTCAACAACGTGAGCTCCTAAAAATGATTCAGAAAAATGACTGAGAAAAATTCCACCACTCCGATGATGCAGCAGTACCAGAAGATTAAGAGTAATTATAAGGATGCGCTTCTTTTTTTCCGGCTCGGGGATTTCTATGAGATGTTTTATCAGGACGCGAAGATCGCATCATCAGTTCTTGAAATTGCCTTGACATCACGTCAGAAAGTCCCGATGTGCGGGATTCCCTACCACGCCGCCGAATCCTATTTGGCCAAACTTCTCAAGAGGGGATTTAAAGTGGCCATTTGCGAGCAGGTGGAGGATGCAAGGAAGGCGAAAGGAGTTGTCAAAAGAGAAGTAGTCAAAGTATTGACTCCGGGAACAGCAGTCGAATTCGAGCTTGAGGGAGCTAAGGAAAGCACATACATTGCCAGCCTGTATTTAGTAGATAAGGATTGGGGATTGGCTTTGATTGATTTAGCCACAGGACAGATGAGAACAACGCAGAGCTATTTACAGGAAAGAAGACTTCTTGATGACGAGCTTTTCAGGATTTCTCCGAAAGAGATTATCTTTCCTGAGAGCGAAGAGAAGAACGTAATCGAAGTCCTCTCACGTAACAGCATGATGTCAGTCTTGAAAAGCCCTCAGGAGGACTGGATTTTTGATTTTGCACAGGCGAAGAGCGTGCTTGAGGGACATTTCCAGGTGAAGTCTCTGGCGGGATTCGACCTCGAGGATAAAGATCTTGCCGTTTCAGCGGCAGGTGCTCTTCTGGATTATCTGAAAAGAGTACGGAAGGATTCGCTTTCTCTAATCCATAAAGTCTCCTATATCCCGTCCGGCCTCCAGATGGTTCTGGATGTGACTTCAATAAAAAACCTGGAGCTTGTGAAAAACTTGAGAGATGGGGGCCTGAAAGATTCTCTTCTCGA
The DNA here is from genome assembly GCA_964606185.1 of uncultured Eubacteriales bacterium. Taxonomy (GTDB): domain Bacteria; phylum Acidobacteriota; class Aminicenantia; order Aminicenantales; family Aminicenantaceae; genus SOIA01. Next base: position 2,231 of record CAZSGR010000089.1, read on the forward strand.
TATTATTGATTTCACGATGACCTCGATGGGCGGGAGGCTCATCCGAAGTTGGCTTCTCCAACCTCTTCTCGATTGTTCGGAGATCAATCACAGGCTGGACGCTGTCTCGGAGTTTCTCGATCGCAGCATTGAACGTCAGGAATTAAGGGCGAGTTTGAAAGAGATATTCGATCTCGAAAGGCTCACGGGAAAAATCTCCCTGGCGGTTGCCCATGCACGGGACCTTGTGTCCTTGAAAAAATCACTTTTGCCCCTCCCCAATGTTCAAAAAATAATAAAGCCGTTTGCAACCAGAACGGTCAAGCATATCCGTAAAAACTGGGATAATGCTGAGGACCTGGTGGAGTTGATCGACAGCGCGATTCTGGATGAACCGGCTTTTTTACTGACTGAAGGTGGAGTCATTAAGAATGGCTACAATCCCGAACTGGATGAGTTGAGGAAATTGAGCCATTCCGGGAAGAGCTTCATTTCTCTTCTCGAGAAAAAGGAAAGAGAAAAAACTGGCATCTCTTCTCTGAAGATTCGTTACAACAAAGTGTTTGGCTACTATATCGAGGTCACCAAGCCGAATCTGCCCCTTGTTCCTGAGGATTACATCCGAAAGCAGACATTGGCGAATTCCGAGCGGTTCATCACTCCGGAACTCCAGGAATACGAAGAAAAAGTCCTCAACGCCGAAGAGCAGATAGCAGAGCTGGAATTCAACCTTTTTCTGGAAGTGAGAGAAAAAATTTCAAAAGAAACAAGACGACTTCAGAAGATTGCCTCAGATATTGCCGTCCTGGATGTACTTTCCTCGCTTTCAGAGCTTGCGTCGTTCCGGAACTATCATCGTCCTCAAATCCATTCAGAGGACAGGATAAGAATCGCGGAAGGCCGGCATCCTGTTATCGAAGTCAGCAGCGACGAGCCGTTTATCCCCAATGATACATACATGGATCGAGAGCAAGATCAGATTCTGATTGTGACCGGGCCGAACATGGGAGGGAAGTCCACCTATCTGAGGCAGGTCGCTTTAATCTGCATTCTGGCCCAGATGGGCTCTTTTGTGCCTGCACGAGAAGCTGAAATCGGTGTGGTTGACCGCATTTTCACACGCATCGGGGCTATGGATTTCCTGAGCGTAGGTCAATCCACTTTTATGGTGGAGATGCTCGAGGCTGCGAAAATTTTAAACAATGCGACTGAGAAAAGTCTGATTCTGCTGGATGAAATCGGGAGAGGAACGAGCACTTTTGATGGATTAAGTATCGCCTGGGCTATGGCTGAACACCTACATGAAAAAGAAGAGATCAGAGCCAAAACCCTGTTCGCAACCCACTACCATGAGTTGACTGAACTGGCACTGACCCTATCCAGGATCAAGAATTATCACGTGACTGTGAAAGAGAGGAAGGATGATATCGTTTTTCTGAGGAAGATCGTTTCTGGCCCTTCAGACCAGAGCTACGGAATTCATGTGGCCAAGCTGGCCGGGATCCCTCGAGCTGTAGTCGATAGGGCTAAAGAGATCCTTTTCAACCTGGAGAAACAGGAACTGGATGATGCCGGACGCCCGAAGCTCGCTTATCGCTCTTTGAAAGAACGGGACAAAGCCCAGATGTTTCTGTTCAAAGAAGATAGAGAACAAGAATTGCTCAAGGACATAAAAGAGGAAATTGATAAGTGTCATATATCCGAGTTGACACCGTTGGATGCCTTGAACATACTCAGCCAGCTTAAAAAAAAGATTAAAGACAAAGGGAAAGAGGAAGACAAGAAAAGCTAAGGGATTGAAGATAGAGAAAGCACATAAAGAGGCAATAATGCTGAGCTGATTGCTGTGGGCTGAATTCTAAAAAAAGGGTGCCTTTGGATGGTTGTTAAGTGGAATTTCAGAGAAAACGTTAGATATTTTCCGGTTCATCAATGATCTCCAGATCCTCCTCTTCTTCTTCATTTTCGGCAAAATCCTCGTCCTTGAATCCTGGATTTTCTTCGTACTGAGCTTCTCCTTCTTCTTCCTTGCGTTTGGCGAGAGCGGCCTCGAATTCTTCTTTGTCCTCGTAGCGTCTGATATAATTCGATGCTGAATCGCTGTAGCACAATTCCAGCAGGTCGTCCTCGATTTCACAGAATACGGCTTTGCAGTGCCCGGTCTGGAGGTCTCCCACCGTTTCTGTGACTTCTGCCGCATTTTTTATAGCATCCAGCGTCAGCCAGCTCGTTACTTCGATTTCTTCCATTTGTTCTCTAAAGAAAAAATAACAACTTTTAATAAATTGTCAAGTGGGAAATTTGAAAAAATTTGTTTTCTTCTTTTTGTGTCATTGCGAGCGCAGCGTGGTAATCTCTAAAAAAAGAGAGAGCCTCCTTGGCTTAATGCCTTTTGGATAACGTCGTCTTTTGATATTTTTACTCATGTCTTTGGGGTCAGGCCTCGACATTGGACATTATTCAGACGCAATTCCTGTTAGAGCCGATGCCGAATCTCTAGAATTAAGACTGGCATTTTAAAAAACTGATAAGGCCTGATTCAATTTTAAAAATGACTAATGTCGCGGCCTGACCCTGCTTATTTTGATGGCTGGTTTTTTTATGGTTTTATCTTTTGGCCAAAACAAAAAATGGAGACTTGATCCTACTCTTTTTGTGACAACAGTACTGAACGTTCTTATCTCTTATCAAAGCCTGGAATTTTGAATAAACAATGCCAAAAGAACTTCAGCCGAAAACCAACCCGTTCCAGGCAATTTGCTGTCTTGACATGCAAGAGCTTGAATATTTAAATAGAGGAGGAGTAAACAATGAAATGGGATAAATTCACTGTCATGGCTCAAGAAGCCTTCCAGCAGGCCCAGTCCAGAGCAGAAGAACTGGGCAATCAAGAGCTTAAGCCCGAGCACCTTCTCTGGGCTTTTTTAAACCAGGAAGAGAATATTGTGAATTCAGTCCTGGCCAAGATCGGAGTCAACCTGTCAAAAATTCGCGAAGACCTGAAGTCTTCTCTGGATAAGATCCCCAAGATCGAAGGAGGAGAAGAGGTCTACCTCTCTTCCTCGCTGAGAAAGATAATGGCTAACGCTCAAAAAGAGGCGGAAAAGCTCAAGGATGAATTCATTTCGACCGAGCATCTCTTTCTTGCTTTACTGAAAGAGAAGACGTGCGAGGCCAGCAGGATTTTGAGAGAGAATGGGGTCACCGAAGAGGCAGTCCTCAAAGCTCTGATGTCTTTAAGAGGCACTCAGAGAATCACAGACCCTCAACCTGAAGCCAAATACCGGGTTCTTGAGCGGTATGCCCGGGATATCACAGAACTGGCCAAACAGGGAAAGTTGGACCCGGTTATCGGCCGGGAGGACGAAGTCAGAAGAGTTGTCCAGGTTCTCTCTCGGAGAACAAAAAATAATCCGGTTCTCATCGGTGAAGCGGGAGTGGGCAAGACAGCCATTGCGGAAGGTCTCGCCCAGCGGATTGCCAACGGAGATATTCCTCTGTCTCTCAAGAACAAACGGCTTATCGCTTTGGATATCGGAGCATTAGTGGCTGGAACGAAATACAGAGGAGAATTCGAAGACAGGCTGAAGGCCGTCCTCAAGGAAATCAAGGAGGCAGAGGGAGATATTATTCTTTTCATCGATGAGCTCCATACGATCATCGGAGCAGGGGCAGCCGAAGGTGCTGTGGACGCGTCAAACATGCTCAAACCACCACTGGCAAGAGGAGAGCTTCGCTGTGTGGGAGCGACTACCCTTAACGAATATAAAAAATACATCGAAAGGGATGCGGCTCTGGAGAGAAGATTTCAGCAGGTTTATGTGGGAGAGCCTTCGGTGGAGGAAACAATTTCCATCTTGAGAGGTTTAAAGGAAAAGTATGAGGTGCACCATGGAGTGGAGATCAAGGATTCTGCCATTGTTGCGGCGGCCACTCTTTCCAACCGCTACATAGCTGACCGCTACCTACCGGACAAGGCTATAGATTTGATAGATGAAGCCGCTTCTCGTATCCGGATTGAGATCGACAGCCTGCCCCAAGAAATAGATGAGCTGGAGAGAAAAATCATCCAGCTTGAGATAGAAAGGCAGGCCTTGAAAAAAGAAAAGGATAAGAGCACACGGGAAAAGTTGGATAAATTGACCAAAGAGCTGGCCGATTTAAAGGAGCAATCCTCTGTTCTCAAGGCGCACTGGCAGAGAGAGAAGGAACTGATCGATATTTTGAATAAGCTGAAAGAGAATATGGATTCCCTCAAGGTGGAGGAACAGAATGCAGAGAGGGTTGGCGATTTAGAGAAAGTGGCTGAGATCAGATACGGGAAACTGGTCGAGACAGAAAAAGAAATAAAGGAGATCACTGGGAAGCTGGCAGAAGTCCAGAAGAGTGGGAAAATGCTCAAGGAAGAGGTCGATGAAGAAGATGTGGCAGAAGTGGTTTCCAAATGGACAGGAATCCCCGTCTCAAGAATGCTCCAGGGAGAGATGGAAAAATTGGTGACAATGGAATCTGTCCTGGCTGAAAGAGTCAAAGGCCAGGACCATGCCCTGAGTGCTGTCTCCGATACCATCCGGCGGGCCAGGGCCGGAATCCAGGATGCTTCCCGTCCTTTGGGCTCATTCATCTTTCTCGGTCCTACGGGTGTCGGTAAGACCGAATTGGCACGCGTGCTCGCCGAGTTTCTTTTTGATGACGAAAAGGCACTGGTGAGGCTCGACATGTCTGAGTACATGGAGAAGCACACGGTTTCGCGATTGATCGGCGCTCCCCCCGGTTATGTTGGACACGAGGAAGGAGGCCAGCTCACCGAAGCGATCAAGCGCAGGCCCTACTCGATCATCCTCCTTGATGAGATAGAGAAAGCCCATGCCGATGTTTTTAACATCCTTCTTCAGATTTTAGATGATGGCCGCTTGACGGACGGAAAAGGACGGACAGTTGATTTTAAGAACACCATCATCATCATGACATCCAACCTGGGTAGCCAGGTGATCAAGGAGCTCAGCCAGGATTTCAGAAAGATGGAGAAAGAAGTGATAACTATTATGGAGAGCCATTTCAGGCCCGAATTTTTGAACCGGATGGACGAGATTGTCATTTTTAAGGCTCTCTCTCAGGATGTCATTCTGGAGATCGTCGATATACAGATCGATGAGCTGAGAGAAAGGCTTCACGATAAAAAAATAGATATTGAGCTGAGTCAGGAAGCGAAAAAACTCCTGGCAGAAAGAGGATATGACCCCGTTTACGGGGCAAGGCCGGTGAAGAGGACGATCCAGAGAGACATCCAGAATCCACTCGCGCAGAAGATTTTGGAAGGGAAGTATAAAGAGGGAGACAAGATCAAGGTCGGTGTGAACGACAAGAAAGAGTTTGTGTTTAAGAAAAATGGGGTCAGTGCTCGACGTTAGACATTTTTTCTAGTATTAGAGTATTAGGCACGTTCCCCAAGGTACCACCTCTTTTTAAAAAAAGAGGGACAGCCCCTCTTCTTCGTGAAGTAAGGACTGAAAGGGACAGTCCCCTTATAAGAGGTGGTACCTTGGGGAACGTCCCCTATTACTTTTTTTACTATTTGAGAAATAATCCTGAATCTAATATATTATTAACTTCTGGCGATTAAAATATCTCAAGGAGAAAGACATGAAAGAAGATGTCGAAAAAGCACTGGATGAGGTCAGGCCCCACCTCAAAGCCGATGGAGGCGATGTGGAGCTTGTGGAGGTTACAGAGGATGGTGTGGTGAAAGTCAGGCTTTTGGGGGCCTGCGAGGGATGTCCCATGAGGGAAATGACGTTAACCCAGGGCATTACGCGCTTTATAAAAAAGCGAGTCCCTGAGGTTAAAGATGTCCAGGCTGTTTAAATTTTTTTTAAAAGATTGTTTCTTGACAGAGGCATAAGAAAAACGGAGCACATTCCATTCGACAAAGAAAAATAAAATCTGTAATTAAAGGAGAAAGGAAGAAGGAGGTCAGTATGAAAAATAGGAAAGTATTTTTCTTGGTTCTCCTTTCCATCTGTTTTTTAAGCTCTTTGGCAATGGCCAACGGTTTGAACCTGAACAGCCTCGGAACGCGGGCTCTGGCTATGGGTGGAGCTTTTGTCGGGTTGGCGGATGATTTTAGCGCCATTTACTGGAATCCGGCAGGTATGGCCCTTTTCCAAAAGAAGTATTTTGGCTTCTACGGAACAGACCTCATTCCTTCCAGCACGTACATAATGGAGGTAGATCTGCCTCCGCTCGTCAGAATAGTGAATGCGAAAACGGAAACCAAACACTACCTGACCGGCCTGGCTGCTTATTATCATCCTGTGAGCGAAAAAGTGGTTGTCGGTTTGGGTGTATACGTTCCTTCCGGCCTTGGGGCCTTGTGGGATGGGACTGATTTTGCGTTACTCCCGGTTCAAGCCGGCCTGCCTCCGAACCCGACCGTAAGCTGGAAGAGTAAAATAGGGATAGTCACTTTTTCCCCTGCACTTGCGTTTAAGGTAAACGATAAGTTATCCCTCGGAGCCACGTTTAACATAAACTATGCCGTATTCGATATCTCCATGTGGGCCGGCGCATCAGATGCTCCGATGCCAGTTGTCGACCTCGGCCAGTATGAAGAAAGTATGACTGGATGGGGGTATGGCGCAACTATCGGAGTCCTTTTTCGGCCGGTAGAAAAGCTAAGCTTTGGGGCGACCTTCCGCTCCGCCAGCACTGTCGGATTCAAGGGAGAGGCTACTATCAGCGGAATGACTGACCTGGGCGCGGCAATGATCCCCCCCACACCGTTAAACGACACCTCAGACCTTGAAAGAGAGGTCACCTGGCCGATGTGGCTCGCTGGAGGAGTTGCCTTCAGACCCATAGAAGGACTGACTCTTACAGGAGATGTGCAGTGGACCCAGTGGTCAAAGATCGATGTGATGGATACTGTTTACGTTGACCCATTCTGGGCGACGATTATGGAGGAAGGTGCCAGGCCCATGCACTGGGATGATGCCCTTCAGATTCGGATCGGCGCAGAATACAAGATCAATCCACTTGCCTTTCGGGCAGGATATTATTACGACCCATCCCCCGCTCCTGACCGGACTATGAATGTGCTCCTCCCCAATTTTGATTTCAACGTGATTACCGCCGGCGTGGGCACCAATCTCGATGGGCTTCAGCTGGATTTTGGCATTGAGTACCTGATGGGGAAAGAGAGAAATGTGCCTGTGGAGAGGGTGGCGACCGATCCTGACTGGGAGACAGCTCAACCCGGCATCTATAACATGAATATACTCGTGCCCACAATCTCCGTAAGTTACAGATTCTAATGAACCTGAACTATTCATAAAATATGCCGACACTTTCGTTAGATCAATTGTCATTGCGAGCGAAGCGTGGCAATCTCATGTCCATGCGAGAAGGCATGGGATTGAAGATGTCGCATCTCTTTTCGCAATGGTTTCCGAAGCAACCTCGATTCGTGAATAATCCAGGTAAAATAAATAGAAAGATTCGAGAGGGATTCCTTCAGGATAGTCAAATTTAGCCTTATGCGGGAGAGATTCATTATTTTTCGCTTGAGGAGATAAAATGAAGATACGAAAAGCCATCATTCCGGCGGCAGGTTTCGGGACGCGTTTCCTTCCCGCGACAAAGTCCCAGCCGAAAGAGATGCTTTCGGTCATAGATAGACCGCTCATCCTCTACTCTGTTGAAGAGGCGGTTCAATCCGGGATAGAGAGCATCGCCATCATCACAAGCCGGGGGAAGTCCTCGATGGAAGATTACTTTGACAGCAGCCCTGAGCTGGAGCGATTTCTGGAAGAAAAGGGGAAACTCGATTATCTCAAAGAAGTCAGAAGGATTTCCGGACTCGCGGAATTCTGCTACATCCGGCAGAAAGAAGCCCTTGGACTGGGACATGCGGTACTCATGGGTGAAAAATTCATAGGCCAGGAGCCTTTTGCCGTTCTCCTTCCTGATGATATCTATGACAGTCATACGCCCTGCACAAAACAGCTCATCGACGCTTACGATGAGTATCAGGCTTCTGCCATCGTCCTGGGACGCACAGATGAGGAAGGAACGAAGATGTACGGGATTGTCAAACCCAGGCAGGTGACTGAGAGGGTGTTCCAGATAGAGGACCTTGTCGAAAAGCCCGGGCCGGAGAAAGCCTTTTCCGATCTGGCAAGTTTGGGAAGGTATGTGTTCACACCCGAGATCTTCGAGGGCATAAAGAAGACAAAACCCGATCACAGGGGAGAAATCCAGCTCCCGGATGGGGTCAAGTACCTCCTGGAGAAGCAGCCAGTCTATGGAGTGCTCTTTGAGGGAGACCGCTACGATTGCGGCGATAAGATGGGCTTCCTCGAGGCAACCATCTCTCTTGCCCTGAAAAGGCCCGAGTTCAGTGAGGGGCTGAAAACATTCCTAAAATCCCTTTCCTGAATTATTCATAAAATCGGCCGACACACCTTACAACAAATCCTTACAACAAATCTCTGAAGGATAGCTGATCATCAGGGGCAGGGTTCAGGTGAATTTTTAGAAGAAACTCTTGCACTATTTCCTTTCTCCAGTCCTGGTCTCCCACGAAGCCCAATCACCGCCAAAAAGCCTCAAACCTAGGTCAGATGGACTGGTGGGAGCAGGTACCAGAGCTTCATAAACCTGGAGTGCATGGGCCTGGGATCGGGTGAAAGCCGTCACCGCCTTTGCCAGGTAAGAGAGGGCTTCATCCCCGCTGGCCAGCAGTCCCTTATTAAAGTAGACCTTACCCTGGTAATACTCGGCATTGGCCAGGGAATACAACTCATTCAAGGCGGCATATCCGGTATCCGTTAAGTTGAGATACATCAGCTTTTTATAGGCAGTGGCTATGTCTATGCGGGCTGCCTTCCGGGCTTCTTCAACGACTTGCTCAGGATTGGCAGCGAGAGTTAATTTGTAAAAAGTATGGGTGCCGTCTATATAAGGATAGCTCGACAGCATCTCTTCTCCATCCGATGCGGTCGATGAATGGATCACGCGACCGGCGGGCCCTGTGCAGATATAAGCCGTACCCTCATCCCCATCATCCGGGAGCAGCACCGAAACCCACGAATTCGAGGGCCGGCAGACCTTGGCATCCCAACCTCCTTCCGGTGGATAGGGTGGAGCATCGCCTGGAAACCGCAGCATCATTTTCATGAATTCCACGTTGACATGACCGTGATAATTGTGGAGCATATCCCAGAGCATCAGGTTGCGGGGAGCCGCATAAGCTCCGTAACCGCCATGCTGTTTGATGAATCCCCCTTTTTTGGTCGGCATCATCTCTTTATTCAAGTAGTTGTTCGTGGAATAGAGAAAATCCTTCTCCCCAAAGTCACCGGGTTTTCGGACACTCTGAACGGCTGCCGTTTTTTCCACAACACAGGCATTGCCTTTGACATCGATAAAATGAAAGTTTTCCGGGATGTTGATCTGCCAGGGCAGAAGCATGTCTCTGGCCTCATGGGCGCTGTTTGCGAAACGGGCGATGTGGGTAAGAGAACAGGACCAGGACAAGCCGTAGTTCGTGTCCACATCCCGCGGGGAACCGCCTCCCCCGCTGTTTCCCACAAATAGCCCCTTGTTATTCATCAAGAAATGATCCCCTATCTCTCCGGCTTGAGCGCCGCAAATATAATTGTTTCCCTTATCCGGAAAGGCCAGAATGATTACTCCATAGGCAGCTTCACCTGAATCGAGGGTGTCCATTCCGATCAAGCGTCCGTCTGTGGTGGTGCTTCCCCAGGCTGAACACACAGAACACTTTTTTACCGGGAGCGAATCCTTTTCTGCACCCGGCGGGAAAGTAGAAGTCTCAGGATTGGGAAGAGTACAATTCATCAGCAAGACATCCGTATAGGACAGCGAAAAGCCTGAGGCTGTCGCACCATCTGCTATGCCTTTCATAATCTCGATATTTTCCGGAGTGTATTTGCGGATGTAGAACTGGTTTCCTTTAAGCATGTGAAGCACTTTTTCACGGCTGAATGTTTGAAGAGCCGAAGCCCAGCTCGCTTCTTTTTCTTTTTCCAAATAGAGTCCAGCCTGCTGACCGTACTGATAGCCCATCTCATAATCAGAACCACTTAAAATAACAACCGGCAGGATTCCTGGAGGCAAGACTTCCTTGACCTTGGTCTCATTCGCTCCCACATTTGCGGCCAGATTCAAGAAAATCA
>CAZSGR010000090.1:0-5963 GCA_964606185.1 uncultured Eubacteriales bacterium
AAATGTCTGAACAACCGATTCATCGACGCGACTTTTTAAAAATGGTGGGAATAGGGACCGCAACTGTTGGTTTTGGCATGGCTCGTCCTGAAGTGATAGCCAAGACTAAAAACGGAGTTTTGATCGAATCTCCAGATGAATACGGTGGCTTCCCGGTGGAAAAAATCAATAACAAAAAATATCCCTACGAGTACGACCCAAAAATAATTAAACAAATGAGCGAAAAGACCACGGTATTCAGCCGTAACATCTGGGAACCGGCTCGCCGGAACCGTCCTGAAGTGAAAGAAAATTTGACCATTCAGAACCTGGTTGAAGGCAAGGGGAAGGTTCCCAACCAGACCCGCCTCGATTATGCTCTCATGGCTGCATCCTGGCATGGAGCTCGTGCCGGCGGAGGTCTATCCTATGGATGGGATGTGCACCGCTATGGGATGGTTCGGGGCCAGGGTCTTCACGAGCTCGGACCCTGGAACCCATCGGACCTGAACATGACCTGGAAGGAAACTTCTCTAGCCGTAAAACACGCCGCTCTATTTTATGGAGCCTCTCTAGCGGGTATTGCTGAGCTCAACCCTCTCTGGCTGTATTCCGACCAGTACTCCCCATCTAGAGAAGACCGAGAGCGTGCCCTTCCTGTACTGAGAGAGGGCGACCGTTTTGAAAAAACAAAAGAAGCGTTGTATATTCCTGAGTCAATGAGCAGAGTCATCTCTCTTGCCTTCGAGGAAGACTTCCATGGTATTGCCAATTCACCCGGTCGACTGGCCTCTGCTGCGGTCGGAAACGGATATTCACGGATGGCGTTCACAGCAACTTCTCTGGCAGAATTCATTCGGGCTCTGGGTTACAGAGCTATTCCCGCAGGAAATGGGACCGGACTCAGCATCCCCATGGCCATAGATGCAGGATTAGGGCAACTGGGACGCCTCGGCCTCCTGATCACACCCAAGTACGGTCCACGCGTCCGTCTGGCCAAGGTTATTACGGATATGCCCCTTGCGGCTGACTCCCCTATTGATTTTGGAGTGACGGAGTTCTGTGAGGCATGCATGCTGTGCGCCGAGCATTGTCCGAGCAGCGCTGTGACTGACGGCCCGCGCGCCTGGAAAGGAAAATCTCCTTCAAACAATCCAGGAACTTTAAAATGGTATATCGAACCTGAGAAGTGCTACGACTTTAACGGCTTCAGTTGTTCCAACTGCAAACGCGTCTGCCCCTTCACCAAACCCAACAATTCCTGGCTCCACCGGATGATTCGTCAGATCATTGAAGGCCGAGTCAGCCCCGTGAATAAACTGATGGTCAGCCTCGATCAAGCAAGCGGATACGGACAACAGCTTCAGGATGAAAAATTTTGGAAGCTGGATGGGCAGAAAACCATCACCGCTCGAGAGTCGATGTGAAGACGTTTGTGTAGTACACATAACAGCCTATGAATATGGAATACAGGAAAAAAAATTCAAAGCGACTTGAGCGCATCCTGGCTGTTCTGGCGTTGGGGGTACTGGTTATCGCCTGGTTGGCTGGAACATTCCGGGCCGAGGCTGATTCGGCTCCATTCCTGAAGCAGGCACTACCGAAGGCCAACTATTTCGAGCCTTCCTCAGGAGGCAACTACTCTGCGTGGAAAGATGAAGCAAAGTCACAATTGCTAGGCTATTTAGCTGTCGGGAAGGCCAATGGTTATGGGGGAGAGCTTAAAATCGTTGTGGCTGTATCCCTTGATGGAAAAGTTATGGGTCTCTCTGTCATGGAGCACAAGGAGACAGCGTCTTTCTTCCAGCGTGTTTTGAGAAGTCAGCTGAGTGCATCCTTAAAAGACAAATCCCACTCTGATTCTTTCATTCTTGGTCAGGATGTGGATAGTGTCACAGGCGCCACTTACAGCTCCCGTGCTCTTGCCGATTCCGTGAGAAGAGCTGCCCGTAAAGTGGCGACTCGGAACCTTAAACTTCCTGTGATCCCGGAGCCTTCGCCCCCGGTTGTTTTTGGATTCCCTGAGGCTGTTCTACTCGTCCTCTTTGCAGTCGGGATTGTGGGGAGGTCCCGCCAGTTCAAACAGAGGAAAACTTTCCGCTGGATTTCAATGCTCGTGGGAATGGGTGTGCTGGGCTTCGTGTACAACAGGCCCCTCACTCTGGTTTTTATCAACAAGATGCTCCTTGGATTCTGGCCCGGGTGGCGTCTCAATCTTTACTGGTACATTTTACTGGCTGGAATTGTGCTCATCATCGCTGTGGGCAAGAAAAGTCCCTACTGTGAGTGGTTCTGCCCCTTCGGGTCTGCACAGGAATGTCTTGGCATTATAGGTGGAGCCAAGAGGCGGATTCCGGAACGAACTCACGTTCTTCTCCGGTGGTTTCAAAGAGTCCTGGCTTTATCAGCGATCGTGCTTGCTCTCCTCTATCGGAATCCGAGCGTTTCCAGCTACGAAGTTTTTGGCGCATTCTTTCACTTGATCGGATCCAGCTTTAATTTCGCATTGTTGGGAGTCGTGCTGATCGCCGCCTTGTTTCTCAAAAGGCCTTGGTGCAGTTACCTCTGTCCTCTCCGACCTGTGACCGACTTCATTCGATTGCTTAGAAACTGGATACAAGAAATCTGGCTGAAATCCCGCCCGAAAACAGTTTGATGAAGACGCACCCCAATGACATAATTCATAATTATCTGATAATGAAATAGAATATATGCATCCATATGGAGGCCACCCATGAAAGATAAAAGAAGTGGAAAGATAGTTGTGGTTTCTCACTGCATCCTGAATGTTCACTCCCTGGAAGATAACCTCGCCATCTATCCCGGGCTTGAAGAGGAAGTCGTCGGGCTCCTCATGAAAAAAGGCGTGGGCATCTACCAGATTCCCTGTCCAGAAGTCGAGCTGGCTGGAATCTTCAGGAAGGCGCTGCCTAAGGACTCTTATGACCGTCCAAAAATCAGGGAAGTCTATCGAAAGCTGGCAGAGTCTATCAGTCAAACGCTGAAATGGTACACGAAAAAGGGATATGAAATCACAGCCATCATCGGAGCTGAAGGAAGTCCAACCTGCGGCATAGATCGTGTCGGAAGATGGAAGACAAACATCAAAGGAAAAAAAGAGTTTCCCCGAGATGTAGAATTTGTTCCGGGAATGGGCGTCTTTATGGAGGAGTTTAAAACGGCCTTGAGTAAAATCAAAGTCCAGCCTCTATGGATCGGAATACCGGGAAAATCAATCCGTTCCCTCAGACCTGAGAGTTTCGAAAAAATTTTGAAAAAACTTGATAAAATCTGCACATAAATTTTCTTTTTTTCTGCAGCAGTTTCATGGCTCGAATTCCATATTGCATGCAGAAGAAAAAAGAAGGCACCGGCACACATCAAGGTTTTGGGAAGACATTATTACGAATACTTCTTATTAAATTCTTAAGAATAATTTTTAAAGGAAAGAGTTGTAATCTGTCTTTTTCATGAGTATAATTTTGAATCTCTTTATGAAAAAACATTTCATGAGATCCCTATTTTCAAAAAAATACATTCCCACAGTCTCAAATCTCTTTTATTCTGCCTTATCTTCAAAAAACCTATATTAAAGGAGGGAGAAACATGAAAAAAGGCAAGAACTTTATACCTCACTCACTCAGCAGGCCGGTTAGGTTCATTGTGTTTACTGTTCTTATCCTCTCATTTGCGGCGAACGGGCTTGTGGCGGAAAACACGCCCGTCAAAAAAGCTAACTACAAGCTCGCGGCGCGGTTCACTTCAGCCAAAATGGAAAAAATGGCCTTTTCCACTTCCGTCAGTGCCCACTGGTTGAAGTACAGTGACCGCTTCTGGTACACGTACGAAACCAGCGAAGGCAAGACTTTCTACATTGTTGATCCTAGCCGAAAAACCAAACGGCCTTTATTCGACAATGTCAAAATGGCAGCCGAGTTGACTCTGATCACCAAAGATCCTTACGATGCCAAGCACCTTCCCATTGACAGAATAAAATTCGTTAAAAAGGACCGCGCCATTCAGTTTGAAGTAGAAAGTTCACAAGAAGAAAAGGAAGAGCCTGAAAAGAAAGAAGAAGTGGAGAAAAAAAAGGAAGAGATAAAAAAAGAAAAGGAAAAAGAGGAAGAAAAGGCTCCAAAGAAAAAAGAAAAACCCAAGAAAAAAATCTTCTATTTCGAGTACGATATCGTCACCGGTAAACTCACACTTCTTAAAGACTACAAGAAACCCAAGGACAGGCCGAGATGGGCCTCTATTTCTCCGGATGAACAAACCATCGTTTTCGCCCGTCACTACAACCTCTATACCATGGACAAAGAAAACTATGAGAAGGCTCTGGAAGACGAGGAAGACGAGGATATCGTCGAGCATCAACTGACTACAGATGGAGAAGAGCACTACGGCTATGGCGGTTCAGGAAGAGGCGAAACGAATGTCGATAAAGAAAAGAATAAAGACAAGCGCAAAGGAGTCCGAGTCATCTGGACCAGGGACTCTAAAAAGTTTGCGATCACAAGGACAGACGCACGGAAGGTCAAGGATCTCTGGGTCATCAATTCCATCGCCCAACCCCGCCCCACTCTGGAAACATACAGATACCAGATGCCGGGTGAAGAAGAATCTCCTGTATCTGAAATCCTGATCTTCGAGCTTGAAACAAAGAAGATAATCAAGGTGGACACAGACCGGTTTAAAGATCAATCCATCTCCGTCCTTACTGCTCGACGTCTGGCAAAAAACCGCGATGATGAAAACCGGCCAAGCCTCTGGCTGTCTGAGACTCCGGATAAACTCTATTTTTCCCGCACCAGCCGCGACCTGCACCGCATCGATATCTGTGTGGCCGATGCCACTACAGGTGAAACGAAGGTTCTGATCGAAGAACGGCTCAACACGTACGTCGAAACCCGTCAGTTGGGATTAATTAACAACGGAAAAGAACTCATCCACTGGTCAGAAAGAGACGGGTGGGCGCATTTCTATCTTTTTGATGAGAATGGCAAACTCAAAAAACAGCTCACTTCCGGACCCTGGCACTGCGAGAATATCACGGGAATCGATGAAAAGAACCGGATTCTCTATTTCACCGCCAATGGCCGGGAGAAAGGTGAAGACCCCTACTATTACCACCTGTACAAAGTCAATCTGGATGGGACTGGCCTCAAGCTGCTCAATAAAGGCAATTTCACGCATAGTGCCAGCATCTGCGATTCCAACCGGTTCTTCATCGATAATTATTCCCGAATCGATACTGCGCCCGAATCCGTCCTGTACGACAACCTGGGTAATCTCCTCATTAGACTGGAAAAGGCTGATCTTTCTCTACTCATGCAGGCGGGATTCAAATTTCCGGAAACATTTAAAGTCAAGGCTGACGACAGCATCACTGACATCTACGGAGTGATGTATAAGCCGTTCGATTTTGATGAGACCAAACTGTATCCCATCATCGCCTATGTCTACCCAGGACCGCAAACGGAAAGCGTGCCCAAATCATTCTCCGTACGGTCGAGCAACATCACACTCGCCCAGTTCGGCTTCATTGTTATTTGCGTGGGAAACAGAGGTGGACATCCTGCTCGTTCCAAGTGGTATCACAATTACGGCTATGGAAACTTAAGAGATTATGGACTCGCCGATAAAAAAGCGGCCATCGAGCAGCTGGCGGACAGGCATCCTTTCATCGATATCGATAAGGTCGGTATCTTCGGCCATTCCGGAGGGGGATTCATGTCTACGGCTGCAATGCTCGTCTATCCGGACTTTTTCAAAGTGGCTGTCTCCTCTGCGGGCAATCACGAGAACAATGTGTACAACAGATGGTGGAGTGAAAAACATCACGGAGTCAAGGAAGTCGTTGATAAAGAAGGAAATATCAAATTCGAGTACAGCATCGAAAAAAATTCTGAGCTTGCTAAAAACCTGAAAGGAAGATTGCTCATTACCACTGGAGACATTGATAACAATGTCCATCCGGCCAACAC
>CAZSGR010000090.1:6063-12174 GCA_964606185.1 uncultured Eubacteriales bacterium
CACCTGCAAAATCAACCGCCAGTTTCAACGCTTTGACATCAAAATTGACGGAATCATAATAAAAATTCCTCAGATATTCGCTCGGAGGCTGGCTGATATGTTCTCTGCATTCCTTGAAGGCAAAATACCCTCTATCCAGTCTCTCTGCAAGGTAAGGAATCGCTCCGCCGAGATGCGCCAGAACCCATTTAATTCTCGGAAATGTTTCAACCACACCGCTGAAAACCAGCTTCGCCGCAGCCAGCGTGGTGTCAAAAGTGAACCCGACTAACGGCATAAGCCAGTATTCTGTCATGGCCTCGACGCCGACAGGGAAATTTGGATGGATGTAAAAAACCGCATTGAGGTCGTTCGCTTTCTCGTACATCGGCCAAAACCGCTGATCACTCAACGCCACACCGTTTATGTTGCTGTAAACCATCACTCCTCCAAATCCCAGATTTTTAAATACACGCTCCAGCTCAGCAGACGAAGCATCAGGGTCATTCATAGGGAGCGTGGCTAATGCAGTAAACCGGTCGCGGTGTTCATCCATAATTTTCGCAAAACCGTCGTTGACCATCCGAGCGAGTTCTCCTGAGCGCTCGGGAGTCTCTATCTGCGTTCCAGGGGTTGTGAATGTGAGAATCTGCATATCGACTCCAGCTTTTTCTAATTCCTTTTCCCGAAAATCTACATCCCTGTGTCCCGGCACGAGTATGTTGTAATCTCCTGGATAATGCAGGAGCGGATTATCATCCGCATCATAAGTCACCTTGATATTACTCGGTCCTTTTTTTATGGCCTCAATGTATTCCGGAGGATAAAAATGGTTGTGAAAATCAATGATCATCTGGCTGACTCCTTTTCTTTTTTTTTGCCCACAGATAATAGACTGGCAATCCTGAAAACACCAGAGAGAGTCCGAACAGACTTTCTTTGGGATCAGATATTATTTGATTGGCAACTATGGCCAAGGATGAGACGATAAACACGGCTGGGATCAGAGGAAAACCCCAGATTTTGTATTCACGGACAACATTCGACCGGCGCCGAAGCAAGATCAACCCTCCAGCCATAAGGGCAAAGAAAATCCATTCGGTATAGACAACTCTGGTAAATAGTGTGGTATATGTCCCGGTGGCGACAAGAACCGATGACCAAACCGCCTGGATGAAGATAGCCCTGTGGGGAGTGTGGTATTGAGGATGAACGGCCCCTATCCATCGAAACAACAATCCATCCTTTGCCATGGAGTAATAGACGCGAGGCCCACAAAGAATGATGCCGCTTAACGCACCGAAAGTCGAAAAAATAACCAGCACGGACATGAATGAACCGCCCCCGTATCCAAGGAGCACGTCAGCGGCATCCGCGGCAATTCGTTTGGACGAAGCCACCACATTAAGTGGTAATACATACATGTATACGGCATTTAAAGCGATATAACATATAGTGACCGTCAATGTCCCAATCATCAGAGCCCGTGGAATCGTCTTTCGAGGATTAATGGTCTCTTCGGCATTATAAGTGACCATATGCCATCCCCCAAAAGCGAATAGACCAGCGACCAGTGCGAGGAAAAAATTATTTACGGTAATCCCGGTGTTTGCGACATCATCTATCACAAAATGTTCGGGAATCCTCGAACCCAGTGTGAAACCCAGAATGACAATTACAACTATGGCAACTACTTTTCCTAGAGTAAAGAGAGTCTGCATTGAACTGCCCTGCTTAACACCCAGATAATTAACCGCAGAGATTATTAAAATGACAATGATTGAAACGACTTTAATCCCGCTATTCCCCAAAGGTATAAAATAAGCTACGTACCGAGCAAAAATGACAGCAATCGCCGCAATGATCCCGGAATGGATGCTCCAGAACATCCCCCATCCCCATAAAAAGCCAACAGAAGGGGAAAAAGATTCTTTAAGGAAAACATAAACTCCTCCGGTCTGAGTGAAGATCGAGGCCATCTCCGCGCAGACCATCGCGCCAAAAAATGTCAGTATTCCTGCAATCAACCAGACCATGAATACACCGAGCACAGAGGGAACCTGGCCTGTTATTTCAGATGGCTGGACAAAAATCGATGCACCGATTATCGTCCCGACAACCATAGCTGTAGCTTGAGGCAAACCGATGGCTCTCCGGAGCTCCGGTACTTTTTCAGAACTCATTATTCAACCTGCTGCATTCCATATTTGTTCTATTCTGGCTTCTTTTTTAATCCGCGACTTTTAACTCGTCATCCTTTTTCTTCCCGTTTTCATCCCGTTCTCAGTTTTCTTCTCTTAAAATAAATGAAAAAGATCACGCCGATGGCCATGAATATCAAACCCGCCCAAGCATGTTTAGGCTTTTCTATGAGAGTATTCACCACAAAGAATGCGGAGATAACAATAAATACAGCCGGAGTTATTGGATAACCCAGAGTTTTATACGGCCTGGCAATATCTTTCCTTGTCGCGCGAAACAGATAAACAGAAAAAGCCGTCAGAGCGAAAAACATCCAATCAATAAACACAACATAAGTGATCACATCCTCGAATGTTCCCCAGAATAATAGCAGAATTATGGCCCAGACAGACTGGGTGATTATCGCATTGACAGGAGTCTGGAATCGAGGATGAACCCAGGCCAGTTTTTTAAAAAAGATGCCGTCATCAGCCATTGCATAATAAATCCTGGGTGAAGAGAGAGTGTATATTCCGGCGGTCCCGATAACAGATACAGCAATGATGACAGCGATCAGGATTCCGCCGAAAGGCACCACTGAACTCACCGCCTCCGCCGCCAAACTCTCTGATCCCACGATTTTATCCACTGGCAGCAGGAAAAGGTAGGCCAGATTCGTCAGAAGGTAAACCAGGGCAACGACCAATGCTCCCACAATCATGGCTTGTGGAACTGTCCGCTGGGCGTTCTTTGCTTCCCCTGCAACAAATGAAGCGTGCTGCCATCCTCCATACGACCAAAGAACACCGATGAGTGCCAGGCCGAAAGCCACGAGAAGATTGTCTGAGGAAACAGCTTCACCCGTCTGGACTCTGAGCAATCCAGGCTTTCCCATGAATAAACCTATACAAATGACTCCAGCAATCCCAATTAGTTTCAGTCCGGTAAATATGTTCGAAAACACCTCTCCGGCTTTAACTCTGAGAATGTTTATTACGGTGACAACAATGATTGCCGAAACGGCAACGACTTTGATTCCCGTGTTTCCCAGAGGAATAATAAATCCCAGGTAATAGGCGAAGGCAATGCTCAACGCCGCAATGGCTCCGGAGCATATCACAAGCAAATAGGCCCATCCATACAGATACCCGAACAGGTCACCATACGCTTCCTTCAAGTAAACATAGACTCCTCCGGCCTTTGGAAACATGGTGCCCAACTCTGCGAATGTCAGTGCTCCGGTTAAAGTGACGATTCCCCCGATTCCCCAGATCAGGAGAATGAGCCAGGGCGAAGGGAGGTGGCCCGCGATCTGAGAAGGCGTTAAAAAGATACCCGAGCCAATGCAGGAGCCGATCGCAACCATGGTCAGCCCGTACAAGGTCAGCTCTTTTCTCAGTTTAGTCACTGCGAATTCTCCTTTTTTCAACTATCTTAATCCTTCTTTTCGGACAGTGGAATAAGACGTCCCCCTGAAGAGCAGCCAAATCAGTAACCATGACTAAGTGAGCCAAATTTATTAATGTAGTCACAAGAACCTCATAATGGTTCCTCAATACTATGATGCACTCAACTCTGAAAATTTTCATCACGGTTTATACAACAAGAACGAATGAAGTTCAACTCTGAATATAGGGGAAAATGTGGCTCTCACCGAGTCTGGACAGGATGAATATCGGCATAAATAAAATTTGAAATGAATGTGAAGGCAAAATCAGCTCTATCGTTTCCTGGAATGAAAAAGAGAAGAGGCCGGAATGGGCTGTTTCTTGATTCCAGGCCCGGAATAGGAGACTTCGAAGTCCACTCCTCCAGTCTTCTGGAAGAAACCGACTGTGACCGGATGAGATCCTTTTTCCAGAGCTATCTGGCCCATGGCTTCGACTGACCCGTGCAGTCCATCATTATCCACAACCAGATCCTTCCCGATGAACAGGCGGCTGCCGTCATCAGAAGCGACATAAAATTTATACACTCCATCCCTGGGAACGGTTATGTAGCCGGTAAACCTGAATCCGAAGTATTCCTTGCGCTCCCTCCGACTTATATCGAAAATTCCTATTTCTCCTGAAGAAACAGGCTCCAGAGTATCAAAGTCCGGAAGGTTGTCCCATGTCCCATGAAAGTACTCAAAATGCAACCCAGGAGCCAGCTTAACTGTCGCATCCGGCGCGCGAGGAACGACTTTTGTGAACGTTTTTCCGACAACCGCGCTTATGGCCTGACCGCCGCGGTAAACCTGGCATTTGACTGTTGTTGTTCGATTCAATCGGATTGGCTTTCTGTATAGAGGAGAATCAATCGTTGGCTGGCTGTAATCGAGTGTATACCTGATCTTCACCCGCTCCAGATTGCTGGACAGGTTAACCTTCATATCGTCACAGAAGATGTCGTTTTCCGCGCTGATTTCGGGTTCTCTGACAACTTCGGGTTCTTCCTCAAATTCCATAACGATGACCGAGACGATCGGGTCCGGTGCTTCGTCTGGAACCGTTAGTACGGCAGAACCATTTTTATATGTAATATCCAGCCGATCTTGGGGATCAGCCAGCGGATATACAGACTCAACCTGGCTGACAAGGCCGGGTACTTCGAGCTTACCGCCATCTGGCCAGTCAAACACATGGAGGAACAGTTTATTCTTTTTTGTCGTGCTGCGGCCCCAATCCAGTTTGGATAACAGGCTGGCTGTTGTGCCATAGATACTCTCCCCGTTAATCTTCATCCATTCGCCCATCGCTTTTAAGCGCTCGATGCTCGGCATTGGGAACAGTCCTTCGGATGTGGGACCGACGTTCAATAGAAAGTTCCCGCCTTTGCTGGCAATATCCACTAATTTACGGATCAGGTCCTCCTTCGATTTCCAGTTGTTGTCGTTTTTATTGTATCCCCAGTGATCATTCATTGTCATACAGGTCTCCCAGTCGTAGTCGAGGCCTGTGGCTGGAATCTCCTGCTCTGGTGTGCCAAAGTCTCCGGTTGCTCTTTTTGGATCATACGTCCCTGCCATCCCAGCACGTCCTTTGCCCACGCGGTTGTTGATGATGATATTCGGCTGGAGTGAACGAACATATTGATAGAGGTCACGTCCTCTCTCAGGATCCCAGGTGTGTTCCCACTCCCCATCAAACCAGAGGACACCGATCTCTCCGTAATTGGTGACAAGCTCTTTGACCTGGCCCTTCATGTATTCAACATACCGGTCATAATCCGCTCCCTCAGCCGAGCGCATTTCCCAGTTTCGCCGCGGCAGATAGTCCGGATGATGCCAATCCATGATCGAGTGGTACCAGCATATCTTGAGGCCTTGTTCTCGGCATTCGTCAGCCAGTTCTTTCATTATATCTCTTTTGAAAGGAGTGGCATCCATAACATCATAATCTGTGAGAACGGAATCAAAAAGACAGAATCCGTCGTGATGTTTGCTGGTAATAACGATATACTTCATGCCCGCGTTCTTGGCCACTCTCACCCATTCTTCGGCATTGAATTTGACTGGGTTGAACTGACTCGAGAATTGTTCATATTCCTTTACAGGAATCTGAGCGGTTGTCAATATCCACTCCGCATGTCTTGTCTCTCCCTTCCACTCCCCCGCTGGAATGGCATACAGTCCCCAGTGAATGAACATTCCAAACCTGGCTTCTCGCCACCATTCCATCCGATTGTTCTTCTCTTGGAGGGTCTCTGTGATAATGGGCTTCTCCCCAACATCTTTAATCACCTTTTCCTCTTTCCCCTCACAGGAAATGATAGCCAAAAATAAAAAAGCCAAGATACCGAGATGGATGAACCTGTTAAAAGAACTTTTTTTTCTCATTTTTCCATCCTCTTTTCTTGGTGATTTCTATATGTTTATTTATATGCAGTGAAATGAATTGTCCAGAACTATTTTGCCTGAATTATTCATAAAAATACTCAAATTCACATTGCATATGAGGGAACTTCAGT
>CAZSGR010000091.1:0-12149 GCA_964606185.1 uncultured Eubacteriales bacterium
TCATGGGCCGACGCCTCGCATCTACAGCAACCTCGACTCGTGAATAATCCAGGTTTAATAAAAAAAGAGGAAAGGGGCGTATCTTCAGTAATTAAGTAGCACTTTTACTAATGATACTGAGGATAAAAGCGTCATTGCGAGCGTAGAGTGACGATCTGTTGACCTTGTCATTGCGAGCGTAGCGTGGCGATCTGTTGACCTTGTCATTGCGAGCGTAGCGTGGCGATCTGTTGACCTTGTCATTGCGAGCGTAGCGTGGCAATCTCTTAAGAAAATAATTATAAATTTGTTTTTAAGAGATTGCTTCTTCGCAACACTCATCGCAATGACAATTTGATCACATGAGATTGCCACGCTACGCCCGCAATAACATCCAAAAAGTGTTGCTGAATTTTTGAACGAATGCAGCTGTTCCTTTAAGTTTTAATGTTAAGGAAGAGGGGGACATTCCCAACAGAAAAAGGGGCCTGTCCCCTTTTTATTTGACTATCTGTGAAACGAAGACAAATTCGATTTTATACTTCTCGGCAAGGTGCAAATTTTCTCTAAGAACCTTCAAGGTTACATCTATGGGATGACAGATGCCCACCGCTATTTTATTTCTCTGGGCCCTTCTGAAGAGCTCAATCAGTTGATTTTTGATGTAATCCTCCTGGCTTTTTCCATCGAGGAAAACGTGGCGATAGGCTGAAGGAATTTTCATTCTTTGCGCAACTTTGTACGCCGCCGACTTAACCGATGTCCGGCTGTCGATGAAAAAAAGATTCCTTTCCTTTATGGCTTCAAGGATGATAGTCATGAAGGCTTCATTCGGAGTTATTTTTGAGCCCATGTGGTTATTGACCCCTTTGATGTAAGGGATTTGTTCGAGGTCAATGTCCATGGTTCTTCTGATTTCTTCTTCGCTCATCTGTGAATGGATGAGTCCTTCTATATCATTTTCCTCCTTACTATTGACGGATTCGAGCGGAAGGTGAAGCATAACTTCCAGGTTGTTTTGGCGAGCAATCTGGGCCGTTTGTTGGGCCAAGGGACTGAAGGGCAGGATAGAAACTGTTAAAGGTTTCTGGAAAGAACAAATTTCCTGTATGGCTTCTAAGCTGTATCCAAGGTCATCGATGATGATAGCCACCTGATGAGCCGGCTCTTTCCTCAGAGAGACTGACTCACCCGCAATATCCTTCTGGACTGAAAAGAGTATGATCAGACCTTTATCTTTTTCCCCTCCCACTTGCCAGAGATAGTGATTCTTATCTTCCCCTGCCTGTTCTTCTTTTCCCAGGATTGGAGCATTGACTTTCGCGAGTTCTGATTCAAGATAGGATTCCAATAGTTCATAAGTTTCTGAAGAGACCTCAATCATGAGATGGAGGGCTCCCTTTGTGTCTCTGAACTGCTGAACGGATTGATTTGATATTGCGTGTAGAGGTAAACTCTTCAGGATAACCTGTTCCAGTATCTCCTCGCTGTAAGTTGCTTTTTTTCCTCCAAGAAGGACGGAAAAGAGGTATGACCTGTCTTCCTTCTTCCAGCCGATGAAGTCTAAACCGAGGACTGAAAAGAGAACCAGAAGAGAAAAGATTAGGAGTATGAGATGTGGTGGCTGGCTGTACTTTCTTCTGTCAGACCTGCTCTTTTGCATGAACTATGTATCAGGATGAAGAGGAAAAGCTTTTTTTGAGGTAAATGCTGTCGCTTTGCTCTTCCATCTTGATTTTAACATCAGGCTTGACACCTTTTTCCCAAAGCTTCTCACCAGAATTCAGATGGAAAATCCCTGAGGTGAGCAGTATTCCACTCCCATCTTCCAGTTTAAAGAACTTCTGTTTTGCCGTGAGACCGGGAGTTTGGAGCCCGATGATTTTTGCTCTTTTAAATTTTTGAAGTACTCCTGCGACTATCTCTGCTGGACCTAATGTGGCTTGATTAGTCCAGACAACTAATGGCAGTTTTTCGAGTTCCGCATTATCCGGACAGCCAAGATATTCTTTGTGATCTTCTTTATTTGCGAAATAGCCAATTTTAGAGGCTTTCAGGAAGATGTTGATGAGCTTTCTGGCTTCCTGGATATCTCCTTCATAACAGTTCCTTAAATCCAGAATCAATGGGTTTTTAGCGGACTGTAGACGAGAGAGAATTTTTCCTTTTACTTTCATTACACTGGGAGGATAGAGGTAGTGGATCTTAAGAATTCCGCTCGTCCCCTCAGCAGGAGTGAAGGAAATGGGCTCTTCAAATAGCTGTGTTCTTTCTACTTTTATCTCTTGTGTCGTATCGCCTCTGATAATCCTGAGCTTAACGGGTCCCTCATCTTTGTCTTTGAGGTACAGATTCGCTTCGAACAGACTCATCATCTGCGGGGACCTGTTGTCAATAGCGCTTAAGGAATCGCCAATCTGGATTCCACTTTTTTGCGCGGGGGATTTTTCGATGATTCCGATAACCAGAGGAAAAGTGCCGTATCTCTTGTAAAGCACGACTCCAATGTCCTTGAGGTCGGTTTCCATGCGCTGGCTGTACCTCTGCATGCTTTCCTTGTCTAAGTAGCAGGAAAGAGCATCAAGAGAATTGACCATTCCCTTTAAGGCGCCCTTCATTGTTTGTTCCGGGTTCACATCTTCAATGTAGCTATCCCGAATATTTTGGATGACTCTTGCGAGTAATTCAAAACTCTTATCAGAAGAAAGATTTGAGAAGAGTCCGGGCACAAGGCTTCTTTCAACGATCAAGAGAAGCGAGATAACAGCGAGGACTGTCAGGATAACGAGTTTTGCGTTTTTTCTACTCATTTTTTTTACGAATTATAATTGTATCATCTTCCTCTCAGCCATTTCAAGGGATCAACGGGTTTGGCCTTTGAAGTAATTTGGAAGTAGAGGGTGATGCCCTCTAGAGATCCTGTGTCTCCGGCAATGGCGATAGGCTGGCCGGTCTTAACCAAATCTCCATTTTTGACGAGAAAATCTGCACAGTGTCCATAGATTGAATGGAAACTCATTCCATGGTCGATGATGATCACGTTCCCACGACCTTTGTGATAGTCACAGAATACAACCTTTCCTGGATGGATAGCTTTAACAACTGCCTGGTTTTTCTGGGGAGAGATTTCGATTCCGTTGTTAAAGGTAACGGTTCGGAATTGTGGATGGACCTGCCGGCCAAAAGTAGACACCACGGCTCCTTCAAGCGGCCATAGGAGTTTTCCTCTCTGCTCGTAGAGGGGAACGATAGTAATGGGGAAAGAGATTTCCTCTTTGAGGAGCTTTTCTATTAAAAGCTGGAGCTGTTGAGCTCTTTCGTTAAGGTCTTCCAGAGCTTGAAGATGCATCTTCTTGTTTTCCTTTATATCTTTGATGAGGGCCTTCTGTCTTCTCTCCTGCACATTGAGTTCTTGCCTTTTATTCTTAGTTTTCCAGATTAAATTTGAACTTTCCTTTTTTTTCTCTTCGAGTTCTCTTTCTGAATCCCTGAGCAGAGACATTGTATCCACGTAGTTGGAGATGACTTCATTCTGATACTGGACCAGAATGGTCAAATTTTTACTCTCTGAAACGAGTGTTCCCATGTCTTCGGCCTGAAGCATAAACTGGAATGGATTGATTTTTCCAAATTTATACATGGCGACAAGGATTTTTTCTATGGATTCTTTCTCATCATCCAACTTGGACTTGAGCCGAGGTATTCTTCTTTGTATGGATGACAACTCCCGGCTCGTATTGCCCAGCTGCATGGTGTAGAGTGAAATTTCTTTCCTGATCAAATTTTTATGGAAGCCAATCCTGTCTAACTCAGAGAGAAATGTCGATTCCTTTTTGTCCTCTTCCTCTAATCTCAGCTTGAGCTGTTCGATCTGTTCGGAGATGTCTGCCAGGCGCTTCTTATATTCGGAGACATCCTGTTGGCCGGAGAAACCAAGAGAAAAAGAAAGGGCCAGAAGGAGTAGAATTCCGGAAATGAGGTGGATTCCTTCCCCACGACTTTTACAGAAGTTCATTATTTTTAATGATATCCCCCGTGGTTGATTTTATCAACCGAAAAAATAGGGGTCGCATCTTAACATTTGCATTTTGGCGAAAAGGTCCTTTAAGGCAAATATTTAGATTTTTTTCCTATCCAATTTATTTTGACTCTGTGTAGACACCGGAATAAAGGGGAATAGATGTGGTTAAGATGAAATGTTATGGGGCCGTTCCCGAGAGCGACACCCTATCTTGTCATATTAGTTTCTTAATAGTTATCATATGATAGAGTGTCCCCGCAGGAAACGTCTTCGCTATTTTATGCCGGTTTTGTCTTTTTTATAAAAATATTTGGTTGTGACTTTTCCGACCATTCCGGCCAGAATAATCATGGATATCAGATTGGGGAAGGCCATAAAGGCGTTGGCCATATCTCCTATGTACCAGACTATATTCAGATGTGGACCTTGGATATTCGCTCCGATGAACAGCAGGATGATGAACGCGATCCTGTAAGGATAAACGATTCGAACTCCAAAGATATACTCCAGACATTTTTCACCGTAATAACACCATCCCAGTAGGGTTGAATAGCCGAACAGAAAAGAGCTCAGAGCGATGATGTATCCTCCATACGGGAGAACAGAGTCGAATGCGGCGGCTGTTAACTTGGTGGACGTGAGTCCTTCGGATGAGCCAAATACAGCCGTTTTAAGATACATTCCTGTGATGACGATGGTCAGGGTGGTGAGGGTGTTGACGACGAGTGTGTCGATGAATGTTCCTGTCATGGCGATGAGTCCGTTCCTGGAGGGATCTGATGATCTTGAGGCGGACTGGGCGATTGCTGCCGAGCCCAGCCCGGATTCGTTGGAGAGAAGTCCTCTTCTGACACCAACGCTGATTATCAATTTTACCGAAGCTCCGATCATGCCTCCCCCGACAGCCTTGACGGAGAAGGCGGACTTGAATATGACAGCAAAGGCTGCAGGAAGATTGGCTATGTTTGCTAGGATGATGATAAGGGCTCCTCCGAAATACAGGAGGATCATAGTCGGAACCAGGCGTTCGGAGACAGCGCCGATTCTCTTTATTCCTCCCAGCACAACCGCTCCGACCATGGTGAATACGACAAGGCCAGTCACCCAGAAGGGAACGCCGAGCTGGTCATTGAAAACAAGAGCCATGGAGTTGGACTGGGCCATGTTTCCTGTGCCGAAGAGGCAGGTGAAAGCACCGCAGATGGCAAAAAACATGCCCATGAATTTAGCGAGATTTTCATTTTTTATGCCGTAGCGGGCGTAGTACATGGGTCCACCGGACATTTCTCCACGCTCATTCTTTATCCTGAACTTGACTCCTAAAAAGCCTTCGGCGTACTTGGTGGCCATCCCGAAGAAGCCGGCGATCCACATCCAGACAGGGGCTCCTGGCCCGCCAGTTGCGATGGCAGTGGCCACACCCGCCAGGTTTCCGTTTCCCACCGTGGCAGCCAGGGCGGTCATCAAAGCGGCATAAGGAGAAATATCCCCCTCTTCTTTTTCAGATTTGTCCTTCCTCATCGCTCCCTGGAGGACCATCTTCAAGGAAAGGATTAAGCGTCTGACCTGAATCAACCGGGTGACAATGGTGAGCGTGATTCCGATTAAAAAGAGAAGGACAACCATCAAGGGCATCCAGATAAAATCGCTCGTTTCTTTTGTGAAGACGAGGGTTTTATCCAGAATAGAGAGAGAAATATCAAAATTGAACTCGAGAGTTTCGTCTCCCTCCTGAACCGCTATCTCTCTTTGTTCTCCTCCGGCAGGGGTTGCGCTGTAGAGGTCCATCCAGAGAAGGTATCTTCCCATTTCGATATTCTGGAAGGAGTAGTTGCCTTCTTTATCGATTTTAGCCTCGAAACGATTTTCCGTCCCAATGGGCTCGAGCAATACAGAACCATGAGTGTAGGGCTCTCCCTTTGAAACATCAGTGACTTTGCCTTTGATTTCGGTTGCGTTTAAAAATGAGAATCCAGAGAGTGAAAGAATCAAGAAGGCGATGACGAAAAATTTTTTCTTCATGGCGTTATTTATCCTCTGAACGTTTTAATAAAGTAAAGAATGAACAGTATGACTATCGGAGTGAGAACCATTAATGAAAAAGCCCATATATAGCGAAGTCTGAAACGCGGGTTTCCGGAGGCAATTTCCTTGAGCGCCTTTTTCCGCCCCCATATGTAGCCGACGAAGATGCAGATGAAAAAAGCACCCACAGCCAGGGAGATATTGCCGAAGGCGAAAGCAAAAAAGCCCAAAAATTTGAGCTTTGTGAAAAACTCCATTCCTCCCATGGAGAGAGCCGATGGAATGCCGAGAATAAAGGTGAGGATTCCGATCACAAGGACCGCTTTTTTTCTCGACCAGCTCCTCTCATCGACAAAATAAGCGACAGGCACTTCAAGGAGAGATATTGTCGAAGTCAACGCAGCCACGGTGAGAAGCGTGAAAAAGAGAGTGCCAAAAATATATCCGCCAGGGAACTGGGAAAGTATGAGAGGAAAGATCTGGAACGCCAAGCCCTCTCCTCCGACATCTACAGGTTGTCCGAAGGAAACGAGAGTCGGGAAAATAATCAATCCAGCAAGTAGGGCAATGAAGGTATCTGCAAAGGAAACCCATCCGGCTGAGGAGACGAGATTGCTCGATTTGGAAATGTAGCTTCCGTAAGTGATCATGGTGCCCATGCCCAGGCTTAAAGAAAAAAAAGCCTGCCCGACAGCGAACAGAATTACCTTGCCGCTGAGCTTGGAGAAGTCGGGGTTAAGATAAAAGGAGAGGCCCTTTCCAGCTCCTGGAAGAGTGAGGGCTCTTACTGCCAGAAGCACGATTAACAGGAAAAGAGCGGGCATCAGGATCTTTGTCCATTTCTCGATTCCTTTCTTGACTCCCTTGGAGATGATGAAGATGGTCAATCCCATGATCAGGGCGAAGAAAATGAAGACCTGGAGAGGATCAGAACTGAAATCAGTGAATATCTTATTCGCCATATCTGCTGTGAGCTGTCCCTTGAATGCTCCGGTGGCGGTTTTGAAAATGTATCCAGCCGCCCACCCTGCTACAACTGCATAGAAGGAGAGCAGGCATACACCTGTAATGATGCCCAGATATCCGATGAATTTCCATGGCGAACCCGGCTTGATGTAATCGATGGCGCCAACAGGATTTTTTTGGGAGTGGCGGCCGAGAGTGAGCTCGGCCAGCATAACGGTGAATCCAATAATAGCCACAGCCACGACATAAACGAAAACAAAGACGGCTCCGCCATTCTGACTGACTACAGTGGGAAAACGCCAGATGTTACCCAGACCAATGGCTGAACCCGTCGCAGCGAATATGAAGGCGACTTTGGATCCCCAGACTCCTCTAGTGCTTGTTTCCTGGCTCTCCATTTTTCAGCCTCCTTTATCCTGGCAGTATAAAGTTTTCATATTTATCCGTATTTTTTACCATAAAAAGGGGGCAGGCTCAACTAAATAAAAAGTTAAATGGGGTTGCGTAATTTCCGCTTCCTTCTTAAAATGATAAGTCAATCAAATCAAGGAGAAAATTGATATGCCCACAGTCAAAATAAAACCTGGTGTCTACTGGATAGGAGTGAATGACAGGACCACTGATCTTTTTGAGGGGATATGGCCGATCACTAAGGAAGGGGTTTCCTACAATTCCTATTTGATAAATGACGAGAAAAAGGCAATCATCGACCTGATGAAATCATTCAAAGGAGATGAATACCTGGCCCAAATCGATGAAGTCACAGATATCTCTAAAATTGACTATGTGGTTATCAATCACATGGAACCCGATCATTCGGGCCTTATAAGAACAATCAAAAGGATTGCTCCTCGAGTCACTTTCATCGGTTCGGCTAAGACCAAGGAAATGCTGGAGAGCTTTTTTTCCATCAAAGAGAATGTCCGTGTGGTCAACGATGGGGATACGCTTTCTCTCGGAAAGAGAGCCTTGAAGTTCTTTTCAACTCCCTTTGTCCACTGGCCGGAGACCATGATGACTTATGAGACCTCTCATCGGATTCTGTTTTCTTGTGACGGCTTTGGCGGGTATGGCGCTATCCAGGGATCAATCTTTAACGATGAATGCAAAAACTTTGACTTTTACAAGAAGGAAGCCCTCCGGTATTACGTCAATATTGTGGCCAATTTTAGTGCAAGGGTATTGAGTGCGATCGAGAAATTGGCTGATCTTCCTGTGGATATCATTGCTCCGTCTCATGGTTTGATCTGGAGAAAAAATCCCTCCCTCATTGTTGATCTCTACAAGAAATGGGCCGAGTACGCCATAGGCAAGACTGAACCTGCCATCACTCTACTTTATGGGTCCATGTACGGTTACACGGAGATGATGATGAATGCAGTGACTCAGGGAATATCACAGACTGACGTTCCCCTTGAGATTTTCGACGCGGCACGCACTCATGTGAGTTACATCCTGCCCTCTCTCTGGTCAAAGAGAGGAGTTATGATAGGTGCACCTACCTATGAGGTTTCCCTCTTTCCGCCTGTCGCAGAAGTTTTGAACACAGCTGCCCATAAGCACATCAAGAACAAGGCAGCGGCCTATTTTGGAAGTTTTGGTTGGAGTGGGGGCGCGCGAAAAAACTTAGAAAAAATCATCGAGCCTCTGAATTGGGACCTTGTCGATACTTTTGAATTCAGGGGATGCCCCAAAGAGGAAGAACTCAAGAAGGGAGAAGAATTCGGCCGGAAGTTTGCAGAGCTGATCGAGAAAAAAGGATAAATATTTTGGGGTCAGCGTTTGACTTTGAGCATTCTAAGTTTGAAATCAGGCTTTGAAAGGATATTAAACTTGAAACAATATGCTGGCTTCGGTCAAACTAACATTGAAAAATCGAGAAGCTGTATTGTCCCAAGTCATACTCTGACTCCGATTCCTCGATTCCTTTCACACATTAGTTGAAATATGATATATTGATGGAGTTATGTTTTCCTGAGAGAAAAAATGGAAGATACCGGCTGGAGAAAGAGCTTAAACAATTTTTTAGAAGACCTCAGAATCATCGAGGAATGTAAAGGTGAAACTCCTGAAAACTTCAATCAATTTTGTGAGTTTATTGCCGAACCTTCCTTTGAGAGCCTTTCGGAAGAGCTGAGAAAATACGGGATTAAATCAAAGTTCCGGATCAAAAAGCGGAAATGGATTGCCTTTGAGGTAAAGTTCCCCAAATCGAGAATAGATAATTTTCATTACATCATCACCCTCCCCAAGAATTCAATCGAACTCAAATTAAAGCTGCGGACAAGGGGGAGGAGAACCAAAAAGAGCTTCGTTGAGGAAAAAGTGGAGCCCTTCATGAAGGATGTCCTCCCTTCGGAGATCCTGAAGCTTCCCAAAGAAAACTTGATCTTGGACGTGATCAAGCATTACAGAAATTTCAGCTATGAAATTCTCACCAAGACTGGATAATTGGCGGTAGATCGGATTCATTTCGAGTCCTCTCTTTTTTTTAATCCTTCCGGTTTTGCCGATTGTTTCCGCCCTATTCAAATTCTCAAGGAATCTATCCCATCTTCTTCGAATCACACATTTTTATGGAGCAAAAGAATTGAAATCAAAGCAGATATTTGTTACCTTTCTTTTCTTTAAATGAGAAAGAAAAAATTAGCTCCAGGAATCCTAAAGATTCAACTCCTGATTCTAATATCCTATTCGTCCATTACCGTACTGACTCTCCTCTCACTCTTTTTCGAGCATTTGGGAGGAAGCCCGCGGCAGATCGGTTTCCTGATGGGGCTTTTCGCTTTCGCCGCATTCCTATCCCGTCCGTTTGTCGGCTGGCTATTGAGTAAGTTCAATCCCAGGGGAGTCATGATTGCTGGTCTCGCCCTCATGCTTGCGGTGACATGCCTCTACCCATTTATCCAGGAATTGAACTGGTTCGTGGTCTTCATAAGGATCTTTCATGGCCTGGGTTTTTCCGTATTTGTCCTGGCGGCTTTGTTGATGGTGATTAATTTAGTCTCCGAAGAGGAAAGAGTCTATGCCATAGGAATCGTGTCCACCGGATTCATGATTCCTCTCTTGGTGTTTCCCTTTTTGGGAGAAGAGATCATTCGCAGGTTCGGCTTCTTTGCCTTTTTTCTCAGCGCGATTCTTTTATCCGTCATTCCTTTTGTCTATGCCTTTTTTATCAAGCTCGACATTCCCGGCTTTTCTGAGGACTCAGAAGCCAAGAGTGTGGGATTTCTTGCGCTTCTGAAAAAGAAGAAAATTGATTTGATTTTGTTCTTGAGTATCGTCTTCGAAATCGGCCTGAGCTCCTGCCTGGCCTTTGTTCCTCTTTTAGCCATCGGCGACTCTCCAGTGCGTGCTGGATACTATTACACTTTTCTCTCATTGAGTGCTGTGTTCGTGCGGGTCATCGGAGGGAGTCAGCTCAGATTTTGGGGGAGTCCGAAGCTGCTTCTCCCGGCATTTTGTTTGATATCCGGAGGAGGTGTCCTGATTTCCCTCTCTTCCAGCAATTTTTTGCTGGGAGTCTCTGGAGTGATCTATGGACTAGGAATCGGGATACTTTATCCTCATCTCTCGGCTTTGATCGTTAAGGGAGTCACATCCAGGGAAAGAGGGAAAGTCCTGAGCCTTTTTGCTTCATCCGTTGATTTAGGTTTTGCTCTTGGGCCTCTTCTCTTTGGCTGGATTTACCAGTCAATCGGAATTCGCCCGACTTTTGCTCTTTTTTCCGCATTCATTTTTCTCTCGTCCATCGGCATTATTCTGTGGGGAAGGTCCTTCTTGTTTCGGGAATAAGAGGAGTCACATCTCAACATTTGCGTGGCAAACGGAATCATGCCCTGTCAAAGTTGATGCCATACGCCCTGGATTGAGTCCTGTACTTGAAATCCTGATAAGGCCTGACCCCAAATTAATGAAATGTTGAGATGCGATCCCAATCAGACCTGCCAGATCAAACGGAATTTCACCCGCTTATCCAGGCGAGTGATCCCTTCCTCCTTTGCCCACTCAACAGCCTGGTCATACTCTTCCTGGGTGATGCTCCGGTTGAGCGGAGAGTCGGGCGCTATTCTCCCGCATGGATGATACTGGTCCATGATGTTCACATAGGTGTTTTTTGAGATTTCTTTTGCCAGGAAACTCATCACTTCTTTTGTTCCTGCCAGCCCCTGAGGAAGGACAAGATGCCTGACTAATAGACCTTTCAAGGCTATTCCTTTTTCATCCAAGAGAAGGTCGCCCACCTGTCGGTGCATTTCTTCTATGGCGGACTTGGCCACAGAAAAGTAATCAGGGACCTGAGAGTATTCCTGAGCCGTATGGCTGTCTTTGTATTTAAAGTCAGGCATGTAAATATCGAAGACTCCATCCAGGAGTTTCAGAGACTCGAGAGAATCGTACCCCCCGGTGTTGTAAACAAGGGGAACGGAAAGCCCTTTCTCTACGGCGAAGGGGAGGGCTTTCAGGATTTGAGGGACATAATGAGTCGGGGTGACAAAATTGATATTGTGGCAGCCCAGCCTTTGAAGCTCAACCATCATCATGCCCAGCTTTTCGAAAGAAATCTCTCTTCCTTCTCCAAGATGGCTAATAGAAAAATTCTGGCAAAACACACATTTAAGATTGCAGTGTGTGAGAAAAATTGTGCCCGACCCGTGGACACCCACGAGAGGATTTTCTTCTCCGAAATGCGGGGATGCAGAAGAGACTTCAGGATTGAGCCCAGCGCCGCAGAAGCCAGTCTCTCCTTGGAGGCGGTTCACAGCGCAGTGGCGCGGGCAAAGAGTGCAAGCTTCGAGCAAGCGGAAAGCGTTTTCGATTATTTCCGGGAACAGGCCATCTCGATATGTTTTCAGATAAGCGGCCTCAAATCTTTCTGTCTTCATATTTTGCACAGATTATATCATAGGGGTCAGGCCTTGATAAGTGAGGGGCATCGTGATTAACCTGGTTATTCATGAGTCGAGGTTGCCGCAGACGTCGTTGCGAGGAGAGAAGCGACAGCGGTGATTTTATTTAAACAAAAGGTTGAGATTGCCACACTCCCTTCGGTCGCTCGCAATGGCATCACTCTACTTGAAGTTATTGCGCACCAACAGGTTGCTCGCGATGACAATTGATCTAAAGAAAAGGTCGTCAGATTTGCTCGCCCGAAGGG
>CAZSGR010000092.1:0-11977 GCA_964606185.1 uncultured Eubacteriales bacterium
CAATCCTTTGGCAGGATCAAAGATGTCCTTGATGTAGGCATTTATTTCTTCAAGGCTTATGGCCTCCATTTCCGCAGGGAGTCCATCCAGGAATGTGAAGCCAAGGCCTAAAGCCTCGAATGAAGAAAGATTTCTGGCCCGCGTTGTTTTTGTCTCGTTTTCCCTCAGGAAGGACGCTTTGGAAAATGTTTTTGTGACTTCGAATTCTTCTTTGGTGATTCCGTCCATGTATAGAGCGGTGAGAACTTTTCTGAGAGCCCCGACAGCGGCCTCTTTTTTCTCTTTGTCTGTCTCAAGATAAGCTTCCATCATGCCGCCGTATTTCATCTGTGTGAGATGAGAGTTGACATTATAAGCGAGTTTCTCTTGAGTCCGGAGAGACCAGAGCCTGGAGTTGGGTCCCTTTCCAAGAAGATTTTCAATCATATAAGCGAGGGCATAATTTTTGATCGTGACCTCCGGTAGAGGGAAAGCAAGGGATACAAAGTACTGTTTGGTGTCCTTTTCAATAAAAATATGGTCATCCTCAGAGGGGGATACTGTGAGGTCCTCCGGTTCTGCGGGCTTGCCGTCCGGGAATTGAATCAGGTAACTTTCGAGGATTCCGCAGAGAGCCTCTTCTTCCATATCCGAAATAGCTGCAATAATCATGTTTCCAGCTTTGAAGTGATTATCATAGAAGTTTTTGATATCCTTCCTTTTTACAGCTTTTAAGGATTCTTCATTGCCCAAGACAGAACCTCCATAACCCGTGCCTTTGAACAATCTTTCCATTGCGGCATTCCGTCCAACGTTGATGGCATCGTCTTCCTGCGTTTTTTTCCGGTAATCCATCTGATTTTTGATATGATATATCCGTATGGAAGAAAACAGAGGATCAAGGATGATTTGAGATACAATCTTTATGGTCTCATCCAGATTATCAGACAGGCTTGTGATATTGATGAGTGAATAGTCTCCCAAACATGTCATGTTGACCTGCGAGGCTTGGCTCATCATGTTTTTAACTGTGGTATCATCCGGGATTTCCAAAGTTAGACGTGTGGTGAGATAAGCCAACCCTTGTTTATCCACTGGATCAGCTTTCATTCCGCCTCCGATGAGAATTTGTATCACCGTGATCGCAGAAGACGCATCCTTCTGATAAATCAGGGTGAGACCGTTATCTAAATTTTTTTTCTTAGCCTGTGTTTTTTCAGGGGAGATTTCCTGTCCAGGGAAGACGGGATAAAGAGAAGAAAGCAGAAAACAGGTTGAGGCGACGATTATGAACAGAGCTTTGTATGTCTTCATTTCGATGATTTGCAGTTATTTTTTCTTTTTGGGGAGAATAGTCACAATGACATAGCGCCCCTTACTCAAATAGTCAGTGGCCACCTTCCTCAAGTCTGACGAATTCATCTTTTCGATGTTGTTGAGATAGCTTCCACGGTCCGGAATTTCATTCAGATGCATATACCGGGCGAGAGAGGTGGCGATTATAAGTCCGATTTCCTGGGAGCGGTGGAACCTAAACTTGATCTGATTTTTGGCGCTTTCCAAGTAATCCAAGGCATAGATCTGAGCCTCTCCGACGAAATCGTCCTTTGAGAAATTCAGACTTCTTACGTCTTTCAGAAAATTGATTGCATTTCTTCTCACGATCGATACATTTTTCGGGTCTAAGGTAATGTATATAAAAACCATCCCACCGTATTTTAATGTCCCAATGTTCATCCAGGTGGTGTGGATGAGGTTTCTCCTTCCCCGCAGGCGGGAATTGAGCATCGGATATACTCCGCCAGAGAGAATTTCTCTCAGGATGTCGATGCCGTATTGGGAAGGATTATTGAAGTCAGGGCCGACCATGCCAATCACCATATAAGCTTGGTTGACATCCATCTCTTGCTCGATGTCGAGAGTTTTATCTAAGAATTTGACTTTTTCATAACTCCGGTCCGTTGTCTCTCCTCTTTTTATATCCCCGAATGTATCTTTGATCTTTTCTTCCATCTCATCGATTTTAAAGTCTCCGACAATTGCCAGTGTACAGTTTTGGGGAACAAAGAAGTTGCGATAGAAATCTTCCAGCTGCTCCACTGTCGCATTTTCGATGACCTCCTTTTTTCCGTAGACAGGCTTTTGGTAAGGATGCCCGACAAAAAGATTTTGATAAACGAGAGACGTGGCGTATTTGACTGGATCATCTTGAACCTGGCTTATTTCCTCAAGGATTACTTTTTTCTCCTCGTCAAGCTGTTCCTGATCGATCTTCAAGTTGAACAGAATTTCCTTTTGGTTTATTAAGGCAAAGTCCGCATGCTCAGAAGGAAGGGATATTTCGAAAACGGACAGGTCGAGTCCTGTGTAGGCATTGAAATAGGCACCATGGCGCCGGATATCCTGGCTGATTTGAGTCCCGCTCCTGAGCTTAGTTCCTCTGAACAAAATATAATGTTCGAGGATATGGACCAGTCCGCTCGTCTCCTCCGATTCATCTTTTGTTCCTACGTTGACGGCGACCGAAAAGTTTATTAAAGGAAGAGTGTGTTTTTCATACAGGAAAACTCTCAATCCGTTCTCCATTTCATATTCCTTGGTTTGAGTATTTTCCTGGGCAGCGCATGGATAAGCGAGAAACAGGAGACAGATAAAGATAAAGGGAACGATTTTGTATGGATTGGGGATGCACTGTCTCTCTTCCAAAAATCTTAGACCGGGAAATCTTTTAAACCGAGAAACGGTGTTCAGTTTATGGGTTTTCAGGGTTGGACTCCTAGATAAGAACTCTCGAATTGGCTCACTTCTTTCTCATCCCCTAAAACGAGGAGAATATCGCCCGTCTCCAGTTTGATATTCGGAGAAGGGTTGAATACGATGTCTTTTCCTGGTTTTTTTACGGCGACCACGATAATATTGGCCGTTTTTCGAATATCGCATTCCTTGAGAGTGCGCTCGACCAGGCATGATTCCTTGGTCACGGCGAACTCCTCCATGTAGAGGGCAATTTCTTTTCTGCGGATGATGAGGTCCATGAAATCCACGAGTGTCGGGCGGATCAATCCCTGAGCGATTTTCAACCCACTCAGTTTGAAAGGGCTGACGACCCGATTGGCTCCGATCTGCAGAAGTTTCCGTTCCGCTTCTTCATCCAGAGCTTTGGCCATGATGAAGACCGAGGGATTGAGGAGTCTAACAGTCAGGATAAGGTAAAGATTATCCGCATCTGTGGGAAGGAGGGCAGCTAAACCTTTGGCTTTTTTAATTCCGGCTTCTATAAGGACTTCTTCTTGAGAGGCATCTCCCTTGATGGAAAAACCTTTATCAGATGTCTTCATGAGAGCCAATTTTTCTTCTCTGATGTCGATAACCACAAAAGGCACTTTCTCCTCTTCCAGCCTTTCTCTCACCTCTCTTCCCATCCGGCCATGGCCGCAGATGATGTAATGATCTTTTAAGTGTTTGATCTTTTTTTCCATCCTTCTTCTCCGTAAAAATTTAGTGATGCCTCCTTCGGTGACGATTTCTGCAAGTTTGGTGAAAACGAACAAGACCGCTCCCACTCCACCCAAGATGATGAATATGGTGAATATTCGGCCGGCGGGGGAGAGGTCATGAACTTCTTTGAAGCCGACTGTGAAGATCGTGATGACGGTCATGTAGAAACAGTCCAGTAGGGGCCACTCTTCGATGATATGGAAGCCAATGATACCGATGAAGATCAAGAGCAGAATGAGCAGAAGAGGCCTCCACATTTTACTCCACATCTTAATTTCATCTTACAATAATGATGTGAGGGAGGCAAGATTTGGATGGGTCGAGGCTGTTTCCCGCCCTCTGGGATCAAGGCTTGACGTAAGACATCGGTTCATCACGTTTAAGAAGGAACGTATAAAAAGAAAATAACTTAGAAATGTCCAAAGTCAAGCCCTGACTCCCATTATCAATACATTTAACAGATTAATTGGGATTGCGTGCGCAGGATTGCGTCAGACTTTTAAAAATTTGAGATTTTTGGGATAACAGAAAAAGTGTTTTCAAAGTTTGAACAAAACAGGAGATTAAAAACGATGAGTCATCATTGGCTGATCCAGCTAGAGTCATTGACACATTTGACAAAATTCCTGTCCTGGATATCAAGCCCTAGCTTCCTTCAATTGATTGTCCGGTGGAGAAGTAAATCTGGATATTGAGGAAAAAATTAGATTGGTAAAGAAGAAATAATCGCATTTATTTTTGTGCAGCAATATTCATGAGAGATTGAGCCGGATGAGAGCTTGAAACCAAGGCTTCTTATTGCGAAAAATTAAAAGGAGACATTCCCTCAGGTGCAAACCTCACAAGGTGGCACTTTGGGGAACATCCCCATTTAACATCATGGAAAGATTCCTCTTTCCTTGTAGACCATCTCAAGACGTGAAACAGCAATAATCTGAGCTGCCGTTCGCATATCGACTTTATATTTCTCTGCTGCTTCTTGCACATGCTCGTAGGCGTCGACGATCATCTTATATAGTTTTTGGTCAACCTCGCTAATGTCCCAGAACTCACTGCGTTTATTCTGGAGCCACTCGAAGTAACTGACAATGACACCTCCAGAATTGCAGATGATATCAGGAATGACATCAATCCCTCTGCGGAGTAAGACTTTATCACCCTCTGGAGTGGTGGGGCCATTGGCGCCTTCAGCGATGAGCTTAACATTCAAAAGTTCCGCAGTTTCGGAAGTGATTTGATTTTCCAGAGCAGCCGGTATGAATATATCCGCTTTAGTGCTCAAAAAGGTCTCATGATCAATCGGCTGTGCTTTTGGATAACCGTTTACAAGACCGTCATGGTCTTTGACATAATTGGTCAGGTCATCAGGATCAATCCCATCCTTGTTTAAGATAGCTCCTGACACATCTTCGACAGCTAAGAGGCGCGATCCATGCTTCTTCATCAGGCTTGCCGCCCAAGAACCCACGTTTCCAAAGCCCTGAACCATATACGTGGCTCCTTTCAGGTTGCATCCGCGAGCCTTGGCCCATCTCTCTATAAGAAAAACAATTCCCTGCCCTGTGGCTTTGTTGCGTCCCTTGCTTCCGCCTGATTCGATAGGCTTGCCCGTGACGACATGGCTACACCGATTCCTCTCGGTCGGAGCGACGGTTGACATGTACGTGTCCAGTATCCAGGCCATGATTTGAGGATTCGTATTCACGTCCGGAGCAGGAATATCATACTCAGGCCCGATATTGTTTCCCAGAGAGTATGTGAACCGCCGGGTTATTTTTTCTATCTCCTCCTTACTGAAATCTGACGGATTGATCTGGATCCCTCCTTTTGCACCTCCAAATGGAATATTGGTGATCGCGGATTTCCAAGTCATAAGCGTTGCTAGGGCCCGTATCTCGTCGATATCGACGAGCGGGTGGAACCGGAGTCCTCCCTTGAATGGTCCCAGAGCATTGTTATGCTGCACCCGGTAACCTGTTAACATCTTGACTTTTCCGTCATCCATTTTAACCGGAAAGTGGAGAATAAGCTCGTTCATTGTTTCTGCCAAGATTTTACAAATATCCCTGTCAAAATGAACAATGTCTTCTGCCTTCTCAAGTTGTTTAAGAACATTTTCATACAGACTCATTTTCTTACTGGATGTAGCTTTGTAATATTTGCACCGCCATACTCCTGTTACAGGCTTGGAAAGGGAACATATCTCGCTGAGTTCACAATAGCCGCACAATCCCTTTAACTTTATGACTTCTTCTTCTTCGAGACCAGGTCTTCCATGTTCAAAATACAATAGTTTCCATTCTTTAGTTTTTGAAATAGGCGTCA
Source organism: uncultured Eubacteriales bacterium (assembly GCA_964606185.1). Taxonomy (GTDB): domain Bacteria; phylum Acidobacteriota; class Aminicenantia; order Aminicenantales; family Aminicenantaceae; genus SOIA01. The sequence continues at coordinate 5,803 of CAZSGR010000092.1, forward strand.
AACCGGTTTTGTTTTTAATTTTTCGGTCGTTTCCTTTCATGTTTTTCTCCTTTCTCAGGAATTATTGAATGCAACTTCAGTGCCAAATGTCGGATTTGCTACTCAGTCCAAACATATCCGGCAAAAAAATTTATAAAAATTCTATAAGTTATTGAAATATAAGAAATTAATTGAAAGCGTGTGCCGAGGACAGGTGAAGCTCCCTGCTGGGAGGAATTTAAGAAAACAAAAAGACAGCCGGGGAGATTTGTACCGGTGGGGAAAATCTCTCCGCCGATGGCATTAATGGGAAGAGGCGGGTATTTTTATTTTCTTTAACTTTTCACGCAATGTCTTTCGGTCTATTCCGAGTATCTCAGCTGCTTTGGTCTTATTTTTGTCCACGCTTGCCAATACGCTCAGGATATATTCCGCTTCCACTGCTGCCAAGGTCCGATGAGACCCTATTCCACTGAGCGCAGAGAAACGCATGAGAGAGGGGAGGTCTGGAACATCAATGATATCTTCTTCAGACATGATTACAAGTCTCTGAACAATATTCTCCAGTTCTCTTATATTTCCCGGCCAATAATAGCTTTTAAATATCTGTAAAGCGTTTTCAGAAAACTGAGGGGCGGTCTTTCCAGCCTCTTTGGCGTATTTAATTGCAAAATGCTTGACCAACAACAAGATGTCTTCCTCTCTTTCTCTCAGAGGAGGAACATCGATAGTGATGATATTCAGCCTGTAATACAGGTCCTCCCGAAACGATCCTTTCTTTATTAGACTTTGCAAATCCTTATTGGTTGCAGCAATGATCCTCACATCCACTTTTTGCGGCTGCCTTTCTCCGACCATAATGACTTTTTTGTCCTGGAGAACGCGGAGAAGCTTGACCTGCATGGATAAACCTGTCTCACTTATCTCGTCCAGAAAAATGGTGCCTCCTTCTGCGGTCTGAAAGAAACCCGCTCTGGTTTCCGAGGCCCCGGTAAAAGCTCCTCTCATATGCCCAAAAAGCTCGCTCTCGAGCAAGGCCTCTGGAATGCCGCCGCAGTTTATGGGCACAAAGGGAGCGGAAGCACGAGGACTGTTGTAATGAACTGCCCTTGCCACAAGCTCCTTCCCTGTGCCGCTCTCTCCTGTGATGAGGATTGTGGCCGAACTTACGGCTGCCTTCTCGATGGCATTTAAGACCTTGCGTATAGCCTTTGATTCACCGATAAGTCCATGACGAACGACAGGAAGTTTATCGGTCTGCTTTTGAGCAGCCCTTCGTTCTTGGAGCTTATCGAGAACACGCTTCACAGAAGCAAAAAGCTCCTCATCGGTAAATGGCTTGGTAAGATATTCTTCAGCTCCGGTTTTGACCGCTTCAACGGCTCCTTCAATTGAAGGATAACCTGTGATCATCATCACTTCCGTATCCTTGAAATTCTCCTGGATGTGCCTGACGAGACTCAAGCCGTTTACCTTGGGCATTTTGAGGTCTGTTATGACCAGGTCCATGGCTGTGGATTCAAGTATCTTGATGGCCTCTATCGCTCCAGGAGCGCTGAAGACCTTATAGCCTTTGGACTCCAGGTTTCTCTGCAGCACCTCAAGAGTATCCGGAGAATCGTCCACGACAAGAATATGTTCTTTCTCCGAAGTATCTTTCATTTTGATCTCTCCCCTTTATCCATTCAGTTCAGTGATGGGAAGCTGAACTTCGAATCTTGTTCCCTGGCCTACTCTACTATCCACCTTGATGAAGCCTCCATGAGATGTGACAATTCCATGGACCACAGGTAATCCTAGCCCAGTTCCCTGACCAACATCTTTAGTTGAAAAAAAAGGAAGGAATATCTGTTTAATAATATTCTCTTCCATACCGGCACCTGTATCTTCTACTATGAGCGAGACAAATTTCTCAGACGACCTGGTTTTTATGGTCAATTTTCCTCCACTCTGTATGGCCTGTATCGCATTGACAGCGATATTCACAAAAACCTGAGTCATCTGAGCTGGGTCAGCAGTGACTTCTGGTAGATCTGTAGAAAGAGAACGAATGACTTTTATTCCTTCCTTTGTGCATCTCGATTCGAGAAAATAAAGACTCTCTTCCACTATTTGATTCAGATTCACTTGAGTCTTTTGCGGGGGCATCTGCCGTGCAAAGAGCATCAGTTTCTTAACGACTTCTCGGGCATGAAGAGATGCTTTCATAATCTTCTTAATGTCCTGATTTACCGGTTCTGATAATTTGGGATATTTTTGGACGAGCTGAGCAAACCCGAGAATGCTGCTGATAGGTTCATTTAACTCATGAGCCACTCCTGCAGATAACTGACCGATAGTCGCTAACCGGTCAGCATGCCTGAGCTGTTCCTGGAGTCTCTCTTTATCATGTTCCGTCTGTTTCCGTTCGATGATCAAGGCAATCTCTCTTGCTACTGTATCTATCAAATTGCGTTCTTCCTTGAGAAAAGGCCCCTCATCGAGTTCAGGCTTTTTTTCTGAATACATCACTTCAACAACACCGCGATCGTCGCCATCAACAGTAATGCTTGCGGATTGCCTCTGAGCAATCTTTTGAAAACGGCCAGTCGAAAAAGAATGTTTATCTAACATTATCCTGGCTGATGTGATCTCCGGGTAAAGCCAAGAGGGGGGGAGAAGCTTCACAATACCTTGGAGAATTTCTTCCAATGAAAGGCTCGCCTGTTCTGCAAGCTTGGCAATGCCATAAAGGCAGGTGAGTTCCTTGACTCTTTCGCGCAACTCCACCTGTGCCCGCCGGTTGACCAGAGCAATCCCCAGTGTTTGGACGGCGCCTTCATAAAACACAATTGCTTTTTTAGTGAAAAAATCAGGGGTTTTTCTCTTTAGCAGCAACAGGCCGATGTTTTCATTTTCAATTGAAATCGGGATCACAACCAAAGACCTGTAATTTCCAGGTATGATTGATTTGTTCGAAGTCGTTCCCCGGTTCCGCGGGAAGAGAAATGCAAATGAGTTCTCGGCATTGCCTGTCCAGAAACTCCCATTTTTCGTGAAGAAGGCTAAAGACGAATCATACTGCTTGAGAAGAATATTCAGGCATAACTGCTCCAGATGAGAGTTTTTTCTCATTCTTGGAATGTATCTACCTTTTTCATCCTTAATAATATGCATGATTTCAAAGCGGAATGGGCGCTTTTTAAAACGCGTGACTTCACTGCAATAGTACTTCCCGCGCTCCTTCAGCCACATCTCAACAGAGTCGCATCCGGAAAATTCCATCAATATCTTTGAGGCTTCGTTTAAAAAGTCGATTCTCAAAAGACCGCGCAAGGCAAGATACATGAGCTGATGCGACAAATTGCGGATGTCTTCAAAGTCGTAACTGCGTGAGGCCCGAATTTCCGCTTGTTTTAATGCTTTCTTGTTCATCTCTATTATTATCTTTAATTGCCTCACTGAGAATGTCAAGACAACAATAATCAAAAATATCGTGAAATTCTCTTGGATAAGCTGCCCGTTCGGGCGACATGCTCTGCGCATGCAAGAATCTGTTTTCTTGAGCCTAGCTTATATCCCGAAAAATTTACCCAAATTCCATCCTCTAGAATGCCGAATATGGTCTTGTCCGGGTAGAAACGACATCACCGGCCGCACCAGGAATTGCTGGTCTTCATGATAACAGGCTGCTGCTGTTTCTCTGGATTCTGGTGGTGAGTATACAGACATCCAGGTCTCTTAAATATATTGATGAGAATGCATGATATTTCTTGTTATATTTGACAAGGCAAAATTGGAGAAACATGCATAGATGGAAAATTGAGAACTGATCCCTTTACTTTTAAAAATTTGAGATTTTTGGGATAATAGGATAAGAAGTTAGCCTCTAAGGAAGAAACAGACAGGCAGTTCGATATAACCTTGCCGAAAAAGGAAAAAAAGTAATGAAGAATCCTCGAAAAGCTAAAATTTTAGTCGTGGATGACGAGGAAAACATCCGGAAATCTCTCAAGATGATCCTGGAATACGAAGGGTATAATTTCCTCGAAGCCGCAGACGGCGAAGAAGCTCTAAACACTCTGGAGGAAACGGTGGGATTGGACCTTGTTTTGCTGGATGTCAAACTTCCAGGCAAGGATGGGCTGGAAGTCCTGGAGGAATTGAAAAAAAAGCCTTATTCTCCTGAAGTGATCATGGTATCCGGTCATGGAACGATCAAGACAGCAGTCGAAGCGACAAAATTGGGCGCTTTTGACTTTCTGGAAAAGCCTCTTCACAGAGAAAGAGTGCTGCTGGGTATTCGGAATGCGTTGAATCAGAATAAGCTATTGAGAGAGTGCCAGGACTTGAGGACAAAGGCTGAGAAAAGATACGAGCTGGTCGGGAATCATCTTTCCATGAAGAATCTATGGAATGAGATCTTGAAGACAGCCCCCACAAATGCCACTGTTCTCGTCTACGGGGAGAGCGGAACGGGAAAGGAGCTAATTGCCAGAGCTATCCATAAACATAGTCTGCGGGCCAAAGAAAGGTTCGTCCAGGTGAACTGCGCGGCCATTCCCGAGGAGCTTATTGAAAGTGAACTTTTCGGGCATGTCAAAGGAGCTTTCACCGGAGCTACGGAAAAAAAGGCTGGTAAGTTTGAGCAAGCAGATGGGGGGACCATCTTCCTGGATGAGATCGGTGATATGAGCTTGAAGACGCAGTCCAAGGTTCTACGTGTTCTTGAGGAAGGAGAGATTCAGAAGGTTGGGTCGAGCAAGATCAATAAGGTGGATGTCCGAGTCATTGCGGCGACCAATAAAGATTTGAAAAAAGAAAAGAAAGAGGGAAGATTCCGCGAAGACCTTTTCTTCCGACTGAACGTGATCCCTCTCTACTCCCCTCCGTTAAGGGAGAAAAGAGAGGATATTCCGCTGTTGGTTGAATACTTTAGTAAAATTTATGCAGAGGAAAACAATTTCAAACAGAAAGAATTTTCCAAGGAGGCCATTGAGGCCATACAGAAATACCTCTGGAAAGGGAATGTTCGGGAGCTGAAGAATGTGGTGGAGAGATTGCTCATTATGGTAGAGGCCGATATAATAGAAATGAAAGATTTGCCCGAACAGATAAGAGGAGAAGTCCAAACATCCCTTCCAGATGCCAAGGGAATCAAGACGTTGAAGGAATTCAGGGAACAGGCGGAGAAAGATTTCATCCTTTCCAAGCTGAAAGAGAACGATTGGAATATCTCCCAAACAGCAAGAGAGATCGATACGCCGCGGAGCAATCTTTATAAAAAGCTAGAGCATTTCGGTATAAAAATAGAGGCTGGAGTAGGCGAGGCGGTTGCTCCTTCTTCTCCTCAAGAGGAGTAAGGGGAGGAAAGTCCGGACTCCACAGGGCAGGATGGTCGCTAACAGCGACTCCGAGCGATCGGAGGAAAGTGCCACAGAAAACACACCGCCTCAAAGGATGAGTGTTTCACTCCTCCTATGAGGTAAGGGTGAAAAGGTGAGGTAAGAGCTCACCGTCCTGGTGGTGACATCAGGAGCTTGGCAAACCCCATCCGGAGAAAGACCAAATTGGCCCATTGAGAGGCGGCCCGTCTCATGGGGCGGGTAGGTCGCTCATCCCCTTGGGCAATCAAGGGGTTAGATAAATAACCGCCCCCGCCGAAACTCCGGCGGGAACAGAATTCGGCTTACGCCCTGCTCCAGCCTTTTTTCCAAAAAGCAAAAAGGTGTCGCGTCTTAACATTTAACATTTCTCGCTATTAACAAAATCAATGGGGACAGGTCTTAACATTCACTTTTTTTTAATTAAATTAAAATCAGCATATTTGGGTTCGCATCTCAACATTCGACATTTTCCATTTCTTTGATTCTTTCTCGATTCCTAACCCACTAAAGCAGGAGTGCTTTCTAATAAAACTAAATTAGGAAATGTTGAATGTTAAGACATGCCCCCTTTGACTCTATTGATATTGAGAAATGTTAAGATGCGGCCCTTAATATTTAGCCCCAAACAAGAAATGTTAAATGTTAAGACGCGACCCCTATAGCATGGCCTGAAAGAAAGGATTGGATTATGTGAGGTGGTACCTTGGGGAACGTCCCCATATTACCATATTAAAGGAAGGGGCTGATGGCCTGTTGGATGAGGATGAGGATGCTCCTGGGATACAGGCCCAATTGAAGCACGCCATAGAGACAGAAGAAAAGGACGAGAA
>CAZSGR010000093.1:0-11956 GCA_964606185.1 uncultured Eubacteriales bacterium
CCGCTGATTACAAATCAGCTGCTCTACCAACTGAGCTACGCTGGCGCAATCTTCCATCTGCAGGCTTTCAATTTTTTACTAAAAAGGGAGTAAATGACGAAGAGAAAGGCCTCTTGTTTATGAAGTTCTTGTTTCCTCTCTCTAACCTGCGTACGCTACTGTCTCTAGTTTTGGAGAAAATTATACAAAACTACATGCAGAATTCTAAATCAGCTGAAACCTTTTGTCAAGAAATGATTTTATAAATGACAAGAAACACACGGCTGAAGAAAGGCCAACTCATCAGGTTTTCTGAATTATTCACGAGTCGAGGTTGCCGCAGGCGTCGTTGCGAAGAGCGTAGCGAATGTGGCAATCTCATGCTGGTTGCGATGAATGATGAGATCACCACACTCTCTTCGATCACTCGTGATGACGTGGTTTACCACCGCGAATGGGCCGCAACAAAGCAGGTGCAGTAAGATCGGCTCGCCCGAAGGGGAAAAGATGCCGACATATGATGATCAGTTATCCTTAAAAGTTTTTATGTATAGGGTGTCGGCAGATTTTATGAATAATTCAGGTTTTTATGTTTAGTAACTGAACGCTAAAAAAGTCTTCTTCTGAATAAAATAAAGAAAAGAAGTCGGGCTCCTTTTTTTTGAGGAGAGTATCCTTTTTTATCCTGACTTTAAAGAAGGATGATTTCCTTTGGAAAGAATCATAATTCTTTCTTTTTTTTCGGCCCAGTCCTCTCTCTCAAAGTCCTGGCTTTGTTCAAACTGTCCCTTAACTCATTGAAAAAAGCATTCATGAACACAATGTATTTCGCCTGCTGGATCACAGTCAAATTTTCTTCCAGGTACCTTTCCATTTCTGTATCTTTGTTCTTGAGGGCATCTCTTAACTGTTTTAGGGCCTGGATCTTGGCCTTGAGTACTTCCAGGTCAGGATCTTCCACGCTTAAAGCCGCTCTTATCTCACGCATCTGAAGCCTTGTCTGCTGGTTGATCTGCATCTTCTCTTTCTCGATCCGATTGAAAAAAGGATAGATCTTTGCGGTTTGGTCTTCGGTCAGTTCCAAGAAGCGGGTCATCCTTATCAGCATCAATGTGATGATATTCTCTCGTGTCACTCTCCTGGCTTTCTCCTGCACTTGGACATTTTCCGGTTGGACAGCAGCGAAGACGAGTGAGCTGAAAACGACAACACTGAGAAAAAAGGCAAGGATCGATTTGGTTTTCATGGAATTTCTCCTATGTCTTAACGTTTTTCTTTATTTCGGACTCAAGAAATTTCATCTCCTCTTCTGTAAGGTCTTCCCAGAGGAGAAGATTTTCCAAAAAATCAGGACGTTCCCTCCATTCGGAATCTTCGAGATATTCGCTTATTGACTCCACGATAACTGAATTGAACAGCTTTTCCAGTTCATCGTCATCCCCGATTTCCTGGTAAATTCTCGCGAGAGAATTCTCGAGAGAAAAGACATACATTTCTTGAGGCTGCGGGCTCTGGAAAAAGAGCAGGTATACGCCGACGACCACCATTGCGAGTAAAGCGGCACCAGACCAAACCCAATTCCAGCCCAATCCAAGGAGTCTTCTCTCTTTTCTCTCCTGCTGGAAGGATTTGAGGTTAGCCTTGAGTTTCGAAGCAAATCCCTCCCAGAAGGCGGAAGAGATTTCTGCATCCTTGATGCTCAGGGCTTTATCCTGGATTTTCGCTATCGATGCGGCATAAGATCGGCAGGAAGCGCACCTTTCCAGATGGTCCTCGAGGAGCCCTTCTTTTTCCTTTGAAAGTTCTCCGTCGATACGGTCGGAAAGCCACTTTTCGATTTTTTTACATTTCATTTAATTCCCCTTTCGAGATAAGGCTTGAGTCTGGCCTGAAGCATTTTCCTGGCCTTGTGCATTCTCCAGGATACTGTGTTCTCGGAGCATTTTAGAATCCGTGCGGCCTGGCTGTGAGTCATGCCCTGGAAAACGACAAGAGTGAAAGAGGCTCTATAAGTCAGAGGCAGAGAATCTATTGCCGACTGCAGTTTCTCTGAGAGCTCTTTCTTCAAAGAACGTCCTTCCGGCGAAAGGCAAGAATCCTCTGTCCCGTTTCCTGAAGATTGGCTCTCTTCCAGAACTTCCTGTGTATCTTCTCTTTTTCTCCGCTTTAAAAAATTTAAGGTCAGGTTGACAGCAATCCTGTAAATCCAGGTATAGAAGCTGGAGCGCTGTTTGAAACTCCTTAATGACTTAAACGCCTGCATAAAGGCCTCCTGGGCCAAATCACTCGCGTCCTGTTGATTCTTTGTCAGCGCGAGTATGGTGAAGTATATTTTTTCCTGGCAACGGCGAGCCAACTCCGCAAATGCTTCGGCATCACCCTGCTTTGCCTTCGTAACTAAATGGCCATCGCTGCTATCTTCCATACTTCCTTTCATCTTTTTAGACACTCAACGAGCTAAAATCCTTTGAAGGATGAATAATAATATAATGTCGGCATCTTTTCCCCTTCGGGCGAGCCGATCTGACGACCTTTTCTTTTTAAAAAATTGTCATCGCGAGCAACCTGTTGATGCGCGGTAACTTCAAGTAGAGTGATGTCATCGCGAACGACCGAAGGGAGTGTGGCAATCTCAATCTTTTGCTTAGAATAAAATTACCACACTCGTTTCTCTCTTCGCAACGACGTCTACGGCAACCTCGACTCGTGAATGATACAGGTTGAACATTAAAAATCAAAAAGATAGGTTTCTATATGTAATTTTCATCGAAAAATCTCCAAAGTCAATCCCTAACCGTGTGAAATGATAACATAATTTCGGAAATTCCTTTGCTCTTTTCACATTTGTCCGCCCTGAGCCGAAATAAATTGACAAGGGAAGGGCTTGTTGTTATGATTTGCCCTCCTTTGAGGAATTACTTCCATGATTGAGCGGTATACGCGTCCAGAAATGGGGGCCATCTGGACTGATGACAACAGATACAGAAAATGGCTCGATGTGGAACTGGCTGTATGTGAAGCCTGGGCAGAAGCAGGAGAAATCCCTCCCCAATCTCTCCGGACGATCAAAGAAAAAGCCGACTTCTCTGTCAAGAGGATTGAAGAGATTGAAAAAGTCGTGAAACACGACGTGATCGCCTTCCTCACCTCTGTGGCCGAGAAAGTGGGAGAAGATTCCCGCTTCATCCATCTCGGACTGACTTCCTACGATGTTGTTGACACAGCCCTCTCTCTCCTCATTAAAGAAGCTCTGGATAAAGTCCGGAAGGGCCTCAATCCTCTTAAAGACATTCTCAAGGAACAGGCTCTGCAGCACAAAAAAACCGTTATGGTCGGACGGACACACGGAGTTCATGCCGAACCCATTACTTTTGGCGTGAAGCTCCTTGTCTGGTATGAGGAAGTGAAACGCCATCTCCATCGAATCGAGAACGCGTTGGAAATCATCAGTTACGGGAGAATCTCGGGCTCAGTGGGAACCTACATCCATCTTGACCCAAAGATCGAGGTCTATGCGCTCAAAAAACTCGGCCTCAAGCCTGCAAAGGTCTCCACGCAGGTTCTTCAGCGCGACAGGCATGCTGAAGTACTCTTTGCATTAGCCCTTCTCGCATCTTCCCTGGACAAATTCGCTGCAGAGCTGCGTCACCTCCAGAAAACCGAAGTCCTCGAACTGGAAGAGCCCTTTACTAAAGGCCAAAAAGGATCCTCCTCCATGCCGCATAAGAAAAATCCGGTTCGTGCGGAAAGAATCTCTGGTCTTGCCCGCGTCATAAGAGCAGACCTCCAGGTTTCTATGGAGAACATCTCCCTTTGGCATGAAAGAGACATTTCCCACTCCTCGGCTGAAAGAATCATCTTTCCGGACGCCTTTATTCTCACAGACTTCATCCTGGCGGAAACAACGGATATCATCAGCAACTGGAAGGTCAACGTCGAAAGGATGAAAGAAAACGTCAACTTCACGCGTGGTCTTGTTTTTTCCCAGAGCGTTCTCCTGGCTTTAACGAAGAAAGACATCACCCGCGAACAGGCCTTCCAGCTTGTCCAGACGAACAGTATGAGAGCCTGGAATGAAGGTCGTGATTTCAGGGAGCTCATCCAGTCTGATAAAGAAATCGGAAAAATTCTGACTAAGAAAGAGGTAGAGGCCTGCTTTTCTCTCCGCCCGTATTTAAGTAAAATTGATTACATTTTCAAGAAGGTGCTTGGCGATGAAAGTTAGGATCCTGGTCTCGCTCAAAGACAGTGTTCTCGACCCTCAAGGCCAGACGGTAAAGAATGCCCTTCACACACTGGGCTACGATTCTATTAAGGATGTCAGGCAAGGCAAAGTGTTTGAACTTGAGCTCGAAGGCATGTCCCCAAAAGAAGCCGAAAGAGTCATTCCCGAAATATCAGACAAAGTTTTGGCTAACCCTATCATCGAAAAGTTCACCTGGCAGATTTTAGAAAAGGATTAAATCAAAAACACGGGGAGTTCATCCCCCAAGGATTAGTGAAATTGAAATTTGGAGTCGTGATTTTTCCAGGTTCCAACTGTGATTATGACACTCTCTATACCCTCAAGGACGTCCTCAACCAGGACGCGATATTCCTCTGGCACAAAGAACATGATCTGAAAAATGTTGATTGTGTTATTCTCCCTGGAGGATTTTCCTACGGAGACTATCTGAGGTCAGGCTCTATCGCTGCATTTTCTCCACTTATGCAGGAGGTTAAAGAATTCGCCCTCAAGGGAGGACTGGTGCTCGGAATCTGCAACGGCTTCCAGGTTCTCCTGGAATTGGGCCTTCTTCCGGGAGCCATGCTCAGGAATAAAAACCTGAAATTCCTCTGTCAGTATGTCCACCTCCGGGTGGATAACGAGGCCACTCCGTTCACGAATAAAGCTAAAAAAGGCCAGGTTCTGAGGATCCCCATCGCTCATTATGACGGGAATTTTTTCTCTCCTCCTGATACCATTCAACAAATTGTCAAGAACAACCAGGTCATCTTCAGGTATTCAGATGCCCAGGGTCTGCTCAGCGAAGAGGCCAACGTGAACGGTTCTCTCGAAAGCATTGCCGGTCTGATCAACAGCGCCGGTAACGTCATGGGTATGATGCCCCATCCAGAAAGGGCTTCTGAAGTGCTTCTCGGCAGCGAAGACGGCCGGATCATATTCGAATCTATCATCAACTGGAAAGGATAATGTGTCGGACAGCTTGCAGTGTGTGAAGCGAAATGATCGATCGAAAAATTCTGGATGAGCACAATATCACTCTGGACGAGTACGAAAAAATCGTCGAGCTCATCGGGAAGGAACCCAACATCACGGAACTCGGGATTTTCTCTCTCATGTGGTCCGAACACTGTAGCTATAAAAGCTCGAAAGCCCATCTGAAACACCTGCCCGTGGAGGGAAAAAATGTCATACAGGGACCGGGTGAGAATGCGGGTATCATCGATATCGGCGATGGTCTGGCGGCCGTTTTCAAGATCGAATCCCACAACCATCCCTCATTTATCGAGCCTTACCAAGGGGCGGCGACAGGAGTGGGAGGCATCCTCAGAGACATATTCACCATGGGAGCTAGGCCTATTGTCCTTCAGGATTCCCTGCGCTTTGGCCCGTTATCCTCTGCCAAAAACAAATCCGTTATGGAAGGTGTGGTCGCAGGTATATCCGGCTACGGAAATTCCATAGGGATTCCCACGGTGGGAGGTGATGTCTACTTCAACGACTGCTATTCTCTCAATCCTCTTGTGAATGTTTTCGCCCTTGGAATCGTCAAAAAAGACAGGATCTTCTATGCCAAAGCCGAAGGCACAGGAAATCCGGTGCTCTACGTCGGGGCCAAAACCGGAAGAGACGGTATTCACGGCGCCACGATGGCCTCTGCTGAATTCGGGGAAGATCTTGAGCACAAGAGACCGAATGTTCAGGTCGGAGATCCTTTCATGGAAAAGCTGCTGCTGGAGGCCTGCCTGGAAGTTATGGCAAAAGAACTGATCGTCGGCATCCAGGATATGGGAGCTGCAGGCTTGACCTGTTCGACTACCGAAATGGCTTCCAAATCAAACACAGGCATCGAGATCGACCTCGATCGCGTGCCGCAGAGAGAAGAAGGAATGATCCCATACGAGATGATGCTTTCGGAATCCCAGGAAAGAATGCTCATCGTGGCAAAAAAAGACAAAGTCAAAGAAGTGCAGGAAATCTTTTCCAAATGGGACCTGGACGCCGTGATCATCGGACAGGTCACTGAAGGAGAAAGGCTCAAAGTTGAATTCGGAGGGAAGACAGTCGTGGACCTTCCCGTGAAGGCTGTCATCGACTTCTGTCCTGTCTATGAAAGGGAGAGAGAAGTCCCCTCTTATCTCGAATCCGCCACTGAACTGGAACCTTTCTCCGAGCCGAAAAACTTCAACCAAACTTTTCTAAAGCTTATCTCTTCGCCGACCATTGCTGAAAAGGAATGGGTCCGCCGCCAGTACGACCACATGGTCCAGGTCAACACTGTTTTTCTCCCTGGGGCAGATGCCTCTGTGATCAGGATCAAAGACACAAACAAAGCGCTGGCGGTCACTTTAGACGGAAACTCTCTTTACTCCTATCTGGATCCTGAAATAGGAGGAAAGATCGCTGTGGCCGAGGCCTGCCGGAACCTGGCCTGCGTTGGGGCTCATCCCATCGGAGTGACCAATTGTTTGAACTTCGGCAATCCGGAGAAACCGGAGATCATGTGGCAGTTCCAAGAAACCATAAAGGGAATTACGCAGGGATGCCGAACATTCGGTATTCCAGTCACAGGAGGCAATGTCAGCTTCTATAACGACACAGATGGTATCTCAATCTATCCTACCCCTGTGCTCGGCGTGGTTGGCATGGTGGACGATAGGGAACAGATAATCGGACCCGCTTTTCAGGAGGAGGGAGACGTCCTGATCCTTCTTGGAGAAAACAAAGAAGAGCTGGGAGCTTCCGAGTATCTCAAAACGATTCACCAGAAAGAGAAGGGAATCCCCCCACAAATCGACCTGGAAGAAGAAAAGCGAATCCAAGATTTTTGCCTGGAAATCATATCCCTCGGGTTTGTCGAATCCGCTCACGATATCTCAGAAGGCGGCCTGGCCTGTTGTTTAGCAGAATCTTCATTCTTGAGTGACAAGACAAAAGGGATGACTGTGAATCTTCAGGATGAGATTCGCTCAGACGCCGTCCTCTTTGGGGAAACACAGTCCAGAATAATCATCACTTCCAAAAGCCACAGCCATCAACAAATTCTTGATTTGGCCAAGGAGAGACAAGTGAGAGTTGCTGTCATCGGAAAGACAGGTGGAGACAGGATCGTCATCAGCCACAGAGACAAAAAGCTCATCGATGTTCCCGTGGGTGAAGCCTTGAAAGCCTGGAGGAACGCCATTCCTAAGATCTTCGCCATTCAGTGAAAATATGGGGACGTTCCCCAAAGTGCCGTCTCTTTAGGAAGAATTGTTGATTTTAAGTTGAAGAGGTGGCACTTTGGGGAACGTCCCCGAATTCCCGAATTGAAAATGTTCTATTGATTTCCACAGCTTTTTTAATAAAATAAGATTTTAAGACGTACAGTCAAACAAGGAAGTAAAAAACACATGACAGAGGATGTTTTTGTTAGCCCTAAAAAAAAGGGAAAAATCGCTGTATTCATTTCTGGCCGGGGCTCGAACTTCCAGGCCATCCACGATGCCATCCTCGCCGGAAAAATAAACGCAGAAATCGTTCTCGTCTTCAGCAACAAAGAAGATGCGCCTGGCCTACAGATCGCCAAAGAGCGAAAACTCGAGACTCTTTTCCTCAACCCGAAAGCCTATCCGACTCGTGAAGACCATGAAAAAGCAGCCGTCCAAGAGCTCAGGAAAAGGGATGTGGACCTCGTCTGCCTAGCAGGATACATGAGAATTCTGAGTCCTTCTTTCTGTGACGAGCTTAAACACTGCATGATGAATATTCATCCGGCCCTCCTGCCCTGCTTCCCCGGGCTCCACGTCCAGAAGAAAGCACTCGAGTGGGGGGTCAAGTATTCAGGAGCAACAGTCCACTTTGTCACCGCTGATGTGGACATGGGTCCGATCATTTTCCAGGCAGTCGTTCCTGTTCTCCAAGATGATACGGAAGAAACACTCAGCGAGAGAATTCTGAAGGAAGAGCATAAAATCTACCCAGAAGCTGTCAAACTCTATTTTGAAGGGAGGGTGAAAGTTAGAGGAAGAAGAGTGTTCATCAAATAGAGCCTATCGGGGAAGAAAGACCAAAAACAGAAGAAGGGAAACGGAAAAGTCAAAGCCAACATGAAAACTGGAAAAATATAATGACCAAAATGAAAAAAAGGGTAAAACCATGAAGTCGGTGAAAGAACAGTTGGAGTACCTCAAAAAGGGATGCGTGGAAATCATCCAGGAAAAAGAGCTGGAAGCCAAGCTAGCCCACTCTTTAAAAGAAAAAAAACCTCTGAGAGTCAAGGCGGGATTTGACCCGACAGCGCCGGATATTCACCTCGGACACACCGTGCTCCTGCGCAAGATGAAACACTTCCAGGACATGGGTCATGACGTGATTTTTCTTATCGGTGATTTCACAGGGCTTATCGGCGACCCCTCAGGAAGGTCAACCACACGTCCACCCATGACTCGAGAGGAAATCAACAAAAACGCCGAGACGTACAAGATTCAGATATTCAAGATTCTCGACCCAAAGAAAACAATCATCGATTTCAACTCCCGGTGGCTGGGAAAGCTGACGAGTTTCGATATCATCAACCTGACCGCCAAATACACGGTAGCCCGCATCCTTGAGAGAGATGACTTTTCCAACCGTTTGAAAAAAGGCCAACCCATATCCACTCATGAACTCCTCTACCCGCTCATGCAGGCCTACGATTCTGTAGCTCTGGAAGCGGATGTGGAACTCGGCGGGACCGACCAGAAATTCAATCTCCTCGTTGGCCGTGAGATTCAAAGAGAATTCAACCAGGAACCCCAGGTGGTCATGACCATGCCTCTGCTGGAAGGCCTGGACGGCGTGGAAAAGATGAGTAAAACACTCGACAACTTTATAGGCATCACAGAACCTCCGGGAGAGATCTTCGGGAAAATTATGTCCATCTCTGACCCGTTGATGTTCCGCTACTACGAACTCCTCACCGATGAATCCCTCTCCCACATCGAAAAATGGAGAAAAGAGGCCAAGGAAGGCAAAGTCAATCCCAAAGACCTCAAATCCAGGTTGGCCCGCTCAATCGTGGCTGATTTCTGGGGTAATCAAGAAGCTGAGAAAGCGGCAGAGGAATTCGAGAGAGTCTTCAAAAACAAAGAAATCCCATCAGAGATCGAAGTGATTGAGGTCAATGCTACGGAGATTCCTCTCATCAATTTAATGGTTAACCAGAATATTTTTCCCTCCCGAGGTGAAGCCAAAAGAATCATCCGTCAGGGAGGGGTTTATCTCGACAGACAAAGAGTAGAAGATATCGGCCTAATAATAGACCTGAGGAAAAATGCAGAGCGCGTGTTAAAAATTGGTAAAAAGAATTTCTACAAAATCAAACGCAAGACATAAATCCCAAAGAAAAGGGAAAAATTCAAAAAAAACCGGAAAAGAAAACTTTAGATGGAGTTCCATGGTCACATATGCAAAAAACACTCGTCAGTTCACAGCTTTGACAGTGGAGGGCTGAAGGGGACAGGTGTCATGAAGAGAGGACAATCCATACTCATTTATTCTTAAATAAACCGGTCTATTCATGGCACGTATTTTGCCGCACAAAAAGACATGAGACTCAAGTCATTCCTTACCGCAGCTCTCATAGTCTTCTTTCCTTTGATTTCCTTGGCTTCCACAAAAAAAGAAATCATCCTGGGCTTTGGAATAGGATACTCAGGATCCCTCGACGCCACCCTGCAAGAATGGGAATATGATTATACTGAGCACAACGAGCTGTATTTCAAAGAAAGAGGGAAAATGAAAAACAACTTAAGCTTCTATGCTCAATATTTCTTCACTCATAAATTTGGGCTTGAATTGGAGTTTAGACGGCAAAACGCCAGTTATTTCTCTCATCTGGAATGGTATGGCCGGTGGATTTTTTATCCCCTGGCTCCAGAAGGGGAAAGCTATACTGCAATAAACCACATCGAAAAACCATACTGGAAAGACTGGAGTGTGTCTTCTCTCACACTGTGCTTTATCTATGCCTACAGGCAATACACCGGGCAAAAACTCTATCCATATATATCTGTTGGACTCGGATTTCACTTTCTCAGCGCGGATCAGGAACTGGTGCTCAACAGATGGAAATTGGGTCCCAAAAAATTAGGAGAATGCGTGAAGTTTGGAGTGGGATTGAGATACCGATTCACCTCAAAGCTTGCACTCAACCTCAAGGTCTTCGGAGAATCCCTCCTGCGAGGTTTGCGCTACCAAGGCACAACGTATGTGGGTCATGACCAATTCAACTTCTATGTTTATATGGAAACCAATGAAGTCGTCAGGTCCTGGCACAGGAATTTAACAGTTCGCGCATTCACTCACTGTGGAATCAACCTCAGCCTGGAATTCAGGTTATGACTCGATTGATCGAATGGTAGGCAATCATTCTGGGGGGAAAAACTTCGGCGGTCGACCGAAGATCTCTTCATACATCCCGGGATAGGCATCCTTCCCTCCGAGAAGAAGGCAAGTCAGAGGCATCTTTTCCCGGGCCAGCCTGGACATTTCTCCTGTAACATCCCGAATATCCCACTGGGCCGTCGCATCCTCCCTCAGCCTCGAGATATGGTACAACTCACGGGCATTAACTTTGAGCAGCGTTCTTCTCCGGTGGGCATTGGTCAGCACATACTGCGCTCCAACATTCATCTTCTCCTTCAGACGAGAGTAAACACTGTTTGTCTCTTCTATGGTATCCATGAATTCCCCTTTTGCCCCGACTTCTTCCACAGAGGGCGGAACCGTCACTCCCAATTCAGGATTGTAGTCCTGGGCTGTCAGAGTGGCCATGCGGTGACGCTTGAGCTGCGCGAAACATGATGCAGAGACGACCAGATCAAAGGTGAGGTCTACATATTCGAACTCGCGATGAGGAAAATCATAAAACTCCATGTGCATGAACGCCAATTCCAAGAGCTCCTTTTTCTCTTCCAGTTTGAGATGCTTTGCTTTTTGGAGACACGCTTCATAAGGCAGGGATGAAGAGGTGTGCAGAAAAGAAGCCGTCAGTCTTGTATCCGCTTCAGGAGTCCAATCGACAAGAGAAACCGGGCGCGTGTTCTTTGACGAAGGTCCCAGAAAAGCCCGGGCTTTTTCCTCGAGCTCTCCGTAGGTTTTCGCGTCAAAATCATTGGCCTCGGTGAAGAGGATGATGGAGGGGGCCACCTCTTTGGCCAGGGCGTAAATCCTTCGATTGAACTCTTTTAATTCAGCCAGCTCCTTCGAGGCAAACCGGCGGATCATGAACTCCAGATTCCGGGCGTTGACTGTCATGCCGAGCTGGCCTTCAGTGGCTAAACTCGACACATACCGCGCATCCTCCTTGGCCCAGCCTTCAAGGAGAGAACGCTTATTGGGGTCTGCGGCCATCTTCTCGTATTTTTTAAAGAAATAGGGCTTCAATTTTTTAAAGAGTTTATGGTAAGCGGTGTTCTGGGATTTGACCGTTTTGACGAAGACGTCCTTTTGCCCGGACTTTTTGATCTCTTCTGGGATAACAAAATCATCCGTCAGCGTGATGTAGCGCTGCGATTTTTCCGTGTAGGAACAGAGGCGGAACTTTTCTATTTCCTCGATAGCCAGCCGGCTCACTCCGATGATGTCAAAATTAAAAACAGCATGCTCCGCCACTGAATGATGACCCATCTTGAAAATAATATTCCTGTTGGACCTCCGGGCTCTCTCCACTTCTTTCCTGGCTGCTGCCCGAAGCTCGTTCACTGGACGGGGATCTCTAGATATCCGGGC
>CAZSGR010000094.1:0-11901 GCA_964606185.1 uncultured Eubacteriales bacterium
CAGGAAAGCGTTGAATCGGTCCATCGAACACTCCTTGAGCATATTCTATCTGAAATTCATCCTTGAGGTCTAATTTTTCCGTTGACCTTTGTATCCATCTGAATTATCATTACGTACTCAAATTATTCAGATCATTTCAAACATGAGTTTCTGCACACAAACTCAGTCATCCATCCCACAGTCATTAATTAATAATCTTTTAAATCTTTTAAGGAGGAAATCATGAAAGTGCGTAAAAATCATTTCCAATTCGCAGCCTTTTCTCTTTTATTCTGTTTGGTGCTGATTGTTCCATCTAACGTCCTTGGCCAGGAAATCAACGAAGACCTCTTGAAGAGTCTCCAATACCGTTCGATCGGTCCAACTCGCCAGAGCGGAAGGTTTGTGGATTTTGCGATTCCGGTCCAGCATCCGCACACGTTCTATGCGGCGACAGGTTCAGGAGGATTATGGAAAACAACCAACAACGGCATCACTTTCGAACCGATTTTTGACTACGAAAAAGTAGTTTCCATAGGTGACATTGCTGTGGCTCCGTCAGACCCGAATACTCTTTGGGTGGGAACAGGTGAAGCCAATAATTCCCGAAGCACTTACTGGGGAGATGGAGTGTACAAATCCACGGATGCCGGGAAAACCTGGAAACACATGGGTCTAAAAGAATCCCACCATATTGGCCGTATCGTCATCCATTCGAAAAATCCGAACATCATCTATGTGGCGGCTCTCGGTCATCTCTATTCGGAAAATCCTGAGCGGGGACTGTACAAATCCACAAATGGCGGTAAGAACTGGAAGAAAGTGCTGGCTGTTAAGGCAGACGGCAAGGATATCGGTGTGGCGGATGTGGCCATGGACCCGACCAATCCGGAAGTGCTTTATGCCTGCACCTACGATAAAGAGCGGAAGCCCTGGACCTTTAACCTTGGTGGGCCGGGAAGCGCGATTTACAAGACAACAAACGCTGGCAAAACCTGGACAAAACTCGGTGGCGGACTTCCAGGAGGAATGCTCGGGCGCATCGGTATCGACATTTACCTGAGAAACCCGAATATTCTGTACACAACCATTGAAAATGCCAATAAGCCCGGTATGTCTGATGCAGACAGACTCAAAGAGCTTCGTGAGGACAAATCCAGCCGCGGAATGATTGACGGCGAAATCTACCGTTCCGATGATGCTGGAAAAACCTGGCGGAAAGTCAGCCCTGACAAACAGAGCATCGGTGGTCGACCTGGATACTATTACGGCCAAATCCGAATCGATCCCAATGATGACAAAGTTGTCTATGTTTTAAGCGTCTCCACTATAGGAACAAGAGACGGCGGAAAAACTTGGAACAGGGGTGTGTTCAGGTTCGGGGGCGATGACCATGCGCTCTGGATCAATCCCAAGGATTCCAACCACATTCTCCTCGGCTATGACCACGGCATGGGAGTTTCCTATGACGGCGGTAAAAACTGGTACCATCCGGACTTTTTGCCTCTGGCTCAGTTTTACGCGGTCGGCGTGGACATGTCCTACCCCTATCGTGTCGCTGGCGGCCTCCAGGATAACGGCTCGCACATGGGACCCAGCACAAAGCGCGGCGGAGGACCCATCACGCTCGAAGACTGGCAGAGCGTAGGAGGCGGTGACGGGATGTACAACGTGTTCGACTGGAGAACCAACCGCTATCTCTACAACGAATCCCAGTTCGGGCCGCTACAAAGACTGGACCTCAAAACAGGGGAAAGGAAATCCATCGCTTACGGCAGACAAAAACCAGAGCTCCGCTGGAACTGGAATTCTCCGATCCTGGTTTCTCCGCATGACAGCGATGTGATCTACCATTGCGGAAACATCGTCGTCAAATCTCCTGTGCGGGGCGAATACTGGGAAGAGATCAGCCCTGACCTGACAACAAACGACCCGAAGAAGCTCATAACAGGAAAAGGCGGAGACGGAAACATCCAGTACTGCACGATCACCACCATTGACGAGTCTCCCCTTATTCAGGATCTGCTCTGGGCCGGAACCGACGACGGAAATGTTTGGGTGAAAAAAGCCGGCAGTAAAGAGTGGACAAAGTTGAACGATAAGATCACCGGAAATCCCGAATACTGGGTGAGCCGCGTCTCTGCCTCACAGAATGACCCGGGTACAGCTTATGTTTCCTACACCGGATTCCGGAGAGATGATTTCAGGCCTTTTGTCTACAAAACAACGGATTACGGAGAAACCTGGACTTCTATTGCCAGCAACCTGCCGAACGAGCCCATCAATGTCATCAGAGAAGATCACAAGAACCCGAACCTCCTTTTTGTGGGAACCGAATTCTCAGTGTATGTCTCCATAAATGGGGGCAAAAGCTGGACAAAGATGAAAACCAACATGCCGACACAGCCCGTTCAGGACCTAGTCATTCATCCTAGAGAAAATGACCTTGTCGCGGCCACGCACGGACGCGGAATATACATCACGGATATCTCTCCATTACAGGAGTTGACATCCAAAGTACTGGCTGAGGATGCCCATCTCTTTGATGTTGAGTCCAAAGTTAGATGGGTGGCTCCCCGAAGGATGAACTCCAGCTCCTCCAACTTTGCTGGAGAGAGCGAACCCAACGGCATCGTGGTCTGTTACTACTTGAAAAACAAGGTCGAAGGTGACGTGAAGGTGACTGTTTACAAAGGCAACATGGAGATCAACGTGATCAATGGAAGCAGCTCGGCCGGACTGCACAAGGTTGTCTGGAATATGTCCCAGAGGAGAAAGAGGTCTAAAGAAGAGGCTGATCAAATGCGGCAGAGGGCACAGCGGTTCAGATCGATGGGATTTAGACGTTCTATGGGTGACCCCGATTACAGCTACAGTTCTGTTGGACCGGGGGAATACAAGTTCGTCCTGACAGTGGGCGACAAGAAATTCGTCAAGACAGCATCCATTCTCCAGGACCACTGGTACGATAAATAGAATTTTCAACCTGATTTCTATCTGAATTTCTGCAGAGAGAGGGGTCATTCATCACAAATGACCTCTCTCTTTATATTTATTGAACCTTTTTCATGGGGATATTGTTGTGGCTATTCCAGGCGCCACAAAGGCTGACCAGGCTAAAGATAATGCAGACTCCATGAAATTCAAGTTGAGTCAGGATGAGCTGGATTATCTCGATGAAGTCTCGAGTTCATTTAAAAATTAATTTTGTCTAATAGCTTTGTTGTAGAGCAAGATAAATTTATAGTTATGGATGTCATTGCGAGCGCAGCGTGGCAATCTCGTATGATTAAATTGCCCTAGTTGTGGATGTCATTGCGAGCGCAGCGTGGCAATCTCGTATGATTAAATTGCCCTAGTTGTGGATGTCATTGCGAGCGCAGCGTGGCAATCTCGTATTAAAAGATTGCCATTTTTCTTAACAAAGGATTAATAATTTTGATATAGTTTAGCGTAGAATTAAATTCAGTAGCTTAAAAATGAAATCGTTGCGCCTAATCAGATGAAAATCAGGACAATCGGTGTTTTTCTCCTTTTATGCATCATTTGTTCTGCTCTGGTGTTTGGCTGTATCTATAATGTGCGAGATATAGGTTTTGCTGACCTGGCGCCTTATCCATATCGCTTATTCTGTTTTATCCAGGATAACACTCATCAAAGAGTTGTTGCAGCCTTACAACAGATATCCTACGCAACTTTCCTGGATAGCAATATCAAGGTGGAGATAATCAATGTCAACCAAAATAAGAGTCACCCGGCAATAGAATACATCCGTTTCTGGGAGATTGAATCATTTCCCGCTGCAATCCTGCTTTCACCAATGGGAAGGTCATTGGCTCTCCCGCTATCGGCTCCCCACAATTCATTTGATAAAGCCATCCGGTCTTCCTTTAATCAAGCAATTTCGTCCCCTATTAGGGAGGAGATTTTAGACCACTTAGTCAAGTCTTACTGTGTGGTTCTTTTGATCGAGGGTAAGAATAAGGCAGAAAATTCAAAAGCGTATGAGTTAGCTTCCCGCATAAACCGGAAGATTGCAAAGATAATGGGGCAGTTGCCGAAACGAATTGAGGAGCCTCCCCGTATAATTGTCATACGCAAAGAACTAATTCCCGAAGAAAGCGTATTGATATGGAGTCTTGGTATTGAAGGAAATCAAGTCTATAAACCGCATATAGCGGTAATCTATGGAAGAGGGCGGAGAATAGGTCCTCTTCTCATAGGGGAGAAAATTACAGAAGACAGGTTGTATAAGATTCTTTCCGTTATAGGTTTGTCCTGCGACTGCGGGCTCGATAAAAAATGGATGATGGGGCCGCTACTCCCTCTTAGATGGGACGAAAAAATTCAATCCGATGTGGTTAAATTTCTTGGATTTGATGCGGAAAATCCAATGATTAAAACGGAAATGAGCAGCATCATTTCTTTGGATCTTTTCAAGCAAACAGAGGATGATGAGCTCAAAGATAATCTGGGAGATATATTCGACGAATACAGCGAGGAGGCTCTCGAGTTTGAAGCAGAACCGGATGCAGAGCGGGTCTCCCCGGCTAAATTGCACGAGCTGACTTCTTCTGAAACAACCCAATCCAAATCTGGTCTAAACCTGAAAACAATCTTATATGGTATGGGCATTATAGTCCTGCTCATACTCGCAGGAGGATCATTTGTGTTGATACGGGCACGAAAGAAGTTATCATGACAACTTTTCGGCTTATTCTTAAAGAGATTCTGCAAAGAAAACTGAATTTCTTTCTCAGCTTACTTGCAATTGTGATTGCCGCTTCATTATTTGTATCCTTTTTTACTACCGGAGAAGCCTCGAAAAATGAGACAATCCGGCTGATGAGAGACATAGGATTCAATCTCCGTATTGTTGCTCAAGAAACGAATATGGAAAAGTTTTGGCGTGCAGGATTCTCCGATCACACAATGCCCGAGAGCCATGTTTATGAGTTGGCCTCACATGGAGGAATTTCCTATGCTCACATCACGGCTATCCTTCAAAAGAAAGTGATTTGGCGGGACAAGGAGATTTTTCTGACTGGGATTGCGCCGGAGATGTCTCCTCCAGGAAAAAAGAAAACCCCGATGATTTTCTCAATCGAGCGGGGGAATGTCTATATTGGGTTTGAGTTAGCACAAAGCCTGGGTCTCAGAAAGGGTGACATAATCGATATATTCGGGAAGCCTTTCACCATTGCCCAGTCTCTCTCAGAAAGCGGAAGCGCGGATGACATTCGTATCTATGCCCATCTCCACGATGTGCAAAGCCTTTTAAATATGGAAAACAGGATCAATGAAATAAAAGCACTACAGTGTTTATGTATAGTGAACAACGAAAATATAAGTTCTCAAGAGATGTTAAGGGAACAACTGGCAAAAATCCTTCCTGATGCCAAGGTCATTTTGATTCAAAATATTGCCTCTGCTCGCGAAAGCCAGAGAATAATGGCTGAAAAATACTTCGAGTTTATCATCCCTTTCGTCGTAATAGTCTGCATGTCCTGGATCGGCATACTCGCCATGTTGAATGTTCGCGAGAGGCGACAGGAAATAGGCATTATGCGGGCTCTCGGTTACGAATCGAGTAAAATCGGTGCTCTCTTTCTGGGGAAAGCTGTGTTAATCGGATTGATAGGAGCTGTCGTTGGCTTTGGCATAGGGACGGGTCTGGCCTTAAAGTTCGGGCCTGCCATATTCAAGGTCACTGCGAGCATGATAACGCCTCAAATAAAATTACTTTACTGGGCGGTCATTGTTTCTCCCGCGGTTTGCGCCTTATCCGTTTTCATCCCATCGATGATAGCTGTGTCCCAGGATCCGGCTATCACTCTGAGAGAGGAATGATCATGATCCGGCTGGAAAACTCGAGCAAAACTTACCAAACCAGACATGGACAGGTCAGAGCTCTTGACAGAGTCAGCCTCCACATCAAAGAAGGCGAGTTTGTTGTTGTCCGGGGACCGAGCGGAAGCGGCAAGACCACGCTCCTTCTTTCCATAGGAGGAATGCTGCGGCCAACTGAGGGGCAGGTCTTGATCAAAAACAACGATATCTATGCGATGAGCAAGAAGCATAGAGCCAGGTTCAGGGCTGAAAACATCGGCTTTGTGTTCCAATTGTTTCACCTTGTTCCTTATTTAAACATTATCGAAAACGTACTCCTGCCTGTTGGTGTCGGTCGTAGCCAGTACGGCCAGGTGGATGCAAAAAAATTACTGGACCGTTTAAAGTTGATGGAAAGGATGTCCCATAAACCTGCCGAACTCAGCGCCGGTGAAAAACAGCGCACTGCCATTGCCAGGGCAATGCTCAAAAATCCCAAGATCATCCTTGCCGATGAGCCCACTGGCAATCTTGATCCTGAAAACTCTGAAGAAATAGTCCGTCACCTGGAAGAGTTTCACAGCAGCGGCGGCACAGTGATCGTCGTGACTCACGGGAAGGCAGTCGACCGATATGCTGGCCGTGTAGTCCATTTGGAAAAAGGGCATATAGATGAACCTTAGGGTAAAAAATGCCGACCTGGAGTGATTCCGGAAAAAACGATAAAAAAAGGGGACAGGCCCCTTTTTCCTTTAAAAAATGCCGGCCTATTGGAAAAAATATAAAAAATGGGAACAGGTGCGTATGCTCAGTAAAAAGGCAACTCTTATGGTAAGGGAAAAAAGGGGACAGGCCCCTTTTTCTTTTACTTTTTCTTTTAATGACATTGAAGGCAAAAGTGTTATTGCGAGAAGCGAATTGAACCTGTCATTGCGAGAAGCGCAGCGACGTGGCAATCTCTTAGAAAGGATTGTCATTGCGAGCGAAGCGTGGCAATCTCTTGGAGAAAAAAAGGATCTTCTTTTTTCCCCCAACAGAAGAAAAAAATTAAAGGAGTTTATAAAGTGAAAAATAAAAAACACTTAAGCAAGATAGGGCTAAAATTTGTTCTTTCTCTAGCCCTCATTTTCCTTTTTGTTTTTTGTATGACATGTATAACCCGCAAACGCGGCGGCTGGTTAACGTATCGACATGATAGTGCTCGAAGCGGAGTTACGATCGAGAGGTTGGATACGCCTCTAGCGCTTCGCTGGACGTTTGAGCCGATTCACACTCCGAAACCTGCCTGGCCAAAGCCTGGGGAAGAAATGGAAAGAATGCACTTCGATAACGCTCATCATGTCACTGCAGCTATGGGTTTAGTCTATTTCGGGTCTTCTGTAGATAACAAGGTTTATGCTTTGAGTGCCAGGTCCGGCAAGACAAAATGGACATTCATCACTGAAGGACCTGTCCGTTATGCTCCGGCCATCTGGAAAAACCGGATTTATGTGGGCTCTGATGATGGCCATGTCTACTGTCTCAATGCAAAGAATGGCAAATTGATCTGGAAATACAGAGCCGGGCCCAGCGATGAAAAAGTATTGGGAAATGGGAGGATGATTTCTCTCTGGCCTGTCAGGACAAGTGTTTTGGTTGACGATGGAACTGTCTATTTTGGTGCAGGCGTGTTTCCCTATGAAGGTATATACATATACGCTTTAAACGCAGACAGTGGTGCGGTTATCTGGAAAAACGACACGACAGGAGACCGAGCACATGAACTGGCTTATGGTGGCATATCGCCCCAAAGCTATCTGATTGCCTCGAAGAATATCCTGTATGTTCCCTCAGGGAGGGCCATGCCCGCAGCCTTTGGCCGCAAGACCGGGCAATTCCTTTATTACCTCTTACCAGGAGCTAAAGTGGGAGGAACCTGGGCATTGTTAGATGAAGGAAACCTTATTTCAGGAGTGGATCTTTCCGGCTCTCCAGCGAAGAGAGTCTACGACGAACAATCAGGAAAAGGCAAAAGTTCGCGGGATGATATGCATGCCTGGTTTCCGGGAACCGACCTGGTCGTGACGCCAGATGTATCCTATTCCCTCACAGAAGACGGGATATACGCTTTAGACCGCGAGAAATTTCTCGTGATTCGGGGCAGCGAGTTGAACGCACTTGTCGAAGAGCGTCAGGAATTGAGAAACAGACTCTCGGATGTGCGGAAGAAAATCCGTGAAGTGAAAGAGGAAGAGGAGGAAACGGAAGAAGAGGAGGAAGAAGTCAAGAATCCAGTGATAGAAGAAATCGAGGAAAAGCTCTTGAATTTGGCTGAAAAAGAAAAGAGGTTAAAAGCCTCTATGGGCAGATGGGAATATCCCCACAGCAAACTGAGCTCTCTCATCCTGGCGGGAGATAAAGTCTTCGCTGGCGGTGAGGGGATTGCCATTGGCCTGGAAACAGAGAGCGGTAAAGAGCTCTGGAAGGCAGAGGTTCAGGGCAAAGTCCATGGGCTTGCAGCGACAAACGGGAATCTCTTTATCAGCACCGATAACGGCAATATATATTGTTATAAAAAAGGCAGGAAATCCAGATCAAAAAAGATCAACCCTCCCGTAAAGACTTCCCCTTATCGGAACGGTAAATTGGATTTGGTTTATGAATCGACGGCAGAGAAAATAATAAAGGAAACAGGGATTCAGAAGGGTTACTGCCTTGTTTTAGGGAGCGGAACAGGCAGACTCGCATATGAGCTGGCCAAGCGGAGCGAATTGAAAATTATCGGTATCGAAAAGGATCCGAAGAAAGTGACAAAAGCCAAACGGGCTTTAGATGCGGGAGGTCTTTATGGTTCCAGAATCGTGGTTGAATCCTGGGATTTGCCAAGTCTTCCGGATTATTTTGCTGACCTCATCGTATCTGAAGAGATGATGATCTCAGGTGAAATCAACGACTCCTCTGAAGAGATATTCCGTGTTCTCAAACCTTATGGGGGCGTGGCGTATTTCGGGCAGCCTCTTGAAACTTCTGATAAAACAAATCTTCTTGAAGAGAAGCACCTTCTCGAATGGCTGAACCAATCCGGGGCAAAGAAGCCAGAAGTGGCCAGAGAAAATGGCATCTGGGCAAAAGTCACTCGTGGAAAACTGGATGGAGGCGGAAGCTGGACACAACAATACGGCAATCCGCAAAACACGGCGTGCTCCATGGATCAACTGGTTAAAGGTCCTCTTGGAGTGCTGTGGTTCGGAGATCCGGGTCCTGAGAAGATAGTGGAACGGCATTCAAAGGCAGCCAGCCCTGTATCGATCAACGGACGCCTCTTTATCCAGGGAGAAGAAGTGATCATGGCTTATGACGCCTTTAACGGCACTCTTCTCTGGGAAAAAGAAATTCCTGGTGCTGTCCGTCCCAGAGCAGATGTGGATGGAGGGAACCTGGTCGTCACCGAAGAGTGCCTCTATGTGGCAGCTCATGACAAGTGTCACTGTCTTTCTCCTCAAACCGGTGAGACACTTCGTGAAATCGAATTACCCTTGTCTTCCGGTCAGAAATCGCACCGCTGGGGATATGTATCTTTTGTCGGTGATATCCTCTACGGTTCAAGGGCAGAGCCCTTGAAATACGATTATTTCGCCCTGCGTGAACTTCTTGTGGATAACGGAAAATGGGTAGATATTGAAGATGTCCCACCAGACTTCAGGGAAGATTACGAAAGTTTAGTATCCAGCTATCCTGTGCCGGATGAGAGATTGTGGAAGGATTTCAAAAGGTCCGGTGCATTCTGGCGTTCTATGGCAGACTTTCCCGACTGGGAAATATATGAGAACTCAAAGGACGCTTTAACCGAGAACATCATGACTAGCGACATGATATTTGCCGTGAACCCCGACACGGGGAGTCTGAGATGGAAACACCAGGGAAGCCGGATTGCCCATATAACAGTCAGCATCGGAGATGGCAAAATCTTTTTTGCTGAAAATAAAGTTTCAAATTTTCGAAAGAGACAAGCTCTTAGACACAAGCAGGAACTTATCGGGAAAGGAGTCTACGAGGAAGCACGAGTTTTAAAAGATGAAGAAGAAATGCCCTTTGAAATTGTCCAAAAGCTTATCAATCAAGGGATATACGAAGAATTTGAAGACGAGCAGGTCTCTTTTGAGGATGCTGATGTGAGGACCGTCTTCTGCCTCGATGCGGCTACGGGGAAAAAAATCTGGGAAAAATCCTTAGATTTTACGGGTTGCGGTGGCGACATGATGGGAACAGCCTATAAAGACGGCGTGTTGCTGGTTTTCGGAAACATGGGTGATCATGATGCCTGGAGGTTTCAGAACGGGAGCTTGCGGTGGAAGCGTCTCACTGCTATATCCGCCAATTCCGGCGAAGTCATGTGGTCACGGCCGATTAACTACCGCACGCGTCCGGTCATCGTCGGCGACCAGATCTTTATAGAACCTCGCGCATGCGACCTTCACACAGGTGAGATAAAGACGCGCAAGCATCCCATAACTGGAGAGCAAGTTCCCTGGGAATATTTACGGCCCGGGCATACATGCGCTATCACTTCAGCTTCTGCCCACGCTCTTTTTTATCGCTCTTCCTCCACTGCCATTTACGACTTTTCGGAGGATAATGGGTTAGTCATATTCGGGGGCATCCGACCCGGCTGCTGGATCAGCATGATACCTGCAAACGGCCTCCTGCTCTTTCCTGAGGCAAGCGCTGGCTGCACCTGTTCATTCCCACTGAGATGTTCAGTTGTCTTGAAGCACAAAGAGAAAAAAGCTCAACCATGGACTGTATTCATTACACACGGCGCGATGAGTCCTGCAAAACACTTTGCTATTAATCTCGGCGCGCCCGCAGACATGAAGGATGACAAAGGCAACGTATGGTTTGGTTATCCGAACCCCAAAACCGAATACCTGCAAAATCATTTCCCAAATTATGGTGTGAAATTCGATTTGCACGATGAAGTGTTACAGAGTATGGGGTATTTCTGCAGCGATTTTAAGAATAAACCTATTAAAGGCTCGGACAAACCGTGGCTTTTCAGCTCCGGATGTATAGGCCTGACACGGTGTGAAGTGCCGTTGGTCGATGACATGTGGGGAGATAAGCCTGGTTTGTATACCGTCCGCCTTGGCTTTTCGGCGTTAATGAATGACCGCGTCGGTCAACGAGTGTTTGATGTCTCTCTTCAAGGTGAACCTATCTTGACAGATTTCGATATCATCAAAGAGGCAGGAAACTTGAATGAAGCAATCATTAAAGAGTTCCATGGGATTAATGTAGAAAATAATCTCACTATCGAATTGACTTCAAAGGAAGAGAACCCCTCTATTGACCAGGCGCCCGTAATTAATTTCATTGAAGTGCAAAGGGAAGATGAGGGCCAGGAAACTGCAAAACCTGTACGCCCGATCACAAAGAATCGCGCCGAATCTTTACTCCAGGAAGCAGATATAGAACTAAGCAGGAAAAGATACGGGAAGGCTTTGGAAAAGTATCACACAGTTTTTGACGCTTCGTCCATTATAAGCTTCAAACAATGGGCCTTGGAAGGGATGGCTGCTATCGGAAGCCCGAAATCTTTGAATAGAATTGCAAGATACTGCAGGGATACAGAGCCTATTCTATGGAATTATAGAGAGCCGAACCCAGTACTTAAAAACAGCGCCACAAAGGTTTTCATTGCTGTCGCCAACAATACAGCAAAGACTGATAAGCAGAAAGCTGTAAAAATGCTGAACTACGCTCTGTCCATCGCGAACTTTGAAAACCGAAAGCAGGTCGTGGCCAGTCTTAAAAGACTTGGCGTTGAAATTTACGGTGAAGCCGGCCAGCAAAATTAAAAAACTCAAAAAAAGGTCAGGGCTTAACTTAAGACATTTTTAGGCCATCCATTGTCCAACGATGCTTGCTTTTAATATCCGGGGACTAGATGTCCAAAGCCAATCCCTAATCCCTATTCCACAAATGAAAAGTAATATTTGAGTTGCTTTGATTATTAATCCTGGTTCAAAAGCTCTTTTATCCTCAAGAAATCTTCTTTGTCAGACCCTTTTCTCTGTACACAGTGAACCAGAACATTTTCTTCTTCATCAACCG
>CAZSGR010000095.1:0-1951 GCA_964606185.1 uncultured Eubacteriales bacterium
GGAACAGAGGGCTCTATCTTCTTCATTCGGTCAATTGTGAAGTCGCGTTTTTTAAAAATCACCACGATTGGCTCAGCCAAAAAACACCCTCCTGCCTTATATTAAAAATCAGCTCCCTTATTCCCACTTTTAACTTTTTTTCCAATTATTGATAAAATAATGATCATTCAGGAAACCTATAGTCAAAAGCTTGATGGAGTCTAAAATGAAAAACATTAAAATTCTTTCAATTGTTTGTATGGCCATGCTTTTCTTCCTGGTCAGTCCCTATTTTTTATCCGCTCAGAAAGGCGACTCATATGACGTACTCTTCATAAACGGCAGAGTTTTAGACGGAACGGGCAATCCCTGTTTTTACGCGGATGTCGGAGTTAGAGACGGAAAAATTGCTGCAGTGGGCCGATTAAAAAACAAAGCCAAAGCGGCAAGGATAATCGATATAGAGGGAAAAATCATTTCTCCTGGCTTTATCGACATCCACACCCATGCCTATGACCCGGTCAACAGCGAGAATGTCTGGACCGGCGAGAATGAAAAACGGTATTTTGCGCCAAACTTCGTCAGTCAAGGGGTGACAACTCTGGTCTCCAATCAGTGCGGGACTTCTCCTCTTTCCATAAAAATACAGAAAGAAGTCCTCACTCAAAAAGGCATCGGCCCGAATGCTCTACTCCTAATAGGACATAATACCGTCCGGAGATACGTGATGAAAGATGACCATCGAAGGCCCGCAACCGAAGAAGAGATCCAACAGATGCAGGCACTCATCCGCAAGGCGATGGAGGATGGGGCAGCAGGTCTATCCACTGGCCTTGAATACGTACCGAGTATATGGAGCACTGTCGATGAAGTCGCTGCCCTTGTAAAAGAGATCGTCCCCTACGGCGGGATTTATTTTGTGCATGAGCGTGCTTCTGGCCTCTCACCAATGTGGTATGTGCCCAGCCAGGATGAGGCGGGACCTCCGAACATGCTGGACAACATTCTCGAACTGATTGAAGTCGGGAAACGCACGGGTGCGACAGTCATCGCTACCCACATCAAAGCCAGAGGCGCAGATTTCTGGGGTGGGAGCAGAGCCATCATCCGACTGATCGATGAGGCGCGAACCCAGGGAGTGGACATATGGGCGGATTGCTATCCGTATAATTCATCCGGAAGCGACGGAACAACCGTTCTGATTCCCCGATGGGCGCTCGGCAGAAATCCCCAGGAAGAGCTGAAAAAAGTGCTGGAAGATCCTGAGAAAAAGAAGGATTTATACGGTGATATTAAACACGCGCTCAACTGGAGAGGCGGCGCAGAGAATATTATAATCATGGACTACCCAGATAAGTCTTGTATTGGGAAAACCCTGGCCCAGCTTGCTGAAGAGCACAAAATATCTGCCGCAGACATGGCCATAAAATTACAGATGGAAGGCTTTCCGAACAGACGCGGGGGTGCGCGAATGCGCGGGTTTTCGATGTCTGAGATAGATATTGAAGCGTTTTCCGCCCAGCCCTGGACAGCCACATCCTCTGATGCCAGCATTGCCCTTCCCGAAGACGGACCGGTCCATGCCCGATACTATGGGACATTTCCCCGTAAAATCAGGCATTATGCCCTTGAGAGGAAGGCCATATCTCTCGAGAATGCGGTCCGGGCCTCGACATCTCTCCCCGCACAGATAATGGGCCTTCGTAACAGGGGCATGATCCGGGAGGGATTCTGCGCAGACCTTGTCGTTTTCGACCCAAACACTATCAAAGACACAGCCACCTTCTTTGAGCCTCACCAGTACGCCGATGGAATCGAATTTGTGGTGGTTAACGGGACGTTCGTCGTCGATAAGGGAGAACTGACCTGGAAAAGGCCCGGGAAAGTGCTGACAAGGTGAGACGCATCAAAGATTGAGATTCAATCCCATTTTTTAGGAGTCAGGAACGATGACATCCGATCCTTTTGACAA
>CAZSGR010000095.1:2051-10150 GCA_964606185.1 uncultured Eubacteriales bacterium
AAGAGGTAAGGGGTCGCGTCCTAACATTTAACATTTCTCAAAATTTATAGAGCTGAAGGGGACAGGTCTTAACATTCAGTAATTCTTAATTGAAACTGAATAGAAAGCACTTCAGCTTAATGGAAAATGAAGAATGGAAGAATCAATGGAACATAAAATGTAAAATGTTAAGACATGACCCCAATCTTACAACCCTTATTAAGAAATGTTAAATGTTAAAACGCGGCCCCAATCAAATCCTATCTGCTATCTAAATTTTCTGATTTTTTCCAACAACTGGTCGATTCTATCCTTGAGTTTCTGCTCCTTAATGTTCGGACGAATCCTCAGGAGAATGTCACGCGCCTTTTTGAGGTCATTGATATTGATGTAGGCAACAGCCATGTTGATAGCTGCGGCGGCATGGTTCGGATCAATCTTCAAGACATTTTGAAAACTGATGATAGCCTCGGAGTACCGTTTAAACTGGTTTAAAAGCACTCCTTGGAGATTAAAAACTTCAGCAGAAAGATTCCCTTTCTGGATCGATTTCTGAACATATTCCAGGGCCTGGTCCAGCTCGCCCCTCTCATAATAAAGTATAGCCAGGTTGAAGCTGGCGATTGTGCTGTTATCGATAGCAAACGCTTTCTTATAATGTTCCTCGGCTTTATCCAGGAGATTCAACCGTCGATAGACATCCGCCAGCTTGATATGGGCCTCGGGATCACCCGGTTTTAACTCCAGACTTTTTTCAAAAGATGCGGCAGCCTCTTTATAATTTCCCTTCTTGGCATATACAACCGCCAGCAGATAATGGGAATGATAATGGTCAGGCGATAAGGCAAGGGCATTGTTCAAGTATTTTATGGCTTCATCAAACAAATTATATCTCATAGCGACGAGCGCCCGCTCATACTGGTCCTGAAAATCTAGTGCCTGCTTCTGTTCGTTCTTGGTTTGAGATGAGGCACAAGAAATCACAAACACACATAGGGCCATAATCAGCAGAACTTTTCCCGTCTTCATGGATTCTCTTTTAAAAAATATCATTTCCCGTTTATTTATCTTCGCACACTTGAGGTATGAATACAATTTCTTTTCCATAGAATGGGAAAAGGGGTCGCATCTCAAATATCGAATATTAACCTGGATTATTCACGAGTCGAGGTTGCCTCAGATGCGAGGCACAGCGCAAGATGCTGTGGTCGTCCACCGCTCTTGCGCTGTAACGAAGTAGATGGGGTGAGATCGGCTCGCCCGCAGGGGAAAAGATGCCGACATATGATGATTAGCCATCCTTCAGAGATTTGTAGTATGGTGTGTCGGCAGATTTTATGAATAATTCAGGTTAAGGTGCGGCACCAAAAACATTTACTTTTTCAAATAAAGATAGTATTTAAACTATCGATGAAAGGAAAATCAAGATGAGAAAAAATAAACCTGAACACAAAAATAAAAGCCAACCGCGCTGCTGTCCCTGTGGAGAGTCCATTATAACGGGAAGAGATACTCTGACCCGCCGGACATTTCTCAAAGGCCTAGGGGCCACAGCTCTGGGAGGTGCAGCCTTGAGCGGTCTCTCCTGGCCCGTACTCGCGGCAAACGAAGCGGAGGAGCTTGGTTTCAAACAAACTCCGTTAAAAGTCAAACCCATTCTTGTTTACAGCACACCCAAACGCAGGCATCAAACAAGCTGGAGGGCCTGGGGCGCAATTCAAACTCAAAGGGATGCTGACGAAGAGGCCGCCCGGATCCAGGGTGAGCTGAAGAGGCTTCGTTCAGAGGCTGAGTTCCCTGTCGATTTCCTACCCATAGCTCGTGTTCGCGGAACAAAGGATTTATCGACAGTTAGCGACCTTTCTTCTGCTCATGTGATATTGATATATCCAGCCGGAGGATGGATGGATGTCTTCCACGAGCTGGAAAAGGCAGGAAAGGATATGATATTTTTCTGCCGCCATAAGTCAGGGCCTGTCTATCTCTGGTATGAAATCATCAGCCCCCGGTATCTCAGACAGCATACGGACACGCTCGCTGTCAAAGGCGTTGACGATGATGATGTTGTGATCGACAGTCAAGAGGAAATCCTCTGGCGGCTGCGAGCCCTGCACGGTTTGCGCAACGCCTTGGGCACAAGGATACTGGCGGTCGGAGGACCTGGAGCCTGGTCACAACCGAAGGGAGTGGTGCCGCAACTGGTGAAGGACATTTGGAAATATGACATCCGGACGATCTCCTATGAGGAACTGGGCAAACTGATCCAGGCGGCGCGCTCCGACCAGAAAGCCGTAAAAAAGGCCCGGGAACAAGCCGACGTGTACTTAAAATCGCCGGGTACAAACCTGGAGACCAAATCCCAGTTCGTGGAAAACGCCTTCCTGCTCGACCAGGTCTTCCGCGCACTGATGAAAAAAGCTGACTGCAGGGCAATCACCATCAACGGCTGCATGGGAACGATCATGCCCATCGCCGAGACCTCGGCCTGTCTCACATTAAGTACGCTCAACGATGCCGGTTATCTGGCATTCTGCGAGTCGGATTTCGTGGTTATTCCCTCGGGTGTGCTGCTGGGCAATATCTCAGGGAGGCCCGTGTTCCTCAACGACCCGACTTATCCGCATGAAGGAGTCATAACCCAGGCTCACTGCACAGCTCCGAGAAAGATGGATGGCAAAAAACGAGAACCTGCGCGGATCATGACCCATTTTGAGTCGGACTACGGCGCCGCGCCGAAAGTTGAGATGAGTAAAGGTCAGGTCGTGACTAACATCGTGCCCGATTTCGCTTCGAAAAAATGGGTGGGCCTTCTCGGGGAAATCGTCGACGCGCCGTTTATGCCCATCTGCCGCTCACAGATCGATATCAAATACGCGTGCGACGACCGGACTCTTGCCAAACGCATGCCCGGCTTCCACTGGATGACCTGCTACGGGAACTACACGCGCGAGGTGGGCTATGCGCTGAAAAGAGTGAGCATCGAGTGGGATTTATTGGAGTAGAAAGATCCAAGCTTCTTAAATTGGTTGGCAAAAATTTTAATGAAATTGGCTGTTGAATCCAGACAATTTTGCTCTTATTATTATAATGGAAAAACCATTAAAGGATCCTTCCAATGACATACCAATTTTCACGTGTTTCTAAACATATCATCAGATCCGAAATCAGAGAACTTTTAAAATGGTCCAGAAATCCCGGAGTGATATCCTTCGGTGGAGGATTGCCTGATCCCGCTCTTTTTCCAATCCAGGACATTATCGAACTGACCCGGGAAGTTCTCGAAAAAAAGGGCTATCTGGCTCTTCAATACGGCCCGACACAAGGGGAACAGGAAATGCTCGAAGCTCTTGTTCATCACATGAATGAGTACGGCGACGCCGCTTCGGTCGAGCAACTGTGTGTGACATCCTCCTCTCAGCAAGGAATCGACCTTCTCTCCCTTCTGTTTCTGGATGAAGGCACTCCGATAGTCATGGAGATCCCTTCCTATCTTGGAGCTGTTCAGGCGTTTCGCCGCTGTGGGGCGGATATGCACGGGATTCCACTGGACGATGACGGGATGGATATCGGATATCTGCGGACGACACTGGACAAAATGAAAGAAAAAGGGGAAAAGCCACGCTTCATCTACACGGTCCCCGACTTTCAAAATCCATCAGGAATAACCCTGAGTCTCGAACGAAGACGCGAACTCTTGAAGATCGCTCATGATAACGAGATCCCGCTGGTCGAAGATTCCCCTTACCGGGAACTCAGCTTCACGGGTAAAGTCCTGCCAAGCCTCTGGACCATCAGCGGCGGAAAAGGGGTCATCATGCTGAAAACTTTTTCCAAAATCCTTTTTCCCGGCATGAGGATGGGGTGGCTCGTCGCCGAGGAATCCGTCGCCGATAAAATCATCATGCTCAAACAATCCGTTGATCTCTGCACGCCGTCGTTCAACCAGCTTATCCTGGCTGAGTATATCAAACGGGGAAAAATGAAAGAGACCATCGAAAAGGCGATCCACTGCTACAAACCCAAATGCGCGGCTATGCTGAGGGCTCTGGATCAACACATGCCTGATGAGGCAACATGGTCCGAGCCGAGTGGAGGCATGTTCCTCTGGCTCAAGCTTCCTGAAGGGATCGACACCAAAGAGATCTTTCAGATGGCCGTTGAACACCAGATCGCTTATGTCATCGGGCATCCCTTTCACTGCGATGAATCGGGAAGCAACACTATGAGATTGAACTTTTCCTTTCCCACGCTCGAGCAGATAGAAGCCGGAATAAAAAGACTGGCCGGTATGATCAGAGAGGTGCTCAAAAAAACCTAAGATTAAATTCATCAGAAAGTTCGGCAGGAATCCAGTTTACTCTTAACTCGAGAACAAGTTCTGTTCTAGCCGTTCTCTATTTTGATTACCCTAGTTGTTCTGTAATTGATTAAATTCAAAAAACTGCGGAATTCTTTACTCAGTATATCTCTTTATTTCCTCATAATTCCTTTGAAAGGAAACGAGACCCATAAATTGCCTAAAATTGAGTATCCCCCATTTGTTATTATGAGTCTCATAAATCAGCTCTTTTATTTTTAGTCGTGTTGAAAAGAAGAAAATCAAATTCTTTGTAAATTTTTTGACATAAATATTCTTTGCAAATTTGACAACAACCTCCTTCGATGATATAAGGCATAAAAGAAGGATGATTCAATAAGAATTAAACCAGAGTAAAGGGTGGTATGCTGAGGCAGGGATGCCTTCAAATATATCCCTGGCCAAAAATTTCATTGAAAGATAGGCTGAGTGCCAATGTCTTTTTATCTTACCTATTCTTTTCCCAAGATCCATATTGGAATCCTCAGCTCGGTCAAGAAACCTAGCAGGAAATTATGGAAAATCATATGAAAAAAAAGCTGAGAAAGATTGGTATCGAAAAGATAGGTGATGTCCCCTGGGGAACGCATTTCTGTCAATTCTATCAAACCAAAGAAGACCTGATTGATATGCTGGTGCCTTATTTCAAGGCGGGATTAGAAAATAATGAATTCTGTATGTGGGTGACTTCAGAACCTCTGTCGGAAAAAGAGGCAAAGAGCGCAATAGGGAAGGAAGTTAAAAATTTGGAAGATTATATCAAAAAAGGACAATTGGAAATTCTGGACTACAGCCAGTGGTACACCAGGCCGGGATACTTTGATCCGGATAAGGTTTTAGAGGGTTGGATTGAGAAGGAAGAGCAGGCTCTAAGAAAAGGATTTGACGGGCTCCGCCTCACAGGAAATACTCTTTGGCTTGAAAAGAAAGATTGGCAAGACTTCACCAATTATGAAGTAGCCATAAACAGTATTATCGGCCAATATCACATGTTGGCTGTTTGCACTTATTGCCTCGATAAATGCAGCGCATCAGAAATAATAGACGTAGTCAGTAATCACCAATTCGCTCTTATCAAACAAGAAAGTGAATGGAAACTTATCGAAAGCTCTGAACACAAGAAAACCCAAGAGGCACTGAGCGCAAGCCATGAACGATACCACACGCTCTTTGAGAATTCTCCCATCTCCATCTGGGAAGTAGATTCTTCTGAAGTGAGATACTTTTTTGATAAATTAAGGGCTTCAAAGGTCCGAAATTTCAGATCACACCTCGAGATCCATCCGGAAGAAATTAAGAATCTCGCAGCTAAGCTAAAGATTCTGGACGTCAACCAAGAGAGTCTAAATTTTTTTAAGGTCAGGCGTAAAGAGGAGATTTCTACTCAATTGCCTCATTTTTTTACCGATGCATCATGGCCAATTTTCAGAGAAGCTTTGATTGCCCTGGCTGAAGGACAGACCAGGTTTGAGAGTGAAATCCCAGTTCACACTATCAGCGGTGATCTCAAGATTCTCGCTTTAAGGCTGTCTGTGCCTCCGGGCTTCGAGGAATCTTTATCAAAGGTATTGGTTTCCTTCATCGACATCACTGAACGGAGAGAGGCAGAAGAGGTGATTCTGGCATCACACCGCTACCTCAAGCTCATAAACAAACACACAGAAATGCTCCCCATGTTCAGAGAATTTGTAAATGAAACAAAAAAATTCACGGGTTGCTCGGCTGTTGGAATTCGCATTTTGGATAATGACGGCAATATCTTCTATAAAGCACATAAAGGGTTCAGTGATGAATTTTTTAATCTGGAAAACTTTCTATCCACCAGATCAAAAGGATGCATGTGTACGAATATCATCATGGAACACACTGATTCAACGCTCCCATATCACACTGACGCAGGCTCATTCTACGTGAACAATTCTTCACACTTTCTATCAACTCTCGCCGAGGAAAAAGAAGAAACTTGCCACGCATGCAATCAGTTCGGATACGAATCAATAGCATTAGTGCCGATTATCCATAGAAAACATATTCTCGGCCTGATCCATTTGGCCGACTCTAAAGAGAATATGGTTCCTCTGAAAACAGTGCAGGCTCTGGAAGGCATCGCCATACAATTGGGAACAGCAATCAAGAGAATAGAAGCCCAAGACGAAATAAAGAAATCGGAAATGGAACTCGACCTCAGGAATAAGATTGCGAACATTTTCCTGACCACTTCCGATGAGGGTATGTACAGTGAAATACTGCAGGCCATACTGAAGGCCATAAGCAGTAAATACGGGCTCTTCGGGTATATCGATGAAAATAAATCTTTGGTTCTGGCTTCCCTGACCAAGGATATATGGGATGAATGCAAGATCCCTGATAAAACAATCGTCTTCCCTCGCGATAAATGGGGCGGGATATGGGGCAAGTCTTTGATGGAGAAAAAGAGCTTTTATTCGAACGAGTCCCTGACTGTTCCGAAGGGGCATATTCCCTTGAGGCGGGTTCTGGTCGTTCCTATCCTCTTTAAAAAAGAAGCAATCGGAGTTTTCACTCTTGCTAATAAAGCAACAGACTATGGCAGGGAAGACCAGAAATTACTGGAAATCATTGCTGAAAAAGTCGCGCCGATCCTCCATGCCAGATTGCAGAGAGACAAACAACTCAAAAAAAGGTTGCGCGTAGAAAAGCTGCTTAAAAACTTGCGCCATCAACTGAAGACAGAAGTGGGTTTCGCGGGAATTATCGGCCGCGACCCGAAAATTCTGGAAATATTTGATACCATAAAAGAGCTGGCCGATGTGGATGTGCCCGTAATGATTCAGGGAGAAAGCGGCACCGGAAAGGAGCTGGTAGCTCTAGCTCTTCACAATGAAGGGCACCGTGCCCACCAACCTTTTTTAGCCGTGAATTGCGGCGCACTTCCGGAAGGCCTTCTTGAAAGTGAGCTGTTTGGACATGTCCGGGGTGCCTTTACAGGAGCCGTTCGCGATAAAAAGGGACGCTTTGAACTGGCCAATAACGGGACAATCTTTCTTGACGAGATTGGAGATCTAAGTCCAACACTCCAGGTTAAGCTCTTGCGCGTCCTTCAAGAAGGAATATTTGAACGAGTCGGAGACGAAAAGAGTATCAAGGTCAATGTGCGCGTGATCAGCGCGACAAACAAAAATATTCAAAAAGAAATCGCGGAAGGCAGATTTCGAAGTGATTTGTTCTACCGGATGTGCGTGGTTCCCATCACACTACCTCCTCTGCGAGACCGTCGCGGCGACATACCCTATTTAATCGACCATATCCTGGCGAATGCATTAAAAGAATACAAGAGGAATGAAGTGAAAATTTCACCTGAGGCATTCGCTGTCATGGTTGACTACGATTGGCCGGGCAATGTCCGTGAACTCCAGAATACGATCCAATATGTGTTAGTGAAATGCGGAGGCAATCTCATCCAGCTAAACCATTTGCCTTCGACAATCACTGAGGGACAATCATCTGCTGGAGAACTTGAAGAAAAGCCACGAAAACGCAAGCTGAACGCGGAAGCTGTAGAGCAAGCTCTTAAGGAAACCAAAGGCAATAAGATAAAAGCAGCACGCAAGCTGGGCGTTTCACGCGCCACTCTTTACCGATTCTTCGACTTGAAAAACAAAGGAAAGAATTTTAAAATCTCGTGAATAAGAATGTTTCTCTATCTCCTGGTTTGAATAAATCGATTATCATACTCGCCTTTTTATAGTCAGAATTTCAACCTTTCTTCATTAAAAAGAAAATG
>CAZSGR010000095.1:10250-11888 GCA_964606185.1 uncultured Eubacteriales bacterium
AGCTAAAATGCCCTCCGCTTTATAGGGTTTCTAAACTCAGCAAAATCCGGATCTCTTTTTTTCTATTTGAAGCGGCTTATACAAAATAAATCACAACAAATTGATATACCTTGAAAAAGTCTCACAATTCTTGCAGATAAGAAAATAGTCTTCTCTTGTTTTAGTTTCACCGTCAAAAAATTCAAATGCTTTTGCTTCCCTGAAATTCTGGCTCTCACATACGGGACATTCCCTTTTTTCAATCCAG
The DNA here is from genome assembly GCA_964606185.1 of uncultured Eubacteriales bacterium. Taxonomy (GTDB): domain Bacteria; phylum Acidobacteriota; class Aminicenantia; order Aminicenantales; family Aminicenantaceae; genus SOIA01. Next base: position 10,498 of record CAZSGR010000095.1, read on the forward strand.
AAAAACCGGAAGTCGCATTCACGGCAGATTGCATCTAACTCCGCAATTTCTTCCTCTGATGGCCAATGAATTTGGATTTCATATCTAGACATTTTCCTCAGGGACCTCAGGACATTCTGACATTTAAAAATAATTGGATGGCATCCTCTTTTTTCAGAATTTCGACAAAGCTTCATTAAGCCTTTCATTGTTCCCTTACATTAAATTTGTGATTGAAGAGGAGAGTGGGGCCGCCCACTAAACTGGGAGGCGAGTTTAAGAGTATCTTTCTGAGGCAATTTGATGTTTTTTCGGCGCATTAGCTTAACTACATCTTTGGGTGCGGCCCCGTATTGGAACATCAGACATTTTCGACTTCTTTTTTTCCCACAGATTAGATATCAAGAAACATGCCAAATCCTAATAGTCTCGGAGATTTTAATCTTATTTATTTAATTACAAGGACTTACATTCATCGAGAAAAGTACAGGACTCTTCTAAGATGTCTTAAATTCCATCCATAATGAGACACAATTTCTAGCGGGATGCTTTATATAACACAAAAAAAATCATTCAAGGAAGAAACATGCATATGAAAAAAAAGCAATTCTGTCTCATTAATTTAAAAATGTCTCATTTTTTAATGAGATAGATGGAAAGAGTTAGCTTGCCTTATTTACTCCTAGACGATTCACTGAGTTTATGTTCAAAATTAAATTTCAAATTCTCCTTGCCCTTATAGCCCTTATAATTACCTTAAAATGTCTCATCATATCGCGCAGACGAAACAATTTGATTTCGCTTTCACAAGTCATAATACGCTTACTGATTTATTTTCAGATAGTTAAAAATAAAAGTGACTGCACTTTATTTTTGGCATAATTATTGCTGTTGATAGTACTGCAAGACAAAAGGTTGTGACTACAAAAAACAAAAAAGGGGTGAGAAAACGCTATTTCAAAACAAAGAAAAAAATCTCAAGCAAGCAACAGTGGTTAAGAGCCTTCTATAGAACAAAAAATCCAGTTGAATTATGTGAATAATGCAAAAAAAAATCTTGTATAAAAAAGGGGGTTAATATGCAAGAAGCAATATGCCCATTTTGCCTCGGAAAAAACATAAGATTTATTGATTTCGTCGGAGGAAATCGCATTGAAAATCCCAGAACGTTAATGGAATGCACTGAGTGTGAAAAATTTTACTGGGATGATGATGGAAAAGAGGTAAAACATTTATCTGATTCCTGCGAGACAATTCTCATGAATCCTAAAAAATGTGATGAAAATGTAAGGAAGGCGCATACAAATGGAAAGGCTAATTATGACAGAAGAAAGATTGAAGAGTTCGATCTGCTTTGTGGGAGCTGTTCTCACAGGAAATTCTTTTTAAGGATTTAGGATTAATCCCGCAGC
>CAZSGR010000096.1:0-11878 GCA_964606185.1 uncultured Eubacteriales bacterium
TATGCTCATCGCAATGACAAAGAGGATAAGACCGCTATGCTCATCGCAATGACAATTAGGACAAGACCGCTTCACTTTATTCGCAATGACACGGTAAAATCTTCCTTATCACTATTCCTGTCACTGGAAGAGAATAAATTAGAAATATAAGCTCGGCTAATGGATAAAATCTCGACACTCGAACACCTATCCGACGAGGAACTGGCTTCTAAAATCTTGGAAGGTTCACGCTCTCTATTCGAAGAATTGGTTTCCAGGTACAGTAGGCGTCTGTTCTATTTTCTCCGGCATAGGACTGAATCAGACCAGGATATCGAGGATCTGGTGCAGGAGACTTTTCTCAAAGCCTTTAAGGGCATTGACCGATTTAATCCGGAACGGAAATTCTCCACCTGGCTGTACACAATTGCCACTCGGGAAGCAGTCAGCCATTACCGCGCAAATAAAAAAATGAAACACGATCCAGTCGGAACTTCCTCTCTTCAAGGTCCAGAGGAAGTCGTCATTCAGAAAGAAGAATCCCAAAATATATGGGAACTGGCTACAACCCTGCCGAAGAAAGAATATGAAGCGCTCTGGTTGTTTTATGCCGAAGAGATGCCCATCAAAGACATTGCCAGAGTCACGAAAAAGAGTCCGATTACAGTACGCGTTCTTCTTTACAGGGCTCGCTCGAAGCTGGCCGAGAGAATCGATAAGAAGGCGTTCTCAAAAAACCTTGCAGGAGCCAGTCCTGCGAAGCATAAATTTTCACCTTTATGAAGAGGAGATGCAAAATGTTTTGTACAGCTTATAAATGGTTAATATCTCAGGCCGCGGATTCAGGGAAGCCGGTATCCGGCTTTGTGAAAAATCATATCCACCGCTGCGACTCCTGCCGAGAATTTGCCCAGCTCTGCGAATCACTGAAGCCCAAGCTGTCGAAGGACAAACAGGCCATTCTCGAAAATACAGACGAAGCGCTTAATAAAAAAATCATGTCGGCTTTATCCAAGGGAAGAGCATCCCTGCCTGGTCGTCAAGGGACGGTGCGGACGTATCTTGCTCAAAAGCCTGCCCTTGTTGCTTCTCTTGCGGCGGCATTTGTGGTCCTTGCCATCACACTCAGTCTCATATTTAAAGTGGGTCCGCCTGCAAGAGATACGTCTTCTTTTGGCCGACCCTCTGAATTGGTGAGCGCGGCCTCTCAAGGAGTACTGCTGGTCAAGGCAGAGTCTCCCCTCGAAAAGGAATACCTGGAACTGAAAAAGACTTTAAATACAACTACAGAATATCTGCTTTCTGTATTAGACTTCCATATCGGCGAGCAAGTAGAGTAGCCGTTAGGTCTCCTTCCTTCATTTCTCTTTTTTTCCAGCGTTCGGACAAACATCTCTGACTTCTGTGTGGAACTGACATTTTCTATGCATACACCCTGTATGACATCTAGTTTCCAGATATCAACACTGAGAATCCCAGAATTCATGAAGGTCTTAAGAATCGAAACTTCCTGTAATATTGGATTAAACTCGATGGTTTGGAGGTCTCGGCTGATTTGTATTATTTTTCTAGTCGTTGGACTTGTCGTTTTGAATTCGATATTCTTATTTTCAGGATGTCAGTGTGTAAAAATTAAGGAAAATGGTAAAGGATTTGTGGCAAACGCCAAAAGCAAATTCCCATAAATGAACTCAAAGACAATAATATCGTATAGTTCTATAAGTCTAGTGATCGTTTCTTCTCTAATCAATAAAGAAGAAAGGAAAAATCATGATTAAAAATTATCTGAAGGTGGCGTTTCGCAACATTTTGCGGCACAAGGTGTATTCCTTGATCAATATTTTCGGGCTGGCTATCGGAATGGCCCTCTGCCTCCTGATTCTGGTCTATGTCCAGGATGAGTTGAGCTATGATGGTTTTCATGAAAAGGCGGATCGGATTTACAGAGTTGCGCAGACCGAGGATCATAATGGTGATCTGACAAATGTCATGCGTATTGCCCCGGGAGTGACCACAAGGCTGGAGATCGATTTTCCCGAAGCGATTGAAAAGTCATTCCGCATCTTTCCTGCCGGGGAGGTATGGACCAAGTACGAGGACCGCCTATTCAGGGAAGATAAGATGTATGTCGTGGATAATCCTTTTTTTGATATTTTTACTTTCGATTTTATATCCGGGAACCCGGAAACAGCCCTTAAAGAGCCGAATTCAATCGTTTTGAACAGAACCACAGCAGAGAAATATTTCGGCGAGACTGATGCCCTCGGAAAAATGATTGAAGTGGATATACCCGGCGCCCCGCTTCTGAAAGTCACTGCTGTTGTGGAAGACATGCCTGGAAATTCCCATTTTCATCCGGATTTTCTGGTTTCGCTTTCCACGATAAGGAATGAACAGAATGCCCCTTTTTTTGATAGGATGGATGGGAATGTGGTTTGGTCCTATCTACTGCTCAAGGAAGAATATTCGGCAATCGAACTGGAAAATAACTTCCCTGGTTTTTGGGATAAGCATTTAAATGAAACACAAAAGAAGCTCGTAAAAAAATACTATCTTCAGCCTTTAAAGGATATTCATCTCCGCTCGTCCACAGACCCGTATACAGAGATCGAGCCGGAAAATACTGGTAACATCACCTATCTCTACATCTTTTCCGTCATTGCTGTTTTGGTTTTACTGGTTGCCTGTATAAACTTCATGAACCTGGCAACTGCCCGCTCAGCCCGGAGAGCCCGGGAAGTGGGATTGAGGAAAGTCGTGGGTGCCTTAAAGAAGCAATTGGTCAGACAGTTTATCGGGGAATCGGTGTTTATGGGAGTGTTAGCACTTCCGGCAGCAATCGGATTGGCTCATCTTTTCCTGCCTGTGTTCAACTCTTTTGCAGGGAAAGAAATGGTGATTGCTTATTTCACCAGCCCGGTTCTGATTCCGGCCATGTTGATGATCGTGCTGTTTGTGGGCTTTGTCGCAGGAAGTTATCCAGCCTTCTTTCTTTCCTCTTTTCAGCCGGTGAACGTCTTGAAAGGGGAGTTGAAAACCAGCGGCTCCGGCGGCCTGTTCCGGAAAATCCTGGTTATAGGACAGTTTGCTGTTTCCGTGGGATTCGTCATCGGAATCTTGATTATTATGCAGCAGATGAATTTCATGCGCAGCACAAACCTCGGATTCAATAAAGACAACGTCATGGTCCTGTCGTTCATTTTGCCCGAACCTGCCGAGCAGCGCCTGAGCAAAATGGAGGTTTTGAAAAATGAGTTCCTGAGCTATCCTGCTATCACAGATGTCGCGTTGACTTCCGGCGCGCCCAGCGAGATCCGAGGAATTGTTCGCGGCCGAGTGGACGGCACTCCGGCAAATGAAGCCAAGCTGATGGTCATGGTCCCCGTGGATTATGAATTTTGCAAGACTCTGCAAATCGAGTTAACGGAGGGACGCGATTTTTCCCGGGAACACGGTACGGATCTCATGCAGGCATTCATCATCAATGAAGCCGTTGCCCAGGAGCTTGAGCTGGAATCACCCCTGGGGAAGCAGCTCGTGCTCAATAATCAGAAAGGAACGGTCATCGGTGTCATGAAGTCGATGCACTGGGAACCCAAGCGCCGGGTCATCTTTCCCATGGTGTTTCAGGTGAATCCTCAAGCTTTCTTCAGCATGGTGGTTCGTGTTAACTCTGATGATATTCCTGGAACTCTGGCGTTTATGGAGGAAAAATGGAAAGAGAATATCACTACCCGTCCGTTTCAGTATCAATTCCTGGATGATATGATTGATGATCTGTATAAATCCGAGCGCCGACTGAGCAATGTTGTGTTCAATTTTACGCTGCTGTCCATTTTTGTCGCATGCCTTGGACTGTTCGGGCTGGCTTCCTATACAGCGGAACAGAAGACCAAAGAAATCGGAATTCGCAAAGTGCTGGGGGCTTCGATCTTCGGAGTGGTTCTGTTGCTTTCCAAGCAGTTCGGCAAGCTGATTCTGATAGCCAACATAATCGCCTGGCCACTGGCATATTATTGGCTGCACAAATGGCTGCAGAATTTTTTCTATCGTATCTCCATCGGCCTGGAGATCTTCGTGCTTTCGGCGGTACTTGTTCTGGTTATTGCTTTTACCTCAATAAGCTACCAGTCGATCAAAGCCGCTATTAGTAATCCTGCGGATGCGCTGCGCAACGAGTAACGTAAGAACAGATTCTTGAATTCATTTGTAGGGGAGAGCCATTCGCTTCAATCACAATTTTTATGACAGATGACTGAGTGAGTTCCTTTCTAAGTCCGCTAAGCGCTTATTCGCATCATCAACCTCAGCCATACCAGGATCAGCATCTTTCCAGAGTTCAAGGAATATAGAGGATTATAAAGGATCATTCTCTCATTAGTGAAAAAATATCCAAAAAACCACGTCTTTTATTATTGAAATAGAAACAGAATCTCCCAACATAAAAGCAAAAATAATATACTTGACAATAAGTCAAGTATATATTTATAATAACATGACAGGAAAAACAAAGTTTATCCAGGCATCGTTCTTTATTCCTTTACATGAAGATAAGGATGCCGGAAATGGCAGGCTTCATCCAGCCACTCGTTGGATACAGTTTCAGAGTAGACTTTATGTCGACTTTGGAGCGTGGACTCTTGCTCCAGGTAATTATAAAGGCAGCTACAAGGACCCCGATACAGGGTTGGAAGTTGTAGATTTATCCCGTAAATATATTCTTGCAGTTCCAAAAAAAGGATTGAGAAGGCTAAAAGATTTTCTTAAAGAGGAAGGAATCATCTTTCGGCAGAAATATATTTATTTTGAGGGTGCCGGAAAAGTAGAACTTTTAAAGGTAAATTATGAAAAAATTTTATGAAACGCTAGAAAACAAAAAAATTGATATTCAAGTTCTATCTGAACGGGAGGAGGAATTCCTAAAAAAGGTGAAGAAATATTATTCTAATAAGCCTGATTGGAATGTTTTTTCTAATTATTGGTTGAAGGAAGGACAAAAAATCTGGGGAGGCATGCAAAAAAAAGAAGTCGTCAATTTACCTGTTTTTCTGATATGTCAGGATCTTGAGGCACGCTTGGGAATAGAACAGGGCAAAACGCGCATGCCTGACTATAGAGATGAACTTGTCGCAATGATTGACAAAGAATTTGACTCTCATTACCAATTCTGCAGAAAAGCAGGCATAGCTCAAGACACTCTTTCAAGAATTTTAAATAAACGTCGAGAACCATCATTACATATGCTGCGAATTATACTCGATGCTTTGGGATGTGAAATCTCATTCCAGAAAAGGCACCGAAGGTGAGATCCTATCTTCTTGTTTAAAGACAAACATGAAGACAATACAACATTAATAGAGAGATATTCATCTTCAGACTCTTTATCTGTCCCTGTTTCCAAACCATTGTTAAGATCGAAATTGGAGTTGTCCGAATCAAAATAGTTCCCCATAGACAGTAAACAATTTCCTTGAAGTTGCGTATAAAATATAAAAGGAGGCCTAACTATGTTCTTCAACTACCTCAAAGTGGCTATCAGAAATATAATCAAGCATAAGGGAATCTCTTTTATAAACATATTCGGACTCGCAGCCGGCATGACCTGCGCTATACTCATTATTCTCTGGATTCAAGTGCAGTTGAGTTATGACACAGGACAGGTCAATAGAGACCGGCTGTACAGGCTTGAGAATGAAAGCTGGGTTGTGATGCCCCCGTATCTCAGGGAAACCGCAGCCGTTTTCCCTGAGGTGGAGCAGGCCATAAGATTTTACTTCTGGCTGGAACCCACTCTCAAACACAACGAAAATATATTCACTGTCACTGAGTTTGCTTTAGTTGACAATCCTGTATTCGAGGCATTCAATTTTGACTTCATCGCCGGGAATCCTGAGACCGCTCTGGAGAGTCCCTTCTCGCTGATACTTACAGAATCGATAGCAAAAAGGCTTTTTGGAAATGACGATCCCCTGGGAAAAATCGTGCAGATGAATAACCTTTATAAATACACCGTTACTGGCGTTGTAAAAGATGTCAAAAAATTCCACATGGACATCAACGCTTTCGCCTCTGTCAATGATATAACAAGGTTAGCGGGCAATAACGGTTTTTTAACTGACCGCAATTACAATTTTTCCATATATTTGCTGGTTCATCCGGAAGCAAACATCCCTGACCTTGTTGAAAAGATAAATAAAAGGGCCTCAGAAGTGGATAGATACCAGGGGGATTCTCTGCTGCTCAGGCCTTTTAATGATATATATTTTGCCAATTTTCTTCAGCATGAGAAAAACACCAAGCATGGAAACATCCATCTCGTTGTGGTCTTTTCAATAATTGCCGTGTTGATATTGGTCATTGCCTGCATAAACTTTGTCAACCTCACAATCGCTAAAACCAAAACACGGGAAAAAGAAATCGCCGTCCGGAAGGTCGTCGGTGCCCGGCGGAGCTCCATACAGAAACAATTTTTCGGGGAAACGGTGATCATTGTGCTTATCGCTCTTTTTCTGGCGTTACTTTTATCAAGACTGTTCCTCCCCAGTTTCAACACCCTGACAGGCGAAGATATTTCTCTTTTTCCATTTAATATGAAGTTATTATTCCTGATCTTGGGTGTTATGGTGTTCTCCGCTTTTATCTCTGGAATTTACCCCTCTTTTTATCTGTCTGTGTTAGAGCCGGTATCGGTCCTGAAAGGGAAATCCGGAAAAGGGAGCAAAAGCTCTATATTGAGTAAGCTTCTGATCGCCTTCCAGTTTGTCATCTCGATTTCTCTTATAATCGCGACTATCATTGTCGTTAAACAGTTGAACTATATGCAGAGCTCGGATTTGGGAATGAACTATGAACAAACGCTGACCCTCACCTTGAGAGGAGGTAAATTTCAAGGAGACAGGGAAAAAATATTGAGCAGCAAGCAGGCTTTTAAGGAGAGATTGCTGACCAACCCGGCCATTCGAGGAGTTACTTTTCTGAATCAGCTTCCGGGTAAAATCACCAACACGTGGACATGGGTTTTTCCTGAAAGAGAGGACGGCATCCCGGTGAGAGTGATCAACGCGGATCCCGATTTTATCGATCTCATGGAAATTGAAGTGATCGAAGGCCGGAATTTCTCTTATGAAATTCAGACCGATCTTGATTATAGATTCCTGATCAACGAAGAAGCCGTCAAACAGTTCGGAATGCCCGATCCTGTTGGCCGGACATCAAATTCAGGCACATATACAACTATTGGAGTCGTCAAGGATTTTCATTATAACTCTATGCACACTAAGATCGAACCCATGGCCATCTCCTGGAGTTACTGGACGAGGAGGGCCTGCATAAAAATGGCGGGTAGTCACATTCAAGACTCCATTCAACACATTGAAAATGTGTACAAGGAGTTTTGTCCCGGATTCGCCCTAGAATACAGCTTTTTAGATGAAACTTTTGCGCAGCAGTATGAGGCGGAAAAGCGTTTGCAAAAATTACTGCAGTATTTTGTCAGCCTTGCGATCATTATTTCCTGTTTGGGACTTTTTGCCCTGACCGCATTCGTCGCAGAACAAAAAACCAAAGAAATAGGGATTCGGAAAGTGCTGGGCTCTTCAAAAACAGGTATCTTTCTCCTCCTGTCGAAGAGCTTTGCAAAATGGGTGCTTGTTGCCAACTTCATTTCCTGGCCTATTGCCTATTACGTGCTCGATAATTGGCTGAAAACCTTTGCCTATAGAATCCACATCAACATCATGATTTTTGTATTGAGTGGGCTGCTGGCATTATTGATCGCGCTTCTCACAGTGGGATATCAATCCATGAAAGCTGCTTCAGCCAATCCGGCCGACTGCTTGAGATATGAATAACTCAGGAACTAATCCCTTATTCCTATTCCTGGACGATGGGGGAGGCTTTGGGATTGAGAGGATTAATGCGGGCCGACAAAGAAAAAAGAAAGGGGTACTTACCCTTCAGGTGTTCGGTATAGGCGATCCACTCCGATACAATTACAGAATAGGCTCTTCGGAGATCTATTTTCAGGTGGGCAATATCTCCTTTGGGGAGGTTTCGCAATGATTCCCGAAAATTCAATTCTTCCGAAAGATGGAAAACGGCCCAAAGCAGATCGGTAAAACGTTCATTTTCGAGAAGAATGGGATTCTCAAGAAGACGCACGAGAAAGGAGTGTTTCTCTTTGAGGAAATCACGCAGCTCTTCCAGGTCATTAATATCGAAGACAATGCTGTATTTGAACAAAGCGGCCTTGGATCGTGCTTCTCGGAATTTCTTCTTATCCCACTGTGGATTTATCAAAATCTCGCTCTCGAGTTGTTCAGCATTTTCCACAAAATCACTAAAGCGTTGCAAGAGCTCCATTCCCACTTCGCTGAAAAAGGTGCCGATAACCATATTCAGCTTCTGGAGGATGGATCTTTTTTCTCTGCTGGCCAGAAGCCGTTCGATGATCAGGAGGACCAAAAGGACATCGATGAACAAGAATCCAAAATCCCCGATCATGTAGAGAAAGATATGATGGACATCATGGAAAATAAAATAATGAACGGTATACGACAATGCCGAAGCCAGGATAAGAAGCAGAGCGATACGAAACGTCCAGCTTTTTAGTATTTTTTTCATGTGTTTATCCTCATTCTGAAATATTCTTAATTTATTCCAAAACTCATGATGAAGCAAGCCAAACCTGGGTTTATGAATAATTCAGGTTAATTATTCTGTGAATTCTAATATTTTCATCACAAATTCCAGCGCATCGAAAGGCAAATGATAAGGGCAAAAAAATAACTCTATCCTTTCTTGGGATTTTCTCGCGCTTTTAACATACTGCATTTCAATCTTTCATATGTCCATTTTAAACGAATTATTTCTTTTCATGCTCCATTCTAAGGCCAGGAATCTTTGGCAGGAAACATGCATGAAAAAAACACCAGGTTATGCTATAAAACAGAACCAAGGAGGATGAGATGAGAAAAACTCAAAAGAATCAATTGTTTTGTTTTATAGCCGTCATTTTGATGCTTCTCCCGATCCTGGCCAATGCTCAAGGAAACCTGGACGATTACGAACGGGCAGACAGCTACCGCGCTAAGCTGGGGAACCTGGTCTATAACTCAGTCGACCGGCCGAACTGGATCGATGAGTCCAACCGTTTTTGGTACCGGACTCACACTCGTGAGGGGGACGTGTTCTTTCTTGTGGATGCAGAGAGAAAGACAAAAAAACCGGTCTTCGATCACAAAAAGCTTGTCCAGGACTTAGCCAAAGCCAGCGGGAAAGAAGTCAAACCCGATTCACTCCCCTTCCGGACCATTGAATTTTCCAAAGACATGCGGTCTGTGTCTTTTAAGGCCTTTGGCTACCACTGGACCTATGATATCAAGACAAAACGTCTTGAGAAGGGGGAGGAGGCTGAAGAGTCTGACCGGCCCCGCCGCAGCGAGGAGGTGAAATCTCCGGATAAAAAGTGGCTGGCGTTCATCCGTGATTATGATCTTTTTGTTCGCTCTGCCGAGACGGCCGAAGAATTCCGCTTATCGACAGACGGCACTGAAGAGAATTATTATGAGCGCATTTCCTGGTCTCCGGATTCTAAGAAAATTGCGGTCTTCCAGTTCAAGCGCGGACTGGAGTCCACTGTCCATCTTATCGAATCTTCACCCAAAGATCAGTTCCTTGCCAAGATGCGATCCCGAACATACCAGCTCCCCGGTGATGTCCTCGATATCCCCCGGCCGTGTGTATTCTTCGTTCAAAACAAGTCTCCTGTGAAGGTCGACCTTTTCTTGAATCCCGCTCCCTGGGGGATGCGGCGTCCGATCTGGAACAACAACTCCAAAGACTTTATCCTCCGCTACCAGGAGCGAGGGGAGAAACTCGCCCGGGTGTATCATATCAATTCCAGCACAGGCGCCGCACGAATGATCCTTGAGGAGAAAGCGAATACCTTCATCGACCGCTACAACGCTTATCTCGAGTACGCCAGCTCGTCGGATGAAGTCATCTGGAGCTCAGAAACGAATGGTTGGCGGCATCTCTACCTTTACGACGCGAAGGAAGGCGAGCTTAAAAACCAGATCACAGGAGGAGAATGGGTGGTCCGCGGCATCACTCATGTGGATGAGAAGACGCGCCAGGTTTATTTTCGGGCAAGCGGGAAGGAGCCGGACGAGGATCCATACTTCATCCATTATTACAAGGTTAATTTCGACGGAACTCATCTTCTCAATCTGACTCCAGAGCCCGGCAATCATTCCCTCACCTTCTCCCACGACAAAAAGTTCTTCGTGGATACCTGCTCGAGAATCGACGCGCCTCCGGTCACTTTTCTCCGCCGTTCTCAGGATGGAAATATCCTTATGGAGCTGGAGAACGCCGACATCCAGGATCTCCTGGCTGCCGGCTGGAAGATGCCGGAGCCTTTTGTGTCCAAAGGAAGGGATGGGACAACAGACATCTGGGGTGTGATCTACCGCCCTATCAATTTCGACGCTGCGAAAAGCTATCCCGTGATCGAGTACATCTATGCCGGGCCCCACGGCTCCTACGTCCCCAAGACCTTCAGTGCCGACAGATCACAACAGGCCCTGACAGAACTGGGTTTTATCGTGGTCCAGATGGACGGCATGGGCACGGCCAACCGTTCCAAGGCCTTCCACAATGTGGCCTGGCAGAACATCGCCGATGCGGGATTCCCCGACCGCATCCTCTGGATCAAGGCGGCGGCCGAGAAATATCCTTATATGGATATTTCCCGTGTGGGAATCTACGGGACATCGGCAGGAGGGCAGAACTCAACAGCCGCAGTCCTTTTCCATCCCGAGTTCTACAAGGTGGCTGTCTCCTCCTGCGGCTGCCATGACAACCGGATGGACAAGGCTGTCTGGAATGAGCAGTGGATGGGCTATCCTGTCGGTCCCCATTATGCGGAGCAGTCCAATGTCACCAACGCCTCCAAGCTCGTGGGCAAGCTACTGCTGATCGTCGGTGAAGTGGACACCAATGTGCCTCCCGAGTCCACGCTCAAGGTCGTTGACGCTCTCATCAAGGCGAAAAAAGATTTCGACCTTCTGGTGCTTCCCGGAATGGGGCACACATCAGGCGGTGAATACGGAGAAAGACGCCGGCATGACTTTTTCGTCGAACATCTTTTGAGTGTCACTCCCCCTGATTGGAACAAAATGGAGAAAAAAGAAGACTTAGGACAAGCAAAGCTTGCATTGAATTAAAGCCCCGCCCGTATGTGCGGGGTTCCTTTCACTGGCTGTAGATTTTCGCCTGCATCTCGCCATGCTTTGATACTTGATTCTATGCAATTAATGCCGCATCTGCGCAGGCGGTTTTGTAATCCACGGCTGCGCGCGTTCCAGTTGTCCCGCGAGCTGCAGCAGCACTGCCTCTTCGCCATAGCGGCCTACGAACTGCACGCCGATTGGCACACCGCGCTCGTCCCGATAAAGCGGCACGTTCATAGCCGGCTGGCCTGTGATGTTGAAGGCTTGTGTGTTCGGCCATTGTCGTTCTTGCGCCTCATCGAGGGCGGTATCAATCCAGCCGATTGGCACGGGAGGTCCGCCCATTGTGGCCAACAGAAGTACGTTATATTTTTCGAAAAAATGCCCTATGGTACGCGAAAACAGTTGTAGCGTCTGCAGTGCCCTACCATACTCCTTACTAGTCAAGGCCTGTGCCCGTTGGTAAACCCACCATGTATCAAAACTCACTTCCGACTCTTCAATGGCTTTCCCACGGCGAGTAGCAATCCCGTCGAGAACGATCGCAAGGCTTGAAAAGAGGATCTTCAGGTACTCGGCCTTAACGTGCATGAAGTCTGCCTTCGGTGCCGCCTCTTCCACGTGGTGGCCCAAGCCGCTGCACAGCGTTGCAGCCTGCTTTACGG
>CAZSGR010000097.1:0-11774 GCA_964606185.1 uncultured Eubacteriales bacterium
AGTTAAGGAGAGGATAATGGAAGTCGACTCGATGTTGCTGAAGAAAGCTCCTCCTCAGAGTATCGAGGCTGAAAAGACCGTCCTGGGGGGGATTCTTTTGAACAACAAAAACCTGAATGTTGTTCTTTCCATTATTACTCCAGAAGATTTTTACAGAGACGCCAATCGTAGGATTATAGGGAAAATTGTCTCCTTGGTTGATAAAGGCAAGCCAGTCGATGTGGTGACTTTGAGCGAAGAACTGCAAAAAGAAGATGTTCTTGAGGAAATGGGGGGAGCTTCTTATATTTCTTCTCTGTTGGATGGCGTTCCCAAGAGCTTGAACATCGAATTCTATGCACAGATCATCAAAGAAAAGTCTCTTCTCAGGCAGCTCATATTATCCTCGGCAAAGATAATTTCCTCGAGCTATGAGCAAAGAGAAGATGCGGACCAGCTTTTGGATGAGGCTCAAGCTGCGATCATTGAGGTCGCAGAGCAGCGTGTCAAGCCAGGATTTATTCCAGTGAAATCGTTAGCCTCCCCCACATTGGATATGATTAAAATCCTCCATGACCGGAAAGAAACAGTGACTGGAATACCTACTGGATTCCGGGACCTTGACGGTCTCACTGCCGGATTTCATAACTCAGAGTTCATAGTCATTGCCGCACGCCCTTCGATGGGAAAAACAGCCTTGTCTTTAAATATTTCCCAGTATGCAGGGCTCAAGACGGATTATACGATCGGATTCTTTTCACTTGAAATGGCCAAGGAGCAGATCATGGTTCGGTTGCTGTGCGCCGAGGCCCAGTTAGACATCAAAAAAGTCAGGACTGGTTTCATTGGAGAAAGGGATTTCGAAAAAATTAAACTGAGTGCGGAAGCCTTGTCGCGAGCCAAAATATATGTGGACGAGACTCCCGCGCTGACAGTCATGGAGATGAAGGCCAAAGCGAGAAGGTTAAAAATGGAACAGAATCTTGATTTGGTGTTCATCGATTATATCCAGCTCATGCGCCCCGGAAGCCGGTTTGAGAACAGAACTCAGGAGATGTCCTACGTCTCGCGGTCTTTGAAAGAACTGGCCAAGGAAATCAAGATTCCTGTTGTCGGCATTTCTCAGCTCAGCCGCGCCCCTGAGAAGGGACGGCGTGAGCCAATTCCGCAGCTTTCTGACCTGAGAGAGTCGGGAGCCATCGAGCAGGATGCCGATGTCGTGATTTTCATCTATCGTCCGGAATTCTACCATCCGAATGATGAGAATATCCGTGGGATTGCAGAAGTCAATGTCGCCAAGCAGAGAAATGGTCCCACAGGAAGAATAAACCTTGCCTTCATACGGGAGTATGCTCGTTTTGCAGATATGGAGTTCCAGTCTTTTCAGAGCTAAAATGTTTCCAAAGGTAAAATCTCCGCTTTTTTACATCAATGCCTTTTTTGAAGAAATGGGAGAAGTCGGACTGCTCACGTTTAAAACATTCAAAAATCTGTTTAAAAAACCATGGGAAAAGGGCATTTTCATCCAGCAGCTTGAAGAGGTGGGGGTCCGGTCTCTACCCGTGGTCTCCTTGACTGCGGCCTTTGGCGGGCTGGTTTTTGGACTCCAGACCTATATCGGTTTTCACCGGTACATCGGGGCCGGGTCTGAAACCTACGGAGGACCGATCATCTCACTCGGGCTTTCAAAAGAACTCATTCCAATTCTTGTTGGATTGATGGTCACGGGCCGCGTGGGGTCGGCGATGGCTGCCGAGATCGGAACGATGAAGATCACCGAGCAGATTGATGCCCTCTTCAGTTTGGGGGCTGATCCGATTCGCTACCTCGTGGTTCCTCGAACCATCGCCTGTTTTGTGATGCTTCCTTTCCTGACGATTTACGGGGACATCATCGGCATAGCGGCGGGTTTTTTCTACAATGTTTATTTGATGGGAGTGAACAGAGTCCTTTACCTCAGGAACATTTTGCTGTATATGGAATTGTGGGATGTATTCAGCGGCCTCATTAAAGCCTCAATTTTCGGCCTAATCATAGCGTTAATAGGCTGCTGGCAGGGGCTAAAAACAGAGGGGGGAGCAGAGGGCGTGGGAAGAGCGACAACCCGGACAGTCGTCATCGCCAGCATCCTTATTTTGATCATCAACTTTTTTCTCAGCAAAGCTCTCCCCGCGGATATTGGATCATGATTCGAGTCGTCGACCTTCACAAGTCTTTTGGTGACAATAAAGTCCTGCAAGGGGTGAACCTGCACCTTAGAGAAAGAGAGACTCTCGTCATCATCGGTCAGAGCGGGTGCGGGAAGAGCGTCCTTCTCAAGCATATCATGGGACTTCTCAAGCCCGACAAGGGAAGGGTTTATGTGGATGGAGTGGATATCACTGTCCTCGATGACGATGAGCTTCATAAGATCACCCGAAAATTTGGCATGCTGTTTCAAGGAACCGCCCTTTTTGACTCCCTGACAGTCGGCCAGAATGTCAGCTTTGGCCTGGAAAGATACACGGATTACTCGAAAGAGAAGATTAAAGAAATAGTGAAAGAAAATCTGGCCAAGGTTGGATTAAGGAAAATAGAACATCTCATGCCGTTCGAACTCAGTGGCGGCATGAGAAAGAGAGTCGGCCTGGCCCGGGCCATTGCTTACAACCCGGATATCATACTTTATGATGAGCCTTCTACAGGGATTGACCCCATACGAGCCGATGCCATCAATGATTTGATCATCAGGATGAAAAAGGAAATGAACGCGGGCGAGCTCATCATTACTCATGACATGGTCAGTGCCTACAAGGTTGCTGACAGGATCGGTATGCTCTATGAAGGAAAGATTATTGAGATGGGGACCGCTGAAGAGATCAAGAATTCGAAAAACCCAGTCGTCCAGCAGTTCATTCGCGGAAGTGCCGAGGGGCCTATTGAAAATTGGTAAGAAAAGATGGTAAAAAGGTGAAGACACAGAAATTTCTATCTTAACAAGGAAGCATGATGAAACGAGAAATAAAAATCGGGATATTCGTTACGGTTGCATTGCTTATAGTCGCCACCTTTATATTTATTGTGGGAGACTTGAGCGTGCTGTTCAGGAAGCCCGGTTATTCCATCTTCGTGTCTTATGATAGTGCGACCGGACTCGAGAAAAGAGCCGTGGTGAGGATGGCAGGAGTGAAAGTGGGATACGTGAAGGATATCAGGCTTAAGGGAAGAAAAGCTGAGGTGGAGTTGATCATCAACTACGGAATCCCCATTCCAGTGGGGTCGGAAGCGACCCTGGCCTCAATCGGGCTCTTGGGAGAAAAACACATTGAAATATTACCCAGCGAAGAGGAAGAATTCTTGAAGGAGGGAGATGCGATATCCGGTGTCCCCCCTGTGAGTTTTGACCAGATGGGAACGACTCTGCTGGCAATTGGGGACGAGTTTAAAGGAATAGCTCAAATCATTAGCGAAACGATCGGGGGAGAAGAGTCGAGGAATAACTTTCGGGATACCCTCGAGAACCTGGCTTTGTTTTCTGAAGGATTGAATGAGTTCTTAAGCACAAACAAAGAGGAAGTCCGGAAAGGACTCCAGAGCTCTCAGCAGGCTGTCCAGACGTTTGAACAAAGCGTTGAGCAGGTCTCTGCGAATCTGGAAGAGTTGATCTCTGTTCTTAAAGAGGCGGTTGAAGAGAGCCGGGAAGACATCAAGATAAACATGGAAAGCATAAAGGAATTGATCAAAAATATCGAAAAATCTCTGAAACTTTTAAATGAATCTTTAGAGAAGATCAACAAAGGAGAAGGAACATTAGGAAAGCTTATTCATCAGGCTGATTTATACGAGAGGGCAGAAGGCGCAATGGATGATCTGGAAAACATCATTAATCCGATTTCAGAATTGAGGCTCGATGGCGGGCTCAAGGGGGAGTATTATCTGGAGAGCGATATGCTGAAAGGTGCTTTTACTCTAGAGATATGGCCCGATAAAAGCAAGTTTGTATTAACTCAGATCGTATTTGATCCCTGGAGTGAAAAGCTTCTGTTTTCCGCTCAAGGTGGACTGCGGTGGGGAAACTTTTCTCCGAGGATCGGGATTATGGAATCGCAAATTGGCGCAGGGATTGATTACTACGTCCTAAAGGATAGGGTGAGACTCAGCCTGGAGGGCCTTGATTTCTACAGGAGCCAATCCCCCCAGGTCAGGTTTCGCGCAAAATTTGCTCCTTTTAAATATTTACATCTTATTCTCGGACTCGATGATTTCACCCTTGCTTCAAACAGAGAAGTGTTCTTTGGCCTTGAATTTATATTTCAATGAAAGTCAAGACAGTATTCATCTGCCAGAACTGCGGTTCACATTCACCGAAATGGATGGGGAGATGTCCGGGCTGCGGGGAATGGAACACGCTGATCGAGGAGGTGGAAGATGAAGCTCCGGATGAATTTTCTTTTCCCCCTTCTGATCCTGTTCTCTACAAGGATATCAAAGAAGCCAAAAAAGAAAGAATTTCGACCAGCATCGAGGAGTTGAATCCCGTATTCGGAGGAGGAGTTGTTCTGGGCTCGCTGGTCTTAATCGGCGGAGAGCCCGGAATCGGCAAATCAACCCTTCTTCTTCAGATGAGCCGGGACTTTGCTCTTCAGGGGGAAAAGGTTTTGTATGTCTCGGGAGAAGAATCTCTGGAGCAGATCAAAATTCGAGGGCAGAGACTTGGTCTTCGAAACGGGGGCCTCTATCTTTTAGCAGAAACCAACCTTGAACGTATCATTTCCCATGCCGAAAAGTTAGTCCCTCAAGTTTTAGTGCTGGATTCTGTCCAGACTGTCTTCTCCTCAAAACTTTCTTCGAGTCCTGGCACGATCAGTCAAGTCCGAGAAGTGGCCAATCAGATATTTCGGTTTGCCAAAAAAAGTCAGATTTCCTCGTTCTTGATCGGGCACATTACGAAAGAAGGCTCATTAGCTGGCCCCAAGTCTCTTGAACATATGGTGGATGTGGTCCTCTATTTCGAGGGAGAGCGGGACCACGGTCATCGGGTGCTCCGAGCCCTGAAAAACAGGTTTGGGCCTGTCTCGGAACTGGCCCTGTTTGAGATGGGAACCCAGGGTCTCCAGGCCATTTCCAATCCCTCCGCATTCTTCCTGAAGGAAAGGCCGACAGAGGAGGCGGGGAGCGCAGTGGTCAGCACTATCAAAGGCTCCCGTCCCTTGCTGGCAGAGATCCAGGCACTGGTCTCGTCAACCTTGTTCTCGGGAAATCCGCGGAGGATGACTATCGGTCTTGATCATTTTCGTGTGGCCATGCTGTTGGCTATAGTCGAAAAAAAGTTGGGATTCAGTTTTGCCGGAGAAGATGTCTATATCAACGTGGCTGGAGGGTTGACTCTTGATGAGCCCGCTGCAGACCTGGGGGTGATCGCAGCGGTAGTCTCCTGTTTGAAGAATAAAGCGATTCCTCAAGATGTTATTGTTTTTGGAGAAGTCGGGCTGAGCGGGGAAATTCGCTCCATCAGCCAACCCCTTTCTCGTGTGAAGGAATCCAGCTCCCTCGGTTTTAAAACGGTCATCATGCCCCAGGGGAACCTCTCTCATTTAGAGAAGGAGAATATTCCGGATATAAACCTCCTAGGGGCTCAAAATATCAAACAAGCATTGGGATTCATATTATGAGGATTTTTTCATGGCTATTTTTATCTTTCGGTTTATTGTTATCGCATTCATAACGTTGGCGGGTTATTTTTTCCCTCCTTTTCATCTCGACCCGTATGTCGGAGCCGGGATAGGTTTTGTTCTGAGTGTGATTATCGTTTATCTGGAAACACGGATTCGAAAAAGCCAATTCAAGATTATCTGGAGTTCAACAGTCGGGACTCTTTCGGGAGTCCTTTTAGGCTGGGCTCTAGGCTCAATCTATCAGACGGTTGCAGGCGATAGCTCTACCTCGATCTTCATCAGGATATTTTTCCTTCTCATCATGCCTTACATCGGTTTTTTGGTCGGAACGCGCAAATTCGAGTGGCTCGAGCCTCACTATCTTTTGAAGTTTTTCAAAGAGAAGAGCCCGAGTAGCGACTATAAGCTTCTCGACACGAGCGCGATTATTGATGGACGAATCGCGGACATCTGTGATACGGCGTTCATGGGAGGAACCCTGGTGATTCCCCAGTTTGTTCTCAAGGAACTTCAGCTTGTTGCGGATTCTCCTGATGGGATCAAGAGACAAAGGGGGAGAAGAGGGCTGGAGGTTTTGGATCATCTTCAGAAATCGTCCCAGGTGTCCACCATGATTTCCGACATGGATTTTCCTGAAGTTAAAGATGTGGACTCCAAGCTCATCGAATTGGCCAAGCATATGGATGCGAAAATCATCACTAATGATTTTAACCTCAACAAGGTCGCTCAGCTTCAAGGCGTTCCTGTGCTGAACATCAACGAACTCGCGAATGCTTTAAAACCTGTCGTCTTACCAGGGGAGGCATTGAAAGTATTCATCTTGAAAGAAGGGAAGGAAAAAGATCAGGGAGTCGCCTACCTGGATGACGGCACCATGGTTGTTGTGGACAATTCGAGGAAAATGCTCGGACAGAATATCGAGATTACCGTTACATCTGTTCTTCAAACAACTGTAGGGAAGATGATATTCGGGCGTTACAACGAAGATTCTCAATGAAAAGAGTTTCTGTGATTGTCGTTGCGGCTGGCGAGGGAAAGCGCTTTGGGGGTGCCAAGCCGTATGCGCTTTTAAAGGGGAAGCCGATCCTTGAATGGGCCTTGGACGCATTCGAGGCCCATGAAGACGTGGCCGAAGTGATTCTCGTGCTCAGGGATGATTCCAGGAAAAAAGTCTATTCCGGACGGTACGCAAAAATTGTCTCTGTGGTCAAAGGCGGGGAAAAAAGACAAGATTCGGTCCTATCAGGATTTCGCCAGATTGATCCAACGAAGGTAGAGAAAGTCTTGGTCCATGATGGTGTGAGACCTTTGGTCAGCAGTGAATTGATTGGCCGGATCATAGAGGCCGTTCAGGAAAAAGAGGCGGTGGTTCCAGCGGTCCCGCTTAAAGATACGGTTAAACGAGTCGATGAGCAGGAAGTGAAACAGACTCTGGAAAGGGAAAAACTTTTCTGCGTGCAGACTCCTCAGGGTTTTTTTTACTCCGTGTTGAAAGCTGCGTTTGACCAAGCGGGCGAGGAAAATTTTTATGGAACAGATGAGGCTGCTCTCGTGGAAAGAACAGGAAAAAAGGTTTATGTGGTCCAGGGCGATCCGAAGAACATTAAAATCACAACTCCTGAGGATATTAAGATAGCGGAGGCCTTAATTGAAGATTAAAGTTGGACTTGGCTATGATATTCACCGGCTGGAGGAAGGACGGAAGCTCTTTTTAGGAGGAGTGGAGGTTGATTTTGAGAAAGGCTTGAGAGGACATTCTGATGGAGATTGTCTTATACACGCCATTATCGATGCACTCCTGGGCGCAGCAGGAAGGGATGATATCGGTCAGCATTTCCCGGACACGGATCCCCAGTACAAGGATGTGCGGAGCACCGAATTACTGAAGAGGGTTATGGATTTATTGAGGGAGGGAAAGGTGGAGGTCTTGAATGTTGATTCGATTATTATTGCGGAGAAGCCAGAGCTCGGGCCGTACATTCCACGGATGAAGGAAATTTTAGGCTCTATTCTTGGAATGGGACAGAACGATTTAGGGATAAAGGCGAAAACGAATGAGGGGCTGGCCGAGATAGGCCAGGGAGAAGCCATTGCTGCCTGGGCTCAGGTGCTTATCCGGGAAAAGGATTAGGTTTCGATAGAGATATCGTCTTTTCTGAGATTAGAGAACTCTAGAATCAACGGCAAAAATGGGGGTATAAAAAAAGAGGCTGCCGTTTTCTATTCCAGGGAAAACGACAGCCTCTTAAAAGACAGGAATCGGTTGAGTCTGAAGGCTTAATCCGCCTATAGAGAGAGTGTGTGCAAGTCCCTCAAAATCCATTACTCTGCAGATTACCAACCAGTCCCATATTTTAATGATCGGACACATCAAGGTTTTTCTCTTCATGCCTTTCCTTATGAGGATGTGGAATAATGAGAAGTGGCTTCTTGTTTTGCCAGATGATCAGGGCTGATTGCGTCACCGGTTGTCTTTTCGACTCTTAAAAGATCAAACGCAGGGGATGTCGCTATCATATTGAATCCGACAAGGCTGAGAAAAATGGCGACTAAGAAAATAGCTGCTTTTGTTCTGAATCTCATCGTGAGCTCCTTTCGTTCATTTTTTGTATCACATGGTATATACGCAACAAACAGAAAAAAAGTTGCATGCGGAGGGATTATGCCTCAATAAATTTTGAGTTGACTTGCGAAGGAATTAACGCGATCCTCAAAGGATAATTGTCATGGATTAAATAAGCGATTAATTATAAAATAATACGGAAAATGGAGACCTGTTTCCATGACAGTTAGAGTCCGGTTCGCTCCCAGCCCCACTGGATTTCTCCATGTGGGAAATGCAAGGACCGCTCTGTTCAACTGGCTTTTTGCCCGCAATAGAGACGGCGTTTTCGTGCTCAGGATCGAGGATACAGATGTAGAGAGGTCTGCGGCCGAATACGAGAAGAGCCTGATAGATGACCTCCGCTGGCTGGGGTTGAACTGGGATGAAGGGCCTGATGCAGAGGGAGACTTCGGCCCCTACCGTCAGTCCCAGAGGCTTGAGGTTTACGCGAGCACCACCCGGACATTACTGAACGAGGGGAAGGCCTATTACTGTTTTTGCTCTGTTGAGGAGATTGAGAAGGAGAGAAAAAACGCCATTGCCTCTGGGAAAATGCCTGTTTACAGCGGCAAATGCCGTTCTATCTCCCTTGAGGAAGCCCAGAAAAGACTCGATTCAAACGAACCGGCGGCGGTCAGACTCCGGACACCGGGCAAAGGAGATATCCGTTTCGATGATCTGGTGAGGGGGCCTCTCCGCTTTGATTTGAGTTTGATCGGAGACCCGGTGATCGTTCGTTCCAGCGGACTCCCGGCCTACAATTATGCCGTGGTTGTGGATGACTCGCTGATGAAGATCACTCATGTTATCCGGGGCGAGGACCATATCTCCAACACCCCTCGCCAACTTCTCGTCTACGAGGCGCTGTCTTTTCCTCCTCCCCAGTTTGCCCATTTGTCAATGGTCATGGGCAAAGACAACTCACGGTTGAGCAAACGCCATGGAGCCACAGCTGTCGACCAGTTTGAAAAAGACGGGATTTTGTCTTCAGCCCTGTTCAATTACCTGTCCCTCCTGGGCTGGGCCCCTCCTGAGGGTCAGGAAGTGCTGGCCAAAGACGAGCTGGTGAAACTCTTTGACCTGAAGAAGGTTAGCCGGTCCTCCGCAATTTTTGACTATGATAAGCTGAGCTGGATCAATCGTCAGCATATAAAAAAGCTCGCCCCTCGCCAGAAAGCCGAACTGGCCTTTCCCCATTTACGAAAGGCCAAGTTCCTTCCTGAAAAAATGTCTGAGGTCCAATGGAAATGGCTTGAGAAAATGGTTGAAGTGCTGGCAGAACGCGTCGACCGATTTTCCGACTTTCCGCAGGAAGCGGGTGTGTTATTCGAGTTTTCCCCTGTGGAGATGGAGGACGAAATCAAGAAAGAATTGAAAACAGGTTGCGCTCCCCGGGTAATCAGGCTTTTTGCTGAGAAAATTTCCAGAGTCAAAGAGTTTGACTACGATAAATTTGCCGCTATGGCCCGGGAAATCCGGGATGAGACAGGCTGCAAGGGGAAGGACCTCTACCATCCGCTCCGAATTGTCCTCACAGCTAAAGGTTCGGGGCTTGACCTGGATAAGTTCATTCCCCTGGTCGAGGAAGGGGCCAAGCAGAACTTTTTCAGGCCTGTGAAGAATTGCTCGCAGCGTGTATCTGAAGCATTGCAAATATTAGAGTAATTGAAACCCTCTGAATCCTGGGAGAACCTAATGAAGGAAGATAAAAAGGAAAAGAAAAATAAAGATAAAACAGAGGATGTGACCAAAGCCACAGTGACCCCTCCCCCAAACTTTATCCGAGAAATCATCGAGAAAGACTTGAAAGAGGGGAAGAACGAAGGTCGCGTTCACACCCGCTTCCCCCCCGAACCGAACGGCTATCTTCACATCGGACATGCCAAGTCTATCTGCCTGAATTTTGGTCTGGCTGCGGAATACGGAGGCCTCTGCAACCTGAGGTTTGATGATACCAATCCCAGCAAGGAGGAAGTGGAGTATGTCGACTCCATCATGGAAGATGTCCGGTGGCTGGGATTTGACTGGGAAGACAGGCTTTACTATGCTTCCGACTACTTCGAGCAGCTTTATGAATATGCTGTGCAGCTCATCAAGAAGGGGAAGGCCTATGTCTGTGATCTAAGCGCGGATGAAATCAGAGAATACAGGGGCACTTTGACTGAGCCCGGCAAGAACAGCCCCTACCGTGAGCGGTCGGTTGAGGAGAATCTGGGTCTGTTTGAGCGGATGAGGAAAGGGGAGTTTCCCGATGGTTCCCGGACGCTCCGTGCGAAAATCGATATGGCGTCTCCGAATTTAAACATGCGGGACCCGGTCATGTATCGCATCCTGAAGGCTTCTCACCATAGAACAGGAGACAAATGGTGTGTTTATGCGACTTACGACTGGGCCCATGGGCAGTCGGATTCCATCGAAGGCATCACCCATTCGATATGCACCCTGGAGTTTGAAGACCACCGTCCACTGTATGATTGGTTTATCGACCAATTGGGCATCTTCCACTCTCAGCAGATTGAGTTTGCCCGTCTCAATCTTTCCTACACCATAATAAGCAAGCGAAGGCTCCTGGAATTGGTGGAGGAAGATCATGTGAGCGGGTGGGATGACCCGCGGATGCCGACTATATCAGGCCTGAGGAGACGAGGTTTCACGCCTGAATCCATCCGCGATTTTTGTGAGCGGATTGGAGTGGCCAAGAGAGAAAGCACTGTGGATATCGTCCTTCTTGAACACTGCCTCCGTGAAGACCTGAATAGACGGGCGCAAAGGGTGATGGCTGTGCTTCGTCCTCTGCGGCTGGTCATCGACAACTATCCTGAAGACCAGGTGGAGGAATTGGATGCTGTGAATAATCCTGAAGATTCCTCGATGGGGACACGGAAAGTTCCTTTTTCTCGAGTGTTGCATGTCGAAAAAGAGGACTTTCGTGAGGATCCACCGAAAAAATGGTTCCGGCTGGCTCCCGGCCGGGAAGTAAGGTTGAAGCACGCCTACTACGTGACCTGTACAGATGTCATCAAGGATGAACAGACAGGAGAGGTTGTGGAGCTTCACTGCCGTTATGACCCGGAGAGCCGAGGAGGCTGGACCAAGGACGAGCGCAGAGTGAAGGGAACTCTCCATTGGGTATCGGCGGATCATTCGTTCCCGGTCGAAGTTCGCCTGTATGACCACCTCTTCACCAAGGAAGATCCTGGTGAGGTTGAAGAGGGCTCGGATTTCAAGTCAAATTTAAACCCGAACTCATTAAAAACGCTCACTGACTGCCAGGCTGAACCGAGCCTTAAGGAGGCCCAGCCGGGAAAGTTTTACCAGTTTCTGAGACAGGGATATTTCTGTATGGATCCAGTGGATTCATCCCCTGGTATGCCCGTGTTCAACCGCACTGCGACCCTTCGTGACACGTGGGCTAAGATAGAAAAAGCACTCAAGAAGTCAGAATAATGATAGGAAGCATCTCCAAATTCGTGATAACAGGAGGTGCTATAGATCAGGCTGAGTGCATCGAAAACACGCAGGCTTTGCCCCAGCGA
>CAZSGR010000098.1:0-6429 GCA_964606185.1 uncultured Eubacteriales bacterium
GCCGGACAGCCTCTTTCAGCCCTATCCCCGGGAGCCTATTTTAATATTCTGACTCATGAAGGAACAGACCGATATCGAGGAGAAATATCCGCCTTCTTCATCCACAGGAAACTTCAGAGCACAAACATATCTCCGGCCCTTGAGGCTGAGGGGTTGAATGACAGCCACTCTTTTAACCATCTCACTGAGGGCAATTTCACTTTCTCCGGCCCCCTCATTCCACGAAAACTTCATTTCTTCACATCCTTATCCGCTTTTCACGTGTCCCGGGACATCGCTGAGTTTGAAGAAGAGGATAAATCTTCGATTCAATCAGGTTTTCTTAGCTTGAATTATAGGCTTCCAGAAAGTTCCTTCCATTTTCTCTGGACAGGACAGAACGTCAGGCATGACTCTTACGGCGCCGGAAGAAATGTCCCCTTCTCGGCCACTTCAGACCGTAAAGAGATATACAATATCATCCAGGGAATCTGGAAAACGAGGATAAAAGACATCCATTTCATAAAAGCCGGAGTATGCTTTGCCCAGGGGGATATCCGGTCTGATTATCAAGATCATCTATCCGGCCAGCATGGAGTCGAAATCTTTAAAGACATCCCGACTGGTACGGCTCCCTTTGCGGTAAGGAACCAACGGAGTTCCATCACTTTTCTCGGCCAGGGAGAATCCCTTATCTCGGGCTTTCTCAAAGCTCATCATAGATTCGAATACGGGATTCAAGCTCAATACTGCCATTCTTTCTCAAGAAAAGAAATCCGGGACAATCTCCACCTTCATTTTTTCGAAGGACTGCCTCTTGAAGTGATCAGGTATAACACTCCGGTCCGGCACAGTGAATCCGCCCTTCACCTGAACCTTTTTGCCCAAGATTCTGTGACACTATCCAATCATATTTCTTTTTTCCTGGGCTGCCATCTGGCTTTGAATCACGGCTGGCTTCCTTCTCAAGATCCTAACACTGTATTCAGCCGAGGCCCCGGCGTTGGCGAAGTCAAAAACCACATTACCTGGTTCATCCTCTCACCCCGTTTAGGCCTTATTTTTCCCTTATCCAAATCCAGGTCATCCGCCCTCAGGATGTCCATTGCTCGCTACTATTTCACTCTTCCCCTTCATTTCCTGACATATGGAAGCCTCAGCAGTCTCGGAGGCCTTGTCTATTCCTGGAATGACCTGAACACAGACAATCAGTTTCAAGAAGGTGAAGCCGGAGCACTCCTCAGACGCGAAGGGCATTTTTTTTCCGGGATAGATCCTGATTTAAAAAGGCCTTATACGAATGAATTCTCTATTTCGTTCATCCATACTTTCGGCTCCAACTGGCACTTAACCGTGGGCGGTTTTTACAGGGAAAACAGAAACCTGGTCGAGACTCTGAACACGGGAGTCACTTTCTCTTCTTACCAGCCAGGGCCATTCTTCGATATTGGTGATGACAGGATCCCCAACTCCAGGGATGACCTCGAATTCACGGTCTACAATCAGAACATCGGAACCCTGGGCCAGGATTTCTTTCTCCTCACCAATCCGGACTCGGAGACAAGGATATCCACATACCATGGATTTGACGTTACTCTCGTTAAAAAGTACAGTTCGAAATTCTCCTTTTTTCTCTCGCTCACAGCGATCAGAGCTGTGGGAATTACAAGCCCTGGCAACACGGAATGGGAAAACGATGATGGCATCGTCGGCACTCTGTACGACAACCCCAACACTCTCATCAACGCTGAAGGAAGGTTGCGCTTTGACAGAGGCTACACAGGAAGAATCGGAGTCAATTTTATGGCTCCGTTCGGTTTAAGGGTTGGATGTGTGGTTAAATACTATGACGGCCAGCCTTTTGCACGCAAAATCATCGTGACCGGAATGAACCAGGGCCCCTTTATCATCCAGGCCCATCCCCGAGGCGTTGCCAGATACGAATACAACAGGACTGTGGATATCAGACTGGAGAAACCTCTGAATTTCGGTCAAACACGAATGAGAATAATACTGGATATGTTCAATCTCATTAACAGGAATCTGGCCACAGAGGAAAACGAATGGACAGGGCCTGAATTTCCTCTCCGTTTCGCTACAGAAATCCAATCCCCCAGAGTCTTCCGTCTGGGTTTGGTGGTCGAGTTTTAAAAGAGCAGGGAAGCTTCGACAAAATTCACAGAACGAACCGGGGAAAAAAACATTGACCAGTCTTGATCCGCCACAGAAAGAGCTCTCGGAAATCAAGGAGTAAGATCCGAACACCCGCCGCATACATTTCCCTTGTCAAGAGTGAAACATTGTGTTAGATTGCCGATGAATTCTAAGTTTGGAAATAAAGAGTGGCTGCCTTTGAATGCACGCGTGATCAGATAGGGAAAAGTTTCGTTCAGAGCCATTTGAATATTATTTTATAGAGATATTTATTCGGCATGCGCTTGAAAAGACTCACAGCCGTCTTTTTCATTTCCTTTTTTATTTGTGTGCAGGTGTCTTTCTCTCAATCTTATTCATATTCAGACCAGGAATGCCTTTCCTGCCATGGCAAGCCTGATATTGCCCAGATTATGAGCGATGGCAAGGTTCGCTCCCTCTTCGTTGACCCGGAGGAATGGAGCCAGGACATTCACCATAAAGGCCAATTACTCTGCGTAGACTGCCATACTCTTGCCAACCCTTACCTTCATTTTAGAGAAGGTTTTATAGATGTCGACTGTGCGCGCTGTCATCCGGAAGAAGCAGAAGAGTACCAGAAAAATATACATCTGGCCTTTTCCGTCCCTTCTCCGGGAAAAGAACTTCCTCTCTGCTTTCACTGCCATACTAAACACCATGTCCTTCTCCATGACGATCCGTCGTCATCCGTCCACGAAGAAAACATCGGAGAAACATGCGGGAGCTGCCATGCTGAAGTCATGGTCAAGGGAGTTTTCACGGGTAGCTATCCCGGAAAAATATCCGGACACCGCAAAGGTGACATTTCAGAAAAATTCGATATGACTATCTGCATCAACTGCCATTATGAAGATTCCGCCCACGGCTCCAAACGCGTCTACAAGGATTTCTGTTCCCGGTGTCACGATGTCCGCTCAATGGCGAATGTCGTAATGGGACCCACACACCTGGCTCTTCCAAGATTTTCCTTTCTAAATTATGCGAACAGTGCGTTAGCTCTCTCTTTTGTTATTGGAATCTTCATCTTTTTTGGCTACAGATCGCGGAAAAGTATTGCCAACAGTGTAAAATCCTGGATTGAGCACATGAGAATAGAAAAAGAAGAAATCCAAAAGGAGGAAGGAGCGAAAGAAAAAGAAAAGGATGCACCCGAACCAGAATCCCCTCCCGAGCAGGCTCAAAAAGACATCAAAAAAGAAGAACCGGAACAAAAACAAGAGATGAAAGAAGGGCAGGAACCAGAAGAAGAAAAGGAAAAGGAAGAACCGGCCAAAGAAGAAAAAGTCCCTGAAGAAAAGAAAGAAGATGCCGCTCCGGCTCGAGAGGAAAAGCCGCCGCCGGAGGAAGCCGATGAGAAGGGAGAAAACCACATTCTTAAGAAAGAAGAAGAACATCCCGATACAGAAGAGCCACTCGAGGAAGAGACAAATAGACAAGAGGACAACGGGAATGATGGACAGAAAGGGACACAATGAATAACCAGAACAAAAGGCTGGCTGTCTTGATAGATTTAAGGAAATGCATTGGATGCAATGCGTGTTCTTTGGCCTGTAAGAGTGAGAATGATGTCCCGCTCGGTGTGTGGAGAAGCTGGGTCAAGAGAGTCGAAAAAGGGCATTATCCCCACCCCGGCGAATTCTTTCTGCCCATCCTCTGCAATAACTGCGAAAATCCAATCTGCGTGACGGTCTGTCCCGTCAATGCCGGCATCATACGCCCGGACGGAATCGTCTATATCGATCCCCACAGGTGCATCGGCTGCCGTTACTGTATGGCGTCCTGCCCGTACGGAGTGAGATATATCAATCCAACAAAAAAAATCGCAGAGAAATGCTCCTGGTGTCATCACAGAGTGGATGCGGGCCTCGAACCCGCATGCGCAGAAGCCTGCCCCACTGATGCCATCCTGTTCGGTGACCTGAATGATCCGGAAAGTGAAATCTCAAAGGCAGTGGCTGAGAATGCTGTCCAGGTCATCAAACCTGAGAGCGGAACAAATCCATATACATTTTACATCGGCTTGGATAGAGATTCTGTTGAAGCCAAACAGACGGAAGAAGAGGGAAAATAAATGGAACTCATAGGGAGAATAAAAATGATTCCGAATAATTCCATCCGGTGTCTGGAATGCGTCTTCCAGACAAACCGTCTTCGGAATCGGTTGAACGATTAAGGAGAGCTGTGGATACTCAAGTTTTGTATAACATCTTTCACCAGGAAGCGTTTGGCTTCAACATCGCCATGTACTTCTACCTTACAGGGCTGAGCGCCGGATCTTTCATCCTTTCTACCCTGGCTTATGGCTTCGGCATGAACCAGTACAAAGCCATCGGCAGAGTCGGCATAGTTCTCGCCACTCTCCTTCTGGTTATCGCTCCGTTCTTCCTTCTTATCCATATTGGGATGCCCCATCGAGCGTGGCACCTTTTTGTCTATTTGAATATGTCCTCCCCGATCACCTGGGGTTCGTTCCTTCTGATCCTCTATCCGATAAACTGCATCATATACGGTTATTTCATGTTCAAGGAAAATATAAAGCTGACGCGAATCTTTGGATTCATCGGAATCCCCCTCGCTATATCCGTGCATGGGTACACCGGATTCATCCTGGCCTTCGGGAAAGCCAGAGCTCTGTGGAACACGGCTCTCATGCCCATCCTCTTTCTTGCCTCAGCCATTGTATCCGGAATTGCCCTCATGATTCTCGTTATCATTATTAAAGACCGATTCTTCTCAAAGGCGAAAAAGATAGACATGGAGCTCCTCATGAATCTCGGGAAATTACTGGCCTGGATGATCGTATTCGACCTCTTCCTTGTTGGCAGTGACCTTCTCGTGCTTTTGATTTCCCATTCAGACGCCCAAGCCGTAGCGCATTTAATTTTAGGAGGAAGATTCAGCATCATGTTTCTCATCATCGAGAACCTTATAGGAAAAATTATCCCTTTCATCCTTCTGGTTGTTCCCCGCTTCCGGACACTGACAACAGTGATTATCGCCTCAATTCTGGTGGTCGTGGGGATCTTCTTCATGCGCTATGTGGTGGTCGTTGCAGGAGAATTTATCCCCTTATTATAAAAGGTATGCTGGAATGAAACGAAAAGGAATTTCCAGACGAAAATTCATGAAGTCTGGGTTAGCCTGGGTGGCGGGAACCGCCACCGGTCTCGGGTCCATCGGACGGGTCCCAACCGATGAGAAGATTAAAGCCGTTTCCAGAACCTCTCTTAAATCGCTCCGTGCTATCCCCACAACCTGTGAACAGTGCCCGGCAGGATGCGGAATTATTGCCTATCTGGATGGGGATAGACTGGTCCGGATTCTCGGGAACCCGAACCATCCCAACAACCGGGGAGGAATTTGTGCCAAAGGAATTGCTGGGATTAACCTAGTTAACGACACCGAACGCCTCCTCCATCCTTTAAAAAGAGCAGGCGCACGTGGAAGTGGTGCGTTTACACAGATCAGCTGGGATGAAGCGTATTCTACGCTCGGTGGCCGTATCCGAGAGATGATGGAAGAGGGCAGAATTTCTGAATTCATGATTGATAAAGGACAAGATGACCTTTTGTTCGACCGGTTTCTCACATCTCTTGGCGTCCCCCGAGTCATCGACAGGAACGTCCTGAAGGACCTAAACCGCAGGGCGGCCATCAAGTCAATGGTCGATTCCTCTTCTTTTCTCGAAGATGTCGGAAACAGCCGCACTGTTCTCAATTTCGGCGCCAATCCTTTTTCGAACCATGACCTTTTCATCGGCTTTGCTTGGAGGCTTGTCCACGCCAGGATTGAAAAAGGCGCAAAGCTTGTCACGTTCGATGTGCGGATGTCTGAGACAGCCGCAAAAAGCGATGCCTGGTATCCGATCAAGGCAGGAACCGACGGCATCGTCGCTCTAGCCATGGCCAAAACAATCGTTGATAAAGGATTGGCAGACTCGGATTTTATTGAAAACAAGACAGATTTCAGTCTATCGAATCTCAAGAGCCTCCTCTCTTCTTACTCTCCTCAGTCTGCCGAGAGAGAGAGCGGAGTCAATTCTTCAGATATCGAACGTCTTGCCGTAGATTTTGCCACACAGAAGCCATCCGTGGCTATTTTCGGAGGAGGAATAACCGACCATGAGAACGGAACCCAGAATGCAAGATGTATTTCCCTCTTGAACTGGCTTGTTGGAAATCTCGAGCAAGAAGGGGGGCTTTTCTTCCCACGGCTTCCTGGCCGTCAATCGGATAAAGAAAAACAATCCCAGCTCATCCCATCGAACCGAGGGAA
>CAZSGR010000098.1:6529-11730 GCA_964606185.1 uncultured Eubacteriales bacterium
GCTCCTTCTTTAAATGGCATTCCCATCCTTAATCTCAGACAGCCGGTTGTTTCTTTACTGAGTCCGGCCAGAGCCTTACGGTCCCCTGCTTTTGATGTCGGAAAACTCCTTGAGCCCTCTTTTCAACCCATGGGTGAAGCGGTTGAAATCGGAAATATGTGCCTGGAGCTGGCCCGCCGGATTGGAGGAAATGTCTCGAATAAATTTCCTTTCCAGGATACACAAGAGTATGTTTTAAAGGAAATACGTGGCTACGGGATCCAGGGAGACCTGGAAAGCTTGAAAGAAAATGGATTCTGGGTCAATCACACAGCAAAAAAGAACTCTTATCCCGATAAAAAGGATTGGAGACCCCTCCTGAAAATCCCGAAGGTAAAAATGCATTCAAGGTTTCCAGAACAAGAAGGTGACACTCCCTTGCCCGGCTATCAGCCTATCTCATCGCACTCACGCAAAAAGGATGATGAGTTCATCCTCACCACTTTCAAGCCCAATCTCATGGGAAGAGGAACAGCCAACAGTAAATGGATTCGGGAGATACTCCACGAAAACCGTCTATGGATCAATAAAGAGGTCGCTAGGCAGATGGGAATCAAGAATGGCGACAGGATGCGAGTAATATCGAAAAAGGGTTCATTGACCGCCAGGGCCCTCGCAACCAGCCGAATCCATCCGGAATCCGTGGCCCTTGCTGAAGGTTTAGGACACACGGCGGTAGGGAACGTGGCCAGAAGCAGAAGATTCAAAAGTAAAGACAGGGATACGTCTCTCATCTGGTGGGCTCAAAAAGGGAATGGAGTGAACCCGATGGAGATAATTGAGATGCAATATGACCCAAAAGGCGGGGGCCTGGGTTTAAAAGACACAGTGGTCCGAATAGAGAAGATATAAGGAGGCCAAAGAAAATGATAAAAAAACAGACATCAATTGCCGCTGCCTTTATCTTCTTTTGCATGATGACATCACTCATGGCCAGCGCAAACGGCAATGAAATAAAAAGGCTCACCTATTCAGGGAATAATGTGGTGGAGTACCCGTGCTTGAGTGATGACGGACGATTGATGCTTTATGTGCTGGAAATCAAGGAGGGCGAGACAACGACCAGAGCAGTGATGGTATTGGATGTCGAAAGCGGAAAAGAAAAGGAGCTTTTCCGGAGCGGGATGAAGATGGCACTTCCACCGTATGAGAAAATTTCTCTTTTGCTGGGCTCCAAACCTCCTATCATAAGCGGAAACGGACAGGTAGTCGTCTTCTCGTTGACTCTTGGAGAACCTGAAAACATTCTGGACCACTATTTGGGTGTCGTCAATACAGACGGTTCCAACCTGAGAGTTTTCTCCTTTCCGATTGAATCCTTAAAAGAAAAAAACTGGCAATCACTGGAGTTTAAAAGCTCGGTGTGGGAGCGAATTTCCAATTATGCTGTGAATAGAACAGGAAATCGTATCGCCTGTCTGCTCAAGGGACATCTGGGCCCGAGGAGATACGGCAGTCCGAGCGGCATCATACTCCTCGACACAACAGACGAAAAACAACGGACAATCATTTGTCCCGATTTTAACGGCACAGAATGGGAGTGGACCTCCTTTCCCCAACGCCCACTTCTCGGAGGGGGATGGTCGTTTTGCCTGAGTGGAAACGGGGAGACACTCGTATTCGGAGCCCAATCCTCTGAGGACAAGACCGACTATGACCTCTACACCGCTGGCTGGAATGGGCAGGCATTAAAGCGGATAACAGACTTTCATGACCGCTGGTTCAGCCTGGCAGATATCAGCGACAACGGGGAAATAATCCTCTTTTTTTATAACGGAAAAAAGGAACAGGGAATGGGCACATATGCCATTCATTCTGACGGGTCAGGATTGAAGTACCTTGAATCCAGTGTTAGCCCCCGGATTGAGTTTTTTGACCTTTCCGGAAACGGCCGCTACATTCTGTATAAACATGTGTATAAAGGAATGATATTCGATCTCCAGACCGGTAAGGAAATAAAGGCGTTTGACGAGGAGACTCCGGGCTATATCAAAGGTATCATCCCCATGGACTTTCCCCGCCATCCTGCATTCTGGGGACCTCGGGTCATGAGTTTCAAAGGGGATAGAGTCCTCCTCGTGGGACCCCCTTTGGGAGCAGATACTCCTGAAATACACATGCTGCAGATCGATATGAAATAAGATGAGTGCTCGAAAATTCAAAACAAAATTCAGGCTGCTGTTCGCGCTCTTTATTCTCATTCTCCTTATCAGTGCAGGGTATGTGACTGCCTTTCTCGTCCGTTACTCAGCCACAAGCGAACGCGTCTGCCGACAGTGCCATCCTGAGCACTCAGAGTTATGGAGAAAATCAAACGGACATCCTTCGGACCAGACAAGCTGCTACCAATGTCATTCCCGAGAATTCACATTCAAGCCCGAAGGATGGAATGTTTTCCAGCACTTCCGCAACCAGCTGGCGCCTCCGGAATATCTAGCAGACGATGAGCTCACTTCCCAAAGATGTTTGGAGTGTCATTTAGATATTCTTGAATTCAACTACCAGGTCAAAAAAAAGGTTATCCAGTTCAATCACCGCTATCACCGCGATGAGGGCCTGGAATGCGTGGACTGCCACCGGAGTGCAGGACATGAATACATGACTGAAAGCACCAACCGCCCCACTGTCACGGAGTGTCTTGAATGCCATATCAAGGAATTCGAAGGTCCACCGAAAAACCAAAAATGCCTGAATTGTCACGATGTCATGCTGGCCCCTGGAAAGACTCGGTAAATAATGGGGCTGAACTTGTCTGATGAGTTCTGAAATTTTTGTGAGAAATAGAAGAATATGATTAAAACCTTTGATATCTTCTTCATTCTTGTTGCCCTTTTTATCTTTATCTTTGGGCTGAGTCGGAGGTTTCGGCTGTGGCGTATGGGCAAAAACGTCGAGTCATCCGGTAGAATGGGGCCGAGAATCAAATCCCTTTTGTGGGAAGGAATTGCCCACCGGAGAATTTTACAGGATTTTTATCCCGGCCTTCTTCATCTTTTCCTGTTCCTTGGCTTTCTGATACCCCTTATTGTGATTATAGTCGCACAGTTTATGTTCACTCTTCCACGCTGGCTCGCGCAACCCCTATCTCTTGTCCTCGATTTAATCGCGCTCGCTGCGCTCGCAGGGATCATCCTGATCATTTACCGGCGCTATGTCACTCATCCTCCTCGCCTTGACAACCGGGCTGAAGACTTTAGCATTCTTGTTCTCATCTTATTCATTATTCTGACCGGTATTTTCCTCGAAAGCTTGAGATTATCTGTGATCGGGAAAGACGTGACTGCCTGGGCACCAGTGGGCAATTCATTTGCCGCGCTCATCAATATGTTTGGCCTGAATACAAGCGCCAAAGGCTTCATGGCAATGATTGTGTTCAGGATTCATTTTTTTCTTGTCCTGGCCACATTCGCCATTATCCCTTACTCCAAACTTTTTCATATCATCAGCTCCCCGATGAATATGTTCTTTCGTTCGCTTGAGCCCAAGGGGATCCTTTCTCATCTAGATCTGGAGGATGAAGAGGCAGAGAGCTTCGGAGTGTCCAAAATTGAGCAGTTCACATGGAAGCAGCTCATGGATCTCGATTCCTGCACGCGTTGTGGACGGTGCCAGGATAATTGTCCCGCTTACCTGACCGACAAACCCCTCTCCCCCAAAAAAATAATCAATGATTTAAAATACCACATGTCTTCGAGAGGCCCCCATATCATAAAAGCCAAAGCGAAGGGGAATGAACCGGAAGAAGCACCTCCTCTCGCAGCAAGCATTATAGAGGAAGATGAGCTCTGGGCATGCACCACTTGCCGTTCCTGCATGGACCACTGTCCAGTCTACATCGAACATGTCGATAAGATCATTGATATGCGGCGCTATCAGGTACTCATGGAAAGCAAGTTTCCAGAGGAACTCACAACAACCTTCAAGGGCCTGGAAACCAATTCGAATCCATGGGGAATGGGACGCGATGCCCGTGCGGACTGGGTGAAGGAACTCGACGTTCCTATTTTGTCGGATATCCCAGGAGAAGAAATCGATTTTCTGTTCTTTGTGGGATGCATCCGTTCCTATGACGACCGCAACAAGAAAGTGACAGAGGCAATAACAAGAATACTTCATCATATTGGCGCTAAGTTCGCTATATTAGGGATGGAAGAAGGATGCTGTGGCGACCCGGCCCGTCGTGTAGGCAATGAGTACTTGTACCAGATTCTGGCTCAGGCCAACATCGAAACATTTAAGCGCTACAACATCAAAAAGATACTCACCTCCTGCCCCCATTGTTACAACACCCTCAAAGTCGAGTATCCACAGCTCGGATTCAGTTGTGATGTTGTCCACCATACCGAATTCCTGCAGGAGTCCATCCGGAACGGACGCCTCAAATTCGACCATCCTCTGAACAAAAGACTGACTTACCATGATCCCTGTTATCTCGGACGCTACAGCGGAATATACGAGCCTCCAAGAAAAATCTTGAACTCTATAGATTCCCTAGACATTAGGGAGATGAAACATTCCAAAATCGACTCGCTGTGCTGTGGAGCCGGAGGAGGCTGGATGTGGATGGATGAGAAGATCGGAAAGCGAATCAACCTCCATCGTCTGGAAGATGCGCTT
Source organism: uncultured Eubacteriales bacterium (assembly GCA_964606185.1). Taxonomy (GTDB): domain Bacteria; phylum Acidobacteriota; class Aminicenantia; order Aminicenantales; family Aminicenantaceae; genus SOIA01. Next base: position 11,186 of record CAZSGR010000098.1, read on the forward strand.
ACCACAAAACCGGAGTGGATCGCGACCGCTTGCCCGTTCTGTGTGACAATGTTCGACGATGCGATCAAAGATAAGGAAATGGAAGATGATTTGAAAATATGGGATATTGCCGAGGTGGTGGAGCAGGCTCTTTTTGGAGAGAAAAAGAAGTCTTCTTTCCCTGCCTAACCCTCAACTTGACATCTTCACCTTCAAAATCCCTGTCACTCAAAAAAACGCATCGTATTATACGGGTAATCTATAGCATCTGAACTACAGGGAAATCGCTGATGCGACATCGGAGGATTTAGCTTTCCCAACGCTCTTTGGAGGGGGAACAGATGCGTGTTTTTGAATCCAAAAGCCGGAGCATACGGTTTTCTCGACCACTCCCCTTCGCTTATCCTCTGAAAAGGATGGGGAGGGAATAGCGTTAAAAATCTGACTGGAGCAAAGCGATTTTCCCTGTCGTTCCTTTTTGACTATGGGCAAGTGAAGGATTGTTCCGGCTGTTCACGCTTTAGTGCGTGAGAATGTCGCGAAAGGCAGAAATGGCTCTGTCAATG
>CAZSGR010000099.1:0-11682 GCA_964606185.1 uncultured Eubacteriales bacterium
CGGGAAGGCTAAATCTTCCGATGTCGCTTCATCCATCCCTGAATACTCTTCTGAGGGAAAAAAACTCGCACAGATAATTTGCAGCCTTGGACTCGCTAAACATTGATTCCTCCCTTTCCGCTATTCTATCTAATTATAATGATATCTGCAGATTAACAATGATACCAGCGGATGTTTGGGTGGGAGGAAAGAATGAATGAAAATAGCGAAGATGTTCTTGAGCTAATGAAATTAGCAGTTGTTCTTGGAGGCCGGCTATTGGTCAGAGGAAGCTTTGTCTAGCTCTATCTTCAACACATCCAAGCTGAAAGGGGGGATGTGGATGAATTCAATTCCAAGCTCATAAACGAAGTCTGAGTCCTTGGGATAGGAATCCACCCAGACAACTTTCGCCAACACGATTGTTTTCTGTTCATTGGGAAAAGAGAGTTCGATGTTTATTATCTCTCCCTTTTTAAAATGTGTGTTGCTGAAGATCCGCATGCCTCCGAGGCTGATGTTGGGAGCTGGATGTTTTCTTCCTATGAGTTTAGTCGGCCTGTAGTGAACGTTGGCCTTCAATCTTGGATGCCGGCGCTCCTTGTGTCCTGATTCATCTGATTCAGTCATAATTTTATCTTCCTTGAAGGATTCTGGTTTAGGGCAGTATATGAATAGGTAAAATGGATGTCAAGAAATTCGTAAAAATTCATAAAAGAAGATAAATTTTATTTTTTTATTGTGATTGACATTTCATTTTTCGGTTGATACTTTAAGGACACTTAAGCAGGAGGAAGCGTTGGCATATGAAGTGTGAAAAATGTCAGCATGAAAGCCCCCCAGGTACAAAATTCTGTAGTAACTGCGGAACACAACTCATTCCTTTAAAAGAAGAGAAACCCTTTTCCGCGACTGAAACCCTCCAAACGCCTGTAATGGAACTTTCTATCGGGAGTACTTTCGTTAAAATGTGCCAGATAATAGAAGAGCTGGAGTCGGATACTTTCGAATTTAGGCATGAAAAAGTTGAATCGAACAAGATGTATACGTATGCCTTAGTCGCCATGGATAAAAAGAAGCGGCAATGCAAACCTGTGTACACGCAAATTAAATAGGAAGGTCAGGTTTTTTATAGGGTATTGCTAAGGGCTCTTTAATTTAAGATCCTTCTGAGGATGAATGTGTCCTGGCCCACTTCAAGAAGTAATGAAATAATGCCTATCTGGATTTCACTGTTCTTTCCTACTTATACCGGCTAAGCGTCCATATCTAAATCTATAATCAGAAAAAATGACTGAGATTTGCGAGTCTATTTTTGCGTCTATAAGAAGACAAGTTTAAAAAGATTCAAGTTCTTTCAGTGGTTTGTCCCACTTAGAAAGATAAGAATACGTTGAAAGAAGAGAAAAGAAAACAGATTCAGGAAGAACAGGCATTCCCCATAACTCCCTCCTTAGCCTTGAAACTTGCACTCGAGGACGCGGAGATGAGTTATTTCATCAAAACGAATTTTTCCTATCCCGAGCAAAGAACGCGAATAATCTCTCGAAAAAAATTATCCAGACAGGAGAAAGGATACAGGTGGATCGTGGAATTCAAAGAAGAAATCCCTATTTTTCTTGACGGAAAAAATGGATTGATGAACATCGCCAGGATTGAGATTGACCCTCTCAAAGGAAAGATAATCAGACGTTTGTTTTTTAGTTATATCTTAGAAGAGGAATATCAAAAATCAGTCTAAAGACACACAATTTTCTCAATCGCTAAGTCACCTCACCGATGAGGCTATAAGGCCCGCAAGAGGTGATGTGCACATCCACATACCGGCCAATGACATCTTCTTGAGATGTGAAGTTGACGACCTGGTATCCTTCGTTCCGGCCGCTCAGGACTTGAAAGTCTTTTTTACTTCTTCCCAGACAGAGGACTTTCATTGTTGTGCCGATGAGCGAGCTGTTGAAATCGAGTTGAATTTTTTTCTGGAGCGTCTGCACCTTGATGAGCCTCTTCTTTTTCTCTTCAAACGGAACGCTATCTTTTTTCTTGGAAGCGGCCGTCTGTGGGCGAGGGGAGTAACGGAATGAGAATATGTTGGTGAACCGGATTTCTTCCAGCACACTCAACGTATCCTGAAATTCCTCTTCAGTCTCACCCGGAAAGCCGACGATAATATCCGTGCTCAAACTGATATTCGGCATAAGGCTTCGAAGCATGGTGATTATTTTGAGATATTCCTCCCGTGTGTAGCCTCTGTTCATCCTTTTCAGAACGCTTGTCGAGCCAGACTGAATGGGGAGGTGGAGTTGGCGGCACAATTTATCCGACCCAAACATCGCTTCTGCAGTGTCCTGAGTGAAATTTTTCGGATGAGATGTGATAAACCGAATCCATTCTATTCCTTCTGTGCGACTCACTTCTTTTAAGAGGGAGGAAAAACCTTTTCCGCTCTCCGGATCCCTGTAAGAATTAACATTTTGCCCCAGAAGCTGGATTTCCAGGAAGCCTTTTTTGCTTAAATCTCGAATTTCCTTAATGATGCTCTGGAAGGGCCTGAATTTTTCTCTTCCCCGGGTATAGGGAACAATGCAGTACGAGCAAAAATTATTACAGCCTTCCATTATGGTCACATATGCGCTGACCTGTGAGTCCCGGAAAGTCATTTCTGGGGAGAAATCATGAAAATCTTGACTCCAGCTTGTCGAGATGATCTTTTCTGCATGATCACTGTGCACGATCTCGGAAAGCGTGTTGTAGTTATCAGGCCCTATTATGAAATCCACGAAGGGTTTTTTTTCTAGAATCTCGGATTTGTAAAGCTGGGCCACACATCCAACAACCCCGATGGTGACATTTTTTCTTTTTTTGAGCGCGGAAAGCCTCCCCAGAAAGGAGTAAAGCTTCTCTTCCGATTTTTGCCTCACTGCACAGGTGTTTATTATGATTAAATCGCTCTCTTCAAGGGAATCCGATGGTTGGGCTCCCTCAGCGGCCAAGATTCCCGCGATGCGCTCTGAATCGTTCTCGTTCATCTGGCATCCAAAGGTATGGATGGTAAATCTCATCTTTCTCAAATTGATGCTCTCTTTTTTCATAGGAATTTTCATCGCGGCTTTTCGACTTCGGCTTTACACTTGAAAACAGGTTATTTATTATTATTGTACAGAGTTTTCGCCAAGGTTATGAGTGAGCATTTCTTGGGCATTTTTCAGAGTTGTCTCAGTAATGTGACTTCCAGCCAGAAGCCGGGCAACTTCTGTAATTCTCTCCTTGAAGGAAAGTTTCTTGATAGTCGTAAAGGTACGTTTCTTATCGATTTTTTTCTCAATTTTATAATGATGGGTGGCAAAAGAGGCGATCTGAGGAAGGTGGGTTATGCAGATGATCTGATGTGTGTTGGATAATTTTTTGAGCTTCAATGCCACAAATTCTGCGGTTTTTCCTCCGATGCCGGAATCGATCTCGTCGAAAATCATGGTTTTTAATGTCTCTGTTTCTTTGCCGATGGTTTTGAGCGCGAGCATCACTCTGGAAAGTTCTCCGCCGGAGGCAATTTTCCTCAAAGGCCTCAACTCCTCTCCCGGATTCGGGCTTATGAGGAATTCCACTTCTTCAGTGCCACTCTCTTTCACTTTGTCCATAGAATCCGGGCTGGGCGGAAAGCTTTCGATTCTTATCTTGAATCGTGCCTTTTTCATTCCTAAGAGGCTTATTTCCTTTTCCACATTTCTCTCGAGTATAGTTGCACTTTTTTTTCTCGTTTGAAAGAGTTTTTCTGCATGAATCTTGTATTGGTTGAACACTCTTTCAATCTCTTTTTCCAGGTCTGCCAGCTTTTCTTGGCTGGTGCTGAGTTCCTCATATTCCTGTTTGGCTTTTTCCAGATAGGTGAGTATTTCGTCGACGTTGCTTCCATACTTTCTTTTAAGTTTTTCTATCTGGCTGAGACGTTCCTCGAGCTCTTCTAATTTCTCAGGAGCTGTTTCCTGTTTTTCCTTGAACTTGAGTAAAAAATCGGAAAACTCCTGGATCGTGATGGAAAACTGGTTGATGGATTCCTCAGTCTCTTTAAATGTTTTGTCAAAGTCTACAAGGTCGTGGACAGCATTTCGAAGCTGAGCGAGAAGGGAAGAGATTGAATTCTCTTGGTGGTAGGAGATACTCAGAGCTTTTTCCACGAGAGAGCCTATTTTTTCTGCGTTCTTGAGGATGTTCCTGGCGCTGTGGAGTTCCTCTTCTTCTCCTCGTTTGAGTGTGGCTTTTTCGATTTCCTTTATCTGGAATTCTAAAAAATCAAGACGTTGTTCTCTTTCTCTCTCTCTGTTTTCGAGGTCCTTTTTTTCTTTAGATATTTTTTTAAGTTCTTTGGCCTGCTGGGATACATCCTTTTTAATGGAAGAGGCATTTGCATAGTCATCGAGGTAATTCAACTGAAAGTCGAGGTTGAGGAGGAACACATGGTCATTCTGGCCGTAAATATCAACAAGCTTTTCTCCCGTTTCTTTGAGTCTTCTGTTGGGCACAAGGGTTCCGTTTATGTAGGCTTTTCCTGCTCCTCGTGCAGAGACTCTTCTCTGGACGAGCATTTCCTCATCTGATTCTGGGAAATATTCGCGAAAATCCGTCATTTTTTGATGGAAAGGAAAAATGACCTCAACGGAAGTCTCTTTTGTCCCTGTACGGATCATATCCGGAGATCCTTTCTCTCCGAGGACGAGTCTTATCCCATCAATAATTATAGATTTACCCGCACCTGTTTCTCCTGTGAGTATGGTGAATCCTTTTTGAAGCGGGAGGTCAATCTCTTCGATAGTGGCTAAGTTCTTGATATGAAGAGATCTAATCATCTTTTTTTATTCAATGAAGAGATAATGATCGGCACGAGGGCTCTTTCCATGTTAATGCGTCCGTATCCAATAAAATCATCCCTTCCCGAATAATTTGCATAGTTCACATCATCGGCTGTGAATCGGATGATATTCATGACATCTTCAACAATTAGAATATCATTATTATCAAGAAGAATATCACCTTCTTCCATTCCTTTTATACTTATGATAAGAGCCGCTAATCCCGCCACATGAGGAGCGGACAACGATGTTCCATCACCAGAACCATAAGGAAAAGATCCAGGTCCCCAATACCAGGTTGGGACAGGGCCTATGATTTCTTCCCCTGGAGCGGCCACATCAATTTCAGGGCCATAGTTTGACCAATCCGTCCTCAGGTCATCGATATCTGTCGCAGCCACAGCCATGCACTCATCGTACGCGGCAGGGTACTCAGTCCCCCCTCCAACGTTTCCAGCGGCTGCAACGACCACGACACCATTATTATAGGCGTCTCTTATTGCGTCTCTTTCCGGTTGAGAATACCCAGGGCCAGCTATACTGAGATTGATGACATGCGCTCCATTTTGAACAGCCCTCTCTATGCCCAGAATTTCCGTAGCCACATCGACAATACCTGCAGCATCAGCGATTTTTATCGGCAGAATTTTACAATTCCAGGCCACACCCGCAATACCTTCTCCGTTGTTTGTCTCGGCCGCCGCAATCCCAGCCACAAGCGTTCCATGACCATGATCATCAGTGGGATCAGAGTCATCATTGACAAAGTCATAGCCGTTCGAGAGAATTTTATCATCAAGGTCAGGATGATCAAAATCCACTCCCGTATCGAGAATAGCAATGATAATGTCATCGTCTCCCATCGTTTCTTCCCAGGCTTCACTGGCCTTGATATCAGGCCTTTCTATGCCCTGAGGACTGCCAGGAGGCACGGTTTGACCTGGATTATAAAGAGCATACTGTTGTCCGAAAAGCGGGTCGTTGGGTGTTATAGCAAGATGTCTTATATGATTGGGCACAGCATACTCCACATCAGGGTTTTGTTCCAGAAGATAGAGCATCTCTTCAACAGAAACATTTTCAGGGGTATGGAGCTGATAGATATCGATCCTCGGAATTCGTCTGATCTTTCTGGATTGATACGCGACCACGGTGGCTTCTCTCATTTCTTCTGAAAGCGATGGCTTGAATTTGACAAGAACCTGATCTGGGACATACTGCATTCCGTTGGAGCGGAAGGGATTGCCTTCGTTAATACTATTGTTTCTATCTTGATAAAAAAACGAGTCTTTTTTTTGCTTTCTCTCAATTCTAGATAAGGCCAGGTTTTCCGGACGGATCCTCCTCAGTATCTTTGCAGAAGGGGATTCTGCCGCTCTTCCTTTTGTTTTCCTTGTTAATTGAAGCCTGCGTTCAGGAGAAGCCTTTTTTAGAGCACTCTGTTGACTTTTGGAAAGATGAAGATTTTCTCCCGCCAGATATTTTGTTTCCTGGAGCCTGAGAGAAGAAGCCTCTTTATCATTTCTATCGAGCCGAGTCAGTCTTAGGTTGAGCGAAAAAAGAAAGAAAGGGATGAGAAGAGTCGCAAAGATATATTTTTCTCTTTTCATGGTCTTCTCCTTACTATCAATAAAAAGAATACATTGCCTTTATCATGATTCCAGAATCGATTCCATCCTTATAAGGCAAGAACCTTGCTTCTGATTTGAGGCTGAGGGATTCGGTAACCTTAAAGGTCAATCCAAGAGAAACACAGAACGAACTCTCTCCTTTTATTTTTTTAATTTCACTTCCTTCCAGATCCTGGATGGTCTCGTCCATTCTGAATCTTCCCCAAAACTTGTTGAAATTCAAATAAAGATAAGGAAAGAAAGTATCAAATCCCGTATAGGTGAAAACAGGCCCCACTGTCACTTTCGTCCAGTTCGGGCGGCCTTCAATGCTTCCTTCCACAGACAGATCCGGAACCTCCCATTCTTTCTTGTTTCCGATGCCGTAAAAGAATTGGCCCAGGAGGTCAATTCTCAGGTCTTCGGAATGAATTATGCTTTTTTTGATGTCCGCTCCAAAGAGGTACCCTCCGATATACCCGATTTCCTCCCCCAAATCGATAGACAAAGGAAGCTGTCTGAATACCAGAGATTCATAGTTGGACGTCGTCAATCCGAAAACCGCACGCACGAACAGGCCACTCCGGAGCTCGATTTCTGTGTCGAATGTGAAATAATTGGATTTGAGTTTTGATGTGTATTGATCATCGTCCCAGTTTATGGTTCGCGAGATGTATTCAAAGCCAATTCCGGGGCTGATGGATACAGCATTAAACAGATTTCTCTCCTGAGCTGCAGCTGAAGAGAAACAGCTGAGGATCAGCATCAATGAAACGCAAAAGGTATAAGCGTGTGTTTTTTTCATTTGAGTCTCCCGCTTGATTGATCCATATCCTTTTTTATCGGGGCCTTTTTTATCGGGGGGGGCTTTTTTTCTGCTTCTTTTCTCAACTTCTCTAACTTGTCGAGTTTCTTTTTGGCTTTCTTCGCGAATTTGCTCTGGGGAAAGTCGGATACTAATTTTGTGAAATGAGAGGTTGCATCCTCGTAGTTCATTCCTTTAAATAAAGAAGCGCCCAGATAGAAATACACTTTATCCATTCTTGAGAAATTGGGAAAACTAATCAGGATTTCTGCCAGTCTTTTCACTGCGGCCCTGTAGACTCTCATATTGTAGTAGACCAGCCCTATTTGAAAAGTATGTTCCGCCAATCTTTCTTCGCATTCTAATATTTTTTCTTGAGCATCCCTGGCTACTTCACTCGTCGGATAATTCGTCAGCAATTTTTTGAACTCTTCAAGGGCTAGGGATGTCTTCTCTGGATCCCTTCCCGGACTGAGAATTTTTCTATAGTAAGTCATTGCAATTTGAGATTGAGCATACGCGACCGAGGGGCTGTGTGGATATTCTTTAATGAAATTTCTGTATTCCGAAGCGGCGATTATCATGTTCGCTTCATCCCCTTTTCGAAAAAAAGAATCAGCGATAGCCAGTCTGGCCTGTTGGGCATAGATGTCCTGTGGGAAAGATGTAATGATTTGCCTGAAATGAAGACGGGCTCTCTCAGGGTCTTTCTTGATGTATTTTTCTCCCTCAGCGTATAATTTCTCAGCGGATGAGGCAATCTCTGGCGATATCTCTATTTGTTTGCTCTTGCATCCGGAACCAAACAGAATATAGAGGAGAGAAATTACAAGTGCAAATGTTATTTTCATTAAAGAACTTTCTTTAATTCCACGCATTATCCAACTCCGTCTAAGAATGGTAAAGCTTTTGAATCCACGCCCATTCCTCTTTGAGCCCATCCAGGAGTCGAGTTTGACAAGAATAATCGAGGTCTTTAACAGCCTTTTCAATGCTCGCATAGGTGTGTGGAACGTCTCCTTTTTGTTCGTCTTGATTTTTGACCTTGATTTTTTTCCTGCATATTTCCTCGAGGATGGGAAAGGTATTTTCAAGCTTTGTCCTGTTCCCGCCTCCGATATTGTAGATTTCCCCCTCTTTTCCTTTTTCCATAGAGGCATAAGTGGCTTCGACAATGTCATCAATATATGTAAAATCTCTGGTTTGATTCCCATCCCCAAAGATTGAAATCTCTTTATCTTCAGCGATTGATTTAAGGAATACATGAAAAGCCATATCCGGGCGTTGACCCGGACCGTAGACCGTAAAAAACCGGAGCGAAACTGTCGGAATCCCGTAGTTCTTAGAGTAAAGAAGGCAGAGATGTTCAGCAGCCAGCTTGGTCACTCCGTAGGGAGAGAAAGGATAAAGGGGACTTGTTTCTGACATGGGAAGCTCCGGGCATAAACCGTAGACAGAAGATGAGGACGCGTAGATGAATTTTTTGATGCGAGAGTCTCGGGATGCTTCCAGCAGTTTCTGAGTGGCTTCGATATTATTTTGAGAGTAAACTGAGAAATTTTTGCCCCAACTGCCTCTGACTCCGGCTTGTGCGGCAAGATGGAAGATATGCTCAATATTGATGAGCGTGCCTTCTAAATCCAGGTCATTCAAATCTTTCTCAATAAATTCAAAATTTTTTTCTTTGGTCAGGGATTCGATATTTTTTTGTTTTATCCATCTTGGGTAAAAATCGGAAAACGAGTCAACCCCCAGGACTCGATATTGTTCTTTGAGGAGCCTTCGACACAGATGGGAACCAATAAATCCTGCTGCTCCAGTCACTAAGCAATTCATGGCTGCTTGGCTTTATTTGCCAGCTCCTTCATTTTGACGATTGCATCCCGGGGATTTTTCTCATTGAAAATTGCAGAACCAGCGACGAGAATGTCAGCTCCATCCTTGATGAGTTCTTCCATGTTGGAAAGATTCACTCCGCCGTCGATCTCAATCGGTATCCGGAGTTGTTGACCGGTTATCCAGTTTTTAAGTTTAGAAATCTTTGAGTGACAGGATTTAATGAATTCTTGACCCCCCCAGCCTGGATTGACTGTCATCAGAAGAATAAAGTCTAATTCATTGAGGATCTCATTTATCAGGTGGAGTGGAGTGGCGGGATTCAGAGCCAAGCCTGCTTTTTTCTCGTATTCTTTGATCAGAGTCACATCTTTATGAAGATGGACAGAAGCTTCAATATGAATGGATATCCAATCGGCTCCGGCTTCTGCAAAGAGGGGGATGAATGCACGAGGATTGTCTATCATAAGGTGTACATCAAGAGGAATAGAAGTTTTTTTCCTAAGCGAGGCGACCAGTTGAGGTCCGAACGTCAGATTGGGAACAAAGTGCCCATCCATGACATCAACGTGAATCACATCGGCCCCGGCTTCCTCAGCCAGCCTCACGGCTTCCTCGATTTTTGAAAAGTCTGCAGAGAGTATGGATGGAGCGATTTGAATCATTATTTGCTGACCTCCAGCGTAATCGGAAAGTTTTTTTGGACCATATAGCCTTGATTCGGATGTTGTTTGATTATGATCCCTGAGCTGAGCCCTGGGTAGTAAGTATCGCGAACATCTTCGACTTTAAAATTTAATTCCTCAAGTAAGGGAATAACATCTTCGGCTTTCTTCCCGATTAAATCGGGCATGACGTATCTTTCCTCCCATTCTCCTTCGCTGATCAGAAGGCTCACAGCCGAACCTCGACCTACTTCTTCCTGAGCAGGCGGGTATTGAGCCAGGATTTTTCCCGCTGCATTCTTAGGACTATGCACATGAGAAATAGTGCCCCTGACAATTCCAGCCTCTTGAAGGGTAGGCCCTAAATTCTGGAAATTTTCCCCTTTAATAAGGGGGACAAAGACCTTCTCCTTTCCCGCACTCAATATGACTTTGACGAAATTGTTGATTTTTATTTTGGAACCTGCAGAAGGCTCATGGAATATGACTCTTCCCCGCTCATACCGTGTGTCGAATTGAATTCCCATCTGAACGATGGATAATCGTTTTCTTGTTAGCTCAGTTCTTGCATCCTCAAGAGTTTTTCCAACAAGATTCGGGATCGTGACCATTTCCCCTTTGAGGACAGTCCGGTAACTCAGAATAGAGCTTGAGAAAAATATGATAAGGAAGATGAGTGAATAAAGCAGTAATTTATAAGTTTTTGCTGGTTGCATGATTCAAATTTCAAAAAAGGTATAAGAATTATCTATACCATAGATTAATAACCAAGTAAACGGTGAATAAGTTTCCAGGGCTTCCCCACGGAAATGGAGATGCGTTATTTGCGGAAAAATGGTTTGCTGTGGGAGTCGATATTTTTTATAATGAGGCCTCGATGAGAAGGAGGGCATGTGATGCATGAATATTCCGATTTTAGAAGCGATACGGTTACCCGGCCCACTGAAAACATGAGAAAAGCGATGCTCGAAGCCGAGGTGGGAGACGATGTACTGGGGGATGACCCGACTGTTCAGAAGCTGGAGGCTATGGCTGCGGATATCATGGGCAAGGAGGCGGCTCTGTATGTTCCTTCAGGAACCATGGGGAATTCCATCTCGATCAAAGCCTGGACCAGAGAACTGGAAGAAGTCATCATCGAAGCCCGTTCCCACATCTACAACATGGAATCTACACATATGACTTTTATCTCGAGGGTTACCCCGAGACCTCTCCAATCCATTCGCGGAGCCATGGACCCTGAGGAGATAGAGAGGAATATACGGAAACCCTCTGTCCATATTCCCCGCACATCCCTGATTTGTGTCGAGAATTCGCATAACAACTGGAGCGGAGCCGTAGTGCCCATGGACAATTTGAAAGCGATCCGGGAAATCGCTGATAGACATGATATGAAGATTCATTTTGACGGAGCCCGAGTGTTCAACGCCAGTACAGCTTCCGGGTTACCTGTCAAAGAATACGCTGCGATTGGCGATTCATTGATGTTCTGTCTCTCCAAGGGGCTCTCTGCGCCAGTCGGCTCTGTGCTTGTCGGAACGCAGGATTTCATCGATTATGCGCGCCGCGTGAGAAAAGCGCTTGGTGGGGGATTGAGGCAGGTGGGAGTTCTTGCGGCTCCAGGAATTGTCGCCCTGACAGAAATGGTCGACAGACTTCAAGAGGACCATGATAGAGCCAAAAGGTTGGCCTTATCTATCGCTGAATTTCAAGGGATTTCCCTCAATCCGGAAATTATACAAACAAACATCATCATATTCGGTTTTGAACACCCCGGAATGTCCATTCCTGAGTTCTTGGCCAAAATGAAAGAGAGAAAAGTGCTCGCCCTGGCCACAACCGGAGGCATTCGCTTTGTTGTTCATAAGGATATCGATGATGAAGACATTGACAGAGCCATTTCTGCCTTTCGCGACATTCTCACGCACTAAAGCGTGAAC
>CAZSGR010000100.1:0-11609 GCA_964606185.1 uncultured Eubacteriales bacterium
AACAGTAATAAGCATCCTTTTTTACGTGATGGACAATGCTAGGGTGGAGTCTCAGAAAAGATCAGGCTGAGTGTTGAGAAAACCGTATGCTCCGGCTTTTGTATTCAAAAACACGCATTTTTTCCCCGGCGAGGAAAAAGATGCTCGGTTTCAGGCTCCGCTCTCCTCTCCTATGGAGAGGAACCGTGCCCGCTCCGCCTTCAAACGGTTTTTTCCACACAAAAGCCTTCGCAAAAGAAAAGCCATGATTTCGCTGGGGCAAAGCCTGCGTGTTTTCGATGCGCTCAGCCTGATCTAAATCACATCTTGCTACCATGGTTTTGGGGATGCTTCTGTAATGGTTTGATCCCATTTGACAAATATCTGATGAAGTAATAGATTTGATTTTAATCCTGGAGGAAGAGTCTGAACGGATCATGAAAAGAAACGCTAGGGGAGAAAGAAGGTTTCAGCCCGCTCAAGTCCTGGCTGTCAGCTTCATAGCGGCTATCCTTGTCGGGACACTTCTCCTTCTCCTTCCTCTCAGCACAAAATCAGGCCATATTTCTTTTGTGGATGCTCTGTTTACGGCCACCTCGGGTGTCTGTGTGACGGGTCTCATTGTCCAGGATACAGCCACCTACTTCACCCCTTTCGGTCAGATTGTCATACTTATCTTGTTTCAGTTAGGGGGGCTGGGAATAATGACGTTCTCAACCCTTATCCTTCTGGTTGCCGGCAAAAGGATATCGATCAAGGACAGTATCATCATCCAGGAGGAGTTTCATCATCGTTCGCCAAGAAATGTGAAATCGCTGATCAAAAGCATATTCCTCTATGCCTTGCTCTTCGAGGCCGCGGGGACGCTTTCGCTTTTTCTCCGCTGGCAGAAAGAGTTCCCCTGGGATCAGGCCCTTTCTCATTCGGTCTTTCATTCCATTTCAGCTTTTTGTAATGCCGGTTTTTCTCTTTTCAGCAAAAGCTTCCTCTCATACAGAGGAGACACCTGGATAAATGCGACTCTTTATGTTCTTATCGTTTTTGGAGGCCTGGGATTTTTGGTCCTTCATGAGACGAAAAATATTTTTAGTGGATTTTTTCAAAAAAGAAAAACTAAAGTCTCTCTCCATACGAAGCTGGTCCTGACCATGACCTCTATCCTAATCTTTTTCTCTTTTATCTTTTTTCTGGCTATAGAGTGGAATCATTCGTTAAAGGCATTCTCTTTAAAAGAAAAGGTGCTCTCCTCTCTTTTCCAGGTTATAACGCCACGGACTGCGGGCTTCAACACCTTGAACCTGAATTCACTGAGCTTCGCAGCGGCTTTTCTCTTGATCATCCTCATGTTTATCGGAGCCTCTCCGGGTTCGACAGGCGGCGGCGTCAAAACCAGCACTACGGGTGTGATATTCGCTTTCCTCAAGTCGAAAATAGCGGCCAGGGATTCAATCAATCTCTTTCGAAGAACTCTAACCGTGGCGTCGGTCACAAAGGCATTCACAGTCGTGACTCTGGCCGTCGGTATCATTTTTCTGGCTTCATTCATCCTTCTGATCGCCCATCCCTGGGCCAGCATGAAGGATGTGCTTTTTGAAGTATTTTCGGCTTTCAGCACTGTCGGCCTTTCACTGGGGATAACTCCTAAACTCACCTCCCTGGGTAAGGTTGTGGTGATCCTGACCATGTACATCGGGAGGATTGGGCCTTTGACTCTGTTGTATGCGTTCAGCCGCCAGAGGGCCTTCGGGAAATACGAGTACGTTGAAGAAAGCGTGATGATAGGATAGAATCAGTGAAGGAGTTTTGATCATGAAATTTGCAGTCATCGGTCTCGGGAGTTTCGGCTACAACGTGGCCAAGACTCTGTATGAGAAGAAAAATGAAGTGCTGGCCGTGGACGTGGATAAGGAAAAGGTAGAAGAGGTCAAGGCCTTTGTCTCTCAAGCGGTGCATATGGATGCCGCGGCTAAGGAAAACCTTCAGGCTCTGGGGATTCAAGATATGGATGTGGTCATCGTCAGCTTGGGTCCGGAAATGGAAGCGTCTATCCTCACCGTTCTATACCTGCATGAGATGGGCGCCCGGCGTATAGTAGCCAAAGCCTTAACCGAAGACCATGCCAAGATTTTAGACGCAGTGGGAGCCACCGAAGTCATCTATCCAGAGAAAGACATGGCCGTCAAAACTGCGCTCAGATTGAGCTGTCCCAATATACTGGAGTATCTACCTCTGACTTCCGGTATCGGAATCCAGGAAATTGCTCCTCCCGAAAAATTCATCGGCAAATCCTTGAGAGACCTTGACTTGAGAAACAAATACGGGATTCAGGTTTTAGCCATCAAAGAGATCATTCCCGAAAATACAACCTTTGTCCCCCTGGCAGATTTTGTCATAAAGGACAGCGATATTTTAGTCATCATGGGGGAGGAAAAGGCGCTCGCAAAGATAAACTCTCTCTAAAATTCTGAAGCCTCCCTCTGTGTCGTAGATATCTTTAGAAGTTTTCTATCATTCTGTGTTAGTGATTTGAGGCGTTAATACGACAGGGAAATCGCCTCGCTCCAGTCGGATTTTTGCCGCTTCTGGCTTTTTACTCTGATCCAAGAAGGCTTTTCAGGATTTCCTGCGCCACCTGCTTGGATTGTCTGCCGCTTTCTTTGGTTGGGCCGACACACGAGGGACATCCTTCTTTACAGGGGCAGGCGTGTATCGTCTTCTGGGCGTGTTCGAGAAGACGTTTTTCAAGGTCAAAAAGAGAAGGGCTCAATCCTATCCCCCCTGGGAAGTTGTCATAAATAAAGATATTCGGCTCAAAAGCGACATCTGAGAAATCCTGCAAACTCTCATCCGGAGAGATTTTCAAGCGAATATCTCGTGGCGGGACGGACTTTCCTGTGGAGTTGTCACCGATAGATACCCCGACGTCATGAAGGTCGCACATCATAAACAGGGGTGAAACATGGTGAAGGAGGTAAGCCAGCCCGTACAGGCCGTTTATCTTCTGTTCTGATGAGAAAGGCAGAGCCTGAAAAGTCTCTGCGGGGATGGTCAGCCAGTAAGATGTTGTGTGCATCTCGTTTTGAGGAAGGCTGAGGTCTCCTGCCCCCACGTTTTCAGAGGTGTGGAATTTGATTTTCTTGAAGCCGACAACCTGTGTGGCTACATGGACTTCTCCATGAGAAATGGAACATTTTTTAAGGGTGTTTTTATCGAAGACATCGAGGATCTTGATTTTGGTGTAGTCAATGGCGTCTGTGAAATAATCGACGTCGGTTTTTTTAACGTAGGCCTTTCTCTGGTTGTAATCGAGCTTTTCCACAAAATACTGTTCACCCTCGCACATGTAGATCGCTTTCGGGTGAAGGGTGGTGAGTGCGGACGAAAAATCTACTTCGGCCACGGCTTTTGCTTTTTTACTCGTGTCCACGACAACGAAATTATCTGAACTGATACTTCTCAGGCTGACTCCGTCTGCGGGGTAGGCATCTGATGTCCAGAACCATTTGTCTTTCGAATGATGAACGAGCTTCTCCTCCTCCAGGAATTTGAGAATATCGTCGATTTTTACTCGGCCGAATTTTTCTCTATCCTGAAAAGGCAGCTCAAAAGTCGCACACTCGATATGACTGACAAGGATGGAGAGATTATCAGGATTAATCAATGCCTTCTCGGGATTTTTTGAGAAAAAGTAATCCGGGTAATTGACGATGAATTGGTCCAGAGGAGAGCTGGAAGCCACCAGGATTGCGGCAGATTTTCCTGTTTTCCGGCCAGCGCGGCCTGCCCTCTGCCAGGTGCTTGAAATCGTACCTGGATAACTGGCGAGAACAGCGATATCAAGGCTTCCGATATCGATACCCAGCTCCAGGGCATTG
Source organism: uncultured Eubacteriales bacterium (assembly GCA_964606185.1). Classification (GTDB taxonomy): domain Bacteria; phylum Acidobacteriota; class Aminicenantia; order Aminicenantales; family Aminicenantaceae; genus SOIA01. The sequence continues at coordinate 3,855 of CAZSGR010000100.1, forward strand.
GTGGAGACAACGCCCTTGATTTTTCCTTCTCTCAGCTCCTTCTCGATTTCTCTTCTCTTCAAAGGGAGATAACCGCCCCTGTAGCCGCGGATCAGGCCTGCGTCCTTGACTGTTTTTTCGATGTCCTCCTTGAGATAAGTCACCAGCACTTCGGTGATGAGCCGGCTTGGAGCAAAAACAATGGTTTGAAGGTCATTTTTAATGAAAAGAGAAGAAACGCGCCTGGATTCATTGACATAGGAGCGGCGGATTCCCAGGTATTTGTTGACCACAGGAGGGTTGTAGAAGATGAAGTATTTCTCTCCTCGAGGGGCTCCGTTATTATCCACAAGAGAGACCGGCTCTTCGGTCATCTTTTCTGCCATTTCCAGGGGATTAGCGATAGTGGCTGTGCAGAGGATGAATTGGGGCTGGGAGCCGTAATACTGAGCAATTCTCTTCAATCGGCGCAGGACGTTAGCCAGATGGCTGCCGAAGATGCCGCGGTAGTTGTGGAGCTCGTCGATGACGATGTATTTTAAGTTTTCGAAAAGTTTGATCCATTTTGTGTGATGGGGAAGGATCCCCGTGTGCAGCATGTCGGGATTGGTCAGGATGATGTGTCCTCTGGCTCTTATGGCTTTTCGTGCATCCTGGGGAGTATCGCCGTCATAAGTGAAGATTCTGATTTCTTCTGGAAGAATCTTGATTGTTTCATCGAGTTCAGCTCTTTGATCCTGGGAAAGGGCTTTGGTGGGAAAGAGGTAAACTGCCCGCGCCGAGGGATTCTGCAGGATGGCGTCCAGAACCGGAAGGTTATAGCAGAGCGTTTTTCCGGAAGCTGTGGGGGTGACAACCACGATGTTTTTTCCTTTTTTGAGCAGTTCCCAGGTGCTATGCTGATGGGAATAGAGCTGGGAAAATCCCTTCTCTTTAAAGGCCTCAACCAGTGCTGGATGAACATCTGGAGGATACTCGCGGTACTGCCCTTCCTGGGCAGGGAGATGCTTAATGGCCCGGATAGACTCGTTTTTGACGCCGATCTCTTTCAGTATCTCCAGGGATTTGGCTAGGTTTTCCTCTTTTGACATGCGCTTCTATCCGGATTATCCAATATTCCTCCTTATATTATTATTTTTAGAGGGAGGGGGTCAACGAAAAATGAAGATGCTTTCAGAGAAATGGAAAGTATCTCCAAATCAATGAAATAATGAAATACGATAGATCAGGCTGAGTGCATCGAAAACACGCAGGCTTTGCCTAAGCGAAATCAGTACCCATACTTTGCGAAGGATTTTGGGTGGAAAAAACCGTTTGAAGGCGGAGCGGGCATGGTTCCTCTCCGAAGGAGAGGAGAGCGGAGCCTGAAACCGAGCAGGCTTTGACTCGCTGGGGCAAAGCCTGCGTGTTTTTGAATCAAAAGCCGGAGCACACGGTTTTCTCAGCACCCAGCCTGATCTTTCCTGAGACTCCGCCCTAGCTTTATCAATCATGGAAATTGAGATGCTTTCAGAGAAATATCGAATGTTGAGATGTGGCCCCTTACCTGATAAAATGAGACGTCATGTTGAAAGAGATTCGCGTAAAAAAGGCCGCTCAACACAATCTTAAAAAAGTTGATGTGAACCTGCCTCGAAATAAGCTGATCGTCATCACTGGACCGAGCGGCTCAGGCAAATCTTCACTGGCTTTTGACACTCTCTATGCGGAAGGACAGAGGCGGTATATTGAATGCCTCTCCGCTTACGCTCGCCAGTATATTGAACAGATGGAAAAACCTGAAATGGAATCCATCGAGGGAATTTCTCCCTCCATTTCAATCGACCAAAGGACGATTTCATCCCATCCGCGGTCCACGGTGGGGACTGTTACAGAGGTTTATGATTTCCTCAGACTCCTTTTTGCCCGGGTGGGAACTCCTCATTGCCCTCGATGCGGGAGGCGGATCAGCTCTCAGACTCCTCAACAAATTTTAAAGAGAATCACACGATCCCTCTCCGGGGAAAAAGTGACACTCCTTTCTCCTGTAGTCAAAGGACGGAAGGGCGAATACCAGCGTCTGTTTGACAAGCTGAGAAAAAAAGGTTTTCTTCGTGTTCGTGTGGATGGTGAGTTCAGTGAACTCGAGGAAGAAATTCTCCTGGAAAAGGCAAAGAAGCACAACATTGACCTTCTGATTGATGAGGTTCATGTTTCAGAGTCTTCAAGTGAAAGACTGAAGGAAGCCGTAGATAAAGCTCTGGAGATGTCCGGGGGAGACCTCCTGGTGCTGAACAAAGAAGGACGAGAGAATTATTACTCATTGAGCCTGCTCTGCCCGTACTGTGAAATCAATCTTCCAGAACTAGAGCCCAGGAATTTTTCTTTTAACAGTCCTTACGGAGCGTGCCCGCGATGCCATGGCCTTGGCTTACAGACAGTCCTGGATGAATGGGGTGAAGTGGAGCTGACAGAGGATGTCTGTCCTTGGTGTGAAGGCAGTCGATTGAAAAAGGAAAGCCTTGCCGTGAAAGTCGGGGGGAGGAATATCTATGAGCTCAGTTCGCTTCCTGTAGGAAAATTGATGGAGGAGCTGCCTTCTTTCGAGTTTTCCGCATCTGAAGAGCTGATTGCTTCAAGAATAAACAAAGAGATTCTCTCCCGCCTTAATGTAATGGTTGAATTGGGAATGCCCTACATTCAACTCTCCCGGCCGACCGCATCCCTTTCCGGGGGGGAAGCGCGGCGTATCCGCCTGGCCGCCCAGGTCAGTTCCCGGTTGAGAGGAATACTTTATGTTCTGGATGAGCCAACCATCGGTCTCCACCAGAGAGATAACCAGCGTTTGATCTCTCTCCTGAAGGACATAAGAGATCTGGGGAATTCAGTGATCGTTGTCGAGCACGATGAACAGACCATCCGCTCAGCTGATTTTATCCTGGATCTGGGTCCGGGTGCAGGGGAAGGGGGTGGGTTCAAGGTGACCGAAGGGAATTTAGACCTTGTGCTGTCTTCTCCGGACTCATTGACCTCTCAATACCTCAGAGAGGAAAAAAGCATTCCTGTTCCCTCGAAGCGAAAAAAGCCATCCGGATGGCTTGTGGTTAAAAAAGCCACAGAGCACAATTTGAAAAATATTGATGTCCGGATTCCTCTTTCAGTTATGACAGCGGTGACCGGGGTTTCTGGCTCCGGGAAGAGTACGCTCGTCTACGACATTCTCTACAAAAAGCTGTTGAACTTATTCTATAAGGCGAAACAAAAGCCTGGAAAACATGAGGCCATTTTAGGGGTTGAGCAGATCAATAAAGTTGTCTCTGTGGACCAGAAGCCAATCGGTCGAACACCCCGCTCCAATCCAGCCACATACACGGGACTCTTTACACCATTGAGGCAGCTCTTTTCCCGGACTCAAGAATCGAGAATAAGAGGCTACACGGCCAGTCGATTCAGCTTTAACCTTTCCGGAGGGAGGTGTGAAGAATGCCGGGGAGCGGGAGTGAAAAAAATCGAGATGCATTTTCTGCCCGATGTATTCGTCACGTGTGACCGCTGCGGAGGCAAGCGGTATAACACCGAGACGCTCACGGTCCGGTATAAGGGCAAGAATATTTCGGATTATTTAGAGATGACCGTGGATGAAGCGTATGAGTATTTTAAGGCTCAGCCGGTTTTAAAGAGAAAATTGGGAACATTGAAGAAAGTCGGATTGGGCTACATCAGGTTGGGACAGCCAGCTCCGACTCTCTCAGGAGGAGAGGCGCAGCGAATCAAGCTGACTAAAGAGCTGAGTCGAAAAGATACGGGCCAGGCCCTCTATCTTCTGGATGAGCCCACCACAGGACTCCATTTTAATGATGTCCACAAGCTGCTTGAAGTTCTTTCAGAACTTGTGAGTCTGAGGAACACAGTCGTCATTATCGAGCATAATCTTGATGTTATCAAGTATTGCGATTATATTATAGACTTAGGTCCTGAAGGCGGTGAGAAAGGCGGCTGGGTTGTGGCTCAGGGCGTCCCGGAAGAAGTGGCGGAAGCTGATAAATCCCATACTGGGAAGTTTTTAAGAATAGTTTTTAAAGAAGGCAAAAAATTCCTCGAAAGAGGAATAATGAATGTTTAAGAAGGAGGAAATATGAAAAAAACAAAGGACAAAAGGAATGTGATTCTGGGCTTATTTTTCGTTCTGTGTTTTATGGGCCATTCGCTGCTCTTTGCGGATGCGCCTGTTTCCACAGAAGACTTGAATAAGTTCAGCTGGCACCACATTGGACCGTTCACATTCTCCGGGAGGATCACCTCATTTGCGGTCCCCAAGGGACAGAGTCAGACTTATTACGTGGCCACAGCCTCAGGGGGGCTCTGGAAGACAGAGGATGGAGGAATTCATTTTGAACCCATCTTCGATAAATACGGACTCATGAGTATGGGCGATCTCGCCGTGGCTCCATCCGATCCCAACATCATCTACGCAGGGACAGGCGAGCCGATGCATGCCCGTTCCAGTGCCCACGGCAACGGTATGTGGAAATCCACCGACGCCGGCAAGACCTGGAAGCATATCGGTCTGGAACAGAGCTACTTTATTCCCAGAGTCGAAATCGATCCCAAAAACCCGGATATCGTCTACGTGGCGACCGAGGGAAAACTCTACGACAACAAGATGGACTGCCAGCGCGGTCTCTACAAGACAATTGATGGCGGAGAGACCTGGACCCAGGTGCTTGACCTCAAAGACAGAGGTGTCGGGGACTTCGTGATGGACCCGAACAATTCAGATATCGTGATTGCCTCGGCTTACAAGACCTACAGGAGGACCTGGACCTACATCGATCGCCAGCCGGGCAACCATCTCTACAAGACCACAGACGGAGGGAAGACCTGGAAGAAGTTAACAAACGGGCTTCCGATGAATATCAAGAGCGGATGGAATGGCCTTGATATCTATCCCAGGGATCCGAATATCGTTTATGTTCGGATGGACGAGGAAGTCAATCTGGGTTTCAACGAAGGAGAGGGAAGAGCTCAATTCAGAAGGGGGAGAGTTTTTCGGGATGGTTATTATTTGAATAAATTTAAAGATTTCAAGATTCATCCTCAGATCAAGAGAATGATTAAATTCGATCCTGTTGAATTTGAAAACGAGAGTGACCTTGCGGATAAACTGAATGAGCTGGTTAATGATAGAGAATTCCAGAAGAAAATTAAAGTTGATGTGGTGGCGTTGAACAAAAAAGCCAGGGCACTTTTCCCGAAGAACGAAAAGATTATCGAAAGCATCGATGAGATCGAGAAAACCTTGAAAAAAGAAAGGGAATACAATGAGCTCTGCCAGGGGATCAACAGTTTTGTCCTGACCATGCTCTTTGCGGATTCTGAGGGAATCGAGGTCAAGGATGATGCTGTTATTGTCACGGATATCGACAGGGTCCAGGTCAACCCGGCTCTTAAATCCCTGGTGAAATTCGATGAAAAGAAAATCAAAGATGAAAAAGAGCTGGCCCAAAAGGCCAGTGAGCTGTTAAAGGATGAAGGGATGATAGACACGCTGGGTATTGACCTGAGTAAATTCAACACAGAAGCAAGAAAAGCGTATAAAGACAGGGGCGACCTTCAGGTAATGTTCAAAGAAGTCAGAGATAAAATCCGTGAGTTCGAGAACAAGAAGGGAAGATACCAGGTCATAAACCGGCACATTCTCCAGCTCATCTACGCGGATGCTCTGATGCTGCTGGAGCCCGTAAAAAAAACGGGAGTCATCTACCGGTCTGAAGACCAGGGAGAATCGTGGGCCAGGATGACCGAATACAAGCTCACCGGAGGAAGCGGCGTGATTAATCAGATTGAAGCGGGCTATGCTGGGAGAATATACGTGGATCCCAATGATGATAAAAAACTATACACCGTTGAAGTCCGGGTCGCGATTTCCAAGGACGGGGGAAAGATATTCAGGAACGCCCCCTGGACAGGACGTCATAGGTGCCATGTGGATACGCGCGGCATGTGGATCGATCCGCTCAATTCAAACCATATCCTGAACGGGAATGACGGCGGCGTCAGCGAGACCTGGGATGGAGGAAAACACTGGTCCCAGAAAGAAACGATCAGCGCCCAGCAGTTTTACGACATCTCTGTCGATAACGAAATCCCCTATAACGTCATGGGCGGCACTCAGGATAACGGCTGCTGGATCGGGCCGTCCCGGAACAGGAATCAGTACGGTGTTTATCCTGCAGACTGGACATACCTTCCTACCGGGGACGGATATTACGCTCTGAGGGATTGGTGGAATCCGGAATACGTCTATTTCGAGAGCCAGTTCGGCCGGTCCAGCCGGATAAATCTGAAGACAGGAGAAATCATTTCCCTGTCGGTGAGGAATACTCAAGAAGAAAGAGACGCAGGAAAACCGGCTCAAAGGTACCAGTGGGACTCCCCGATCCATCTTTCACCCCATAATCCCGGGATCGTCTATGTCTGCTCCCAGCATGTGCACATGTCCAGGAGCCGGGGAGACAGGGATACCTGGGTGACCATCAGTCCTGACCTCTCCAAGAATGACCAGGAAAGGATCGAGCAGTCCAAGCTGACCAACCTTCAATATGCCACAATCTACACATTCCAGGAATCTCCGGTTGAGCCCGGGGTGTACTGGGCAGGTACTGATGACGGAAACCTTCAGCTGAGCATCGATGGCGGCAAGACCTGGAAGAATATTACGATGAATTTCTATGACACGAACGGAAATCCGAAGAGAGGGATCAAAGGCGCGCGCATTCCCTATGACCGATGGGTCACCAAAGTCGAGCCTTCTGCCCATGACCTGGAGACCTGCTACGTGACATACTCCGGGTACAGAACCCATAACGAAGATAATTCCTACGTTTTTGTCACCCATGATTTTGGGAAAAACTGGGAAGACCTGAGCCAGGGAATGATGAACCCGGTGAGGGACATCGAAGAAGACCCGGATAATCCGGATGTTCTCTACCTGGCCACTGATTACGGCCTTTTTGTCACCATGGATAAGGGGAAAACCTGGGTGGAGATGTCTTCTTCGGCGCCTGATGTGTTGATCATGGACCTGGATATCCAGAAAAGAGAACGGGATTTAGCCATCGGGACCTACGGAAGAGGCATCTACATTGCCGATATTTTCCCGTTCAAAGAATTTAAGACAGAAGTTTTCGAGAAAGAAGCCTACCTTTTTGATATACAGAGAACGATTCAGTGGAACATGCTCGAAAGAAGAGGCCCGACGTACGGAGAATTCGCCCGGGTGAATAATCCCACTGTCGGTGCGAATGTTTATTATTATCTCAAGCAGCCGGCTAAATCCGTGAAGCTTGTGATCAAAGACCTTGAAGACGGAGTGATACAGGAATTGAACGGAATGACAGGCAAAGGCATCCAGAAGGTATTCTGGAACTTGAGAAAGAGGGCAGAACAGAGAGAGGGCCGGCAATTCCGGATGAGATTCGCTTCCACTGTTGATCCGGGTGAATTCAACGTGACGCTGGTTGTCGATGGGAAAGAGGTTGCGACGAAAAAACTCAAAGTTGTCCAGGATCCAATTTTGTAGGCATTGAATTAAGTTTGAGTTAGAATTTCTGGTCTAGAAAGAGGTGTGATCGGATAGCTCAAATCAAAGAGGCAAGAGTGTGTTAAAGGTGTGTGACTTAAATCTGCGCACCCTGAACACTGAGCAGACAACATAAGAATAGAAGTAATAGCCGATGGCGTTCAAAGATATCCTGGGACATGAGCGTGTCAAAAAAATCCTGAAGAAAGCTCTGC
>CAZSGR010000101.1:0-11600 GCA_964606185.1 uncultured Eubacteriales bacterium
CGTTCATTTTTTGACTTCCTTTCCCCATTCATAAAACCTGAATTATTCATAAAATTGGCCGACTTCCTGCGCATAAAAACTTTTAAGGATAATTGATTATCCTATGTCGGCATCTTTTACCCTTCGGGCTTAGTAAAATTGTCATCGCGAGCGACCTGTTGGTGTGCGGTAACTTCAAGTAGAGTGATGTCATTGCGAGCGACCGAAGGGAGTGTGGCAATCTCAACCTTTTGTTTAAATAAAATCACCGCTGTCGCTTCTCTCCTCGCAACGACGTCTACTTCGTTACAGCGCAAGAGCGGTGGACGACCACAGCATCACGAGCGGTCGAAGAAAGCGTGGTGATCTCATCATTCTCCGCGACCAGCATGAGATTGCCACATTCGCTACGCTCTTCGCAACGACGCCTGCGGCAACCTCGGCTCGTGAATAAGCCAGGTCAAATATTTCAGTCAACTTCAGGAAAAGTATCGCAGGATTTGCAGTTCTAATCAAGTCTTTAATGAGTGTTAAAATCCATTTGGCTCCATTTTTAGGATTAAGTCTTTTCAGCCGGAAGAAAAAGGGAACGGCAAGAAAAAGCTTGGATGACTGGCCTGACCGGATTATTATTACAGTAAGTTAGGCGTCTATATCCCTCTGATGGTGGCTCCTTTCGGATATTCGATGGTGAACTCGATAATGATTTCTTTCTTTTCCTGGGGCTCAAGAATCAGCGACCACGTGAGAAGACCCTTTTTGTCCTTCTTGGATGGTGCTGGAGTGAATGTCTGGTCTTTTATTTCGATCTTGGTATTCTGGCTGATGGGAAGCTGGTCGAGGATTTCGATGTCGACTTTATTTTTTCGCAGGTTTTGAACTGTTATCTTGTAGGCGAGCTTAATCCGCTCGTTTTTTCCCAAAAAACCGGGTGGGCTTGTTTCCTTTTTGGTGCGTTCGTGTTTGATCCTGATCTGTCTGTCCTCGCCGAAGAACACCTTCGTTTCTTCGTCTTTGGCTATGAACGGGACTTTTGTCGAGCCTATGAAATCCTGGATCACGAACAAATCGGCAGAACCGGAGAGGAGCGGGTAGGGAAGAGTATTGCGGAGTTTGGCCCTCAGGAATGCGGCTTCTTTGAGCTTCGGGACAGATATGTAATCATATTCCACTTCTATATTCTGAGTGTCTATCGGGACTTTATGAGGCGCTCCGTCGCTTGGAATCTGGATATTCTTTTTAATGGCGAAGTTGAGATTGATGCCTGTTTCGACAATGCCGGCTGTGGCCATTTCCGCGTCCATCATCTCTGCTTCTGCAGGAGCTTCAGCTTTAGCCACTTCGCCGACTACTCCCCCTAAGACTCCGCCCACAACGCCGCCCTTCACTTTCCTCTCGCGTGCAGGGCTGGGAACATAAAGGTCCAGGATCCAGGGATACAACACGGGTGGATTTGCAGAGAGTGCAGGAGAGGCTGTGGAGAGAAGGGCCTTTGTGTTTTCCCAGTTTTCTCCGCTTCTCTGCTGGATGTTAGCGGACATGGCAAATTCGATTTCTGAGGAGTCGGGCAGAGCTCTCATTGTGTAGAGCGGATTCCATCTGGCTCGCATGACTGTGTACGAAAGGCTGAGCTTGAATTGACCCGCCCGCGCGGCTTCCAGGATTACGTTTACCATGCGGCTCTGTGTGGATTGCTGTGGTCTCATGGAATTCAACTTCTTCTTGAGTGCATCGAGTTTGACTTTCTGGCCTTTCAGAATCTGGTTTTGCTCAAGCGTAGCTATTTTGACCTCTGATAGTTTATTCGCCAAAAAGTTGAGGACTCTTTCCCAGCTCTGAGTATCCGGCTTTCCGAGCATGATTTCTTGAGAGGCCTGCGCGGCATTGGCCGATTCGATGGATTTGAGAAATTTTTCCTGGGTGTTGAGGACTTCTATCTTGTTGTTTGTTTTTCTCATTTCCAGTTCCTGGGCATCGATCTCAGCCTGGAGTTTCTTGACTTCCGGAAGGAGCGCAAATTCCAAATACTGAGTTGCTAAATCAAGGCCCACGACTTTGACGACTGCGGTTCCTTTACCCGACACCCGGAGCGAATTTGGAATCAATATCACCGGTAGATTCTCAAAGATAACCGCATGCGTGCCAGAGCCTAAAGTTAGGTCTGCATCTCTGACAATGGTCGCCCGGTCAGGATAAATCGTTACGGAAGATATCGAGCTTTTGGCTGCGATCTCTTCTGAGATGATCGTGCCTGTGAACAGCAATAAGATGATAATGAAAACCGGAAATTGTCTTTTGTTCATGGTAACCTCCTTTATATTGAGAAGACAGCTCGATTTATTTTTGCTCAATTAGGGCTGTATAACCTTCCTTTTATTATACAACACGGTTGAGTGAATATTCCTTATTGCTGAAAAAATTCCTACCTAAAGAGCTCATATCATGGAAAACAATATATAGTATCGGCATATTTTATGAATAGTTCAGGTGCATAAACGCGCGCATCTTAATTCGCCACTGGTTTAGTCGATTTGAGCAATAGTCTTGCCCAATACTCTGTGAATTTTATGCGTTGACATTTTTCATGATTTGAGAAGATGGGATGCACCTATTTCAAGAAGAGTTTAACAATATTCCACAGTCCCAGGCAAGTCACTATCAGGACAATCAGAGTGCCGAGTATGTTCTGCCGGATATTGTTGGCCAGTTGTCGCATTCTCTGCCGGTTATTCAGCACAATGAGCAGAAAGATAGAAGCCACCGGGAGTACGATTCCATTCGCCGCCTGGGCAAAAACGATGACAGCCAGAGGTTTGAGGTTCAAACCGGAGACAAGGAATCCGACAACGATAACTCCAAGCCATACTCCCTTAAACTTTTTCGAATCAGGCCCTCCTTTCCAGCCCAGGACACCGGAAGAGGCGAATGCCGCTGCATACGGCGCTGTCAGGGCGGAACTCATCCCTGCGGCGAAAAAACCCAGGCCGAACAGGAAATTGGTGAATGTGCCGAACAGGGGTTTGAGCTGCTGGGCCAGTTGAATCCCATCCTCGGGAGTCAGCCCTTTCTCATAGAACGCCACAGCTGAAGTCATGACAATCGAGATAGAGATGATTCCGCCGAGCGTGATGGAGAGAAGCAGGTCTTTTTTAACTTTTTTAAGGTCAACAGCTTTATGCCATTTTTCTTTAACCGCAGCAGAATGGAGGAAGAGATTGTACGGGACCACAGTCGTCCCGACGAGAGCAAGGATGAGATAGAGAGAATTATTTGGGAAGGAAGGAACCATCCCTTTCAGGAGGGATAGGAGATTGGGTTTGATGATGATGAGAGTCGTGAGAAAGGAAACACTCATCAGGAACACAAGAAAGATTAAGAGTTTTTCCACCAGCTTGAATTTTCCCAGGCCCAGGATGAGAACGGCGAGTAAAGAAATGAGGGCGACCCAGTATTTATGAGGAATGGAGGTGATTGTCTCCAGCCCAAGGGTGCCGCCGATGATGTTCCCGGCTTCATAAGCGGCACAGCCGAAAGTGATCGAAGAGAGTGTGAGGACGATGAATATGTTCCTGGTCATTCGGCTCTGTGGAAATTCTCTGAGAGATTGGGCGAGGTCATGATTGGAGCCTAAGCTGAGCCTTCCTGTCATTCCCTGGAGGATGATCGTTGTGACAATGGCAAAAACAAGCGTATAAATCAGGGCATAGCCAAACTGTGCACCGGCCAGGGAGCAGGTCGTCACGGTTCCGGGTCCGATGAAAGCGGCTGTGACCAGGAAGCCCGGACCATAAGAGGATTTTTTATTTTTTCCGGCCATATCCTCCGCCTCCAGGAGTCTCGACACGCAGCAGGTCTCCTGGCTGGACCTTGATGTTGCATTTGGATTTTAAGTGGATCTTTTTTCCTTGGGAGATAAGAGTGTTCTTTCCATTTTTTCCGCTTTTCCCGCCCTGGATTCCGTATGGGCTGAATGTTCGCCGTTCGGATATGATCGTGACTTGAGCGGGGACGTGGAATTCGTATTCGCGGATGATCCCTTCGCCTCCGTCATGCAGGCCTTTTCCTCCTGAACCTTTGCGGAGGCCGTATTTTTTGATTTTGAGCGGAAGGTAATTCTCGAGCGCCTCCAGAGGCGTGTTGAGAGAATTGGTCATGTGAGTGTGGACTCCGCTGAGGCCGGAAGAATCAGGGCCCGCACCCATGCCTCCTCCGATTGTCTCATAATAGGCAAAGTTTTGCTCTCTTGTGGGGTCATAGCCGCCAAAAGCCACGTTGTTCATAGTGCCTGAGCTGGCTGCTGGAATTTTTTCGGGGATGGATTTGGAGAGTGCACCGAGGAGAACATCCACGATCCGCTGCGACGTTTCCACGTTCCCTCCGGCTGTGGCGGCCGGATGCTGGGCGTCGAGGATCGATCCTCGACGAGTGATGATCTTGAGCGGCCTCATCAGACCAGTGTTGAAAGGAATGTCTTCTTCAACAAGGCAGCGGAAGACATACAGAACCGCTGAGTATGTGACAGCGAAATTGGCGTTCACGCTTCCCTGGACCTGGCTGGATGATGAGCTGAAATCGATTGTGGCTTCATCCTTCCGGATGGTTATCTCGACACCGATTTTTACGGGCTCATCCGTAATGCCGTCATCATCCATACAGTCGGAGAAAGCAAAAGTGCCGTCAGGAATATTTTTTATGGTTTCTCTGAGTATTTTTTCTGTATATGACGGAATCAGATGTGTATAGTGGAGTATCTTTTTCAATCCGTACTTGTTTATGATCTCCTCTAACCTTTGCTTTCCTTTCTCGTTGGCCGCGATCTGTGCCAGGAGGTCTCCCTGCCGCTCTTCAGGAGTCCGGACATTAGCCAGGATCAGGTCGAGGATTTCGGTTCTCAGTTTTCGCTTCTGGATAAGCTTTACAGGTGGGATGATCATCCCCTCCTGAAAAATCTCTGTGGCCAGCGGCATAGAGCCGGGCGTCATCCCCCCGACATCCGAGTGATGAGCGCGGTTGGCGACAAAAAAGACAAGCTTTCTATCGACAAAGACAGGGGAGATGCAGGTGATATCCGGGAGATGCGTTCCTCCTCTGTAAGGGTCGTTAAGGATCACTAAATCTCCTTCTTCAAAATCGACAGCTTTTAGAGAGGCTTGGACCGAAAGAGGCATGGCTCCGAGATGAACCGGGATGTGTGAACCCTGAGCAAAAGTTTCTCCCTGCTTGTCGAAGAGAGCGCAGGAGAAGTCCTTTCTTTCCTTGATGTTAGGCGAGAGCGAGGTTCGTCCCAGCACTGCTCCCATTTCCTCAGAGACCGAGACGAACAGATTCTTGAACAGTTCGAGTTCGATAGGGTCGAATTTATCCATGAGACGTATTTTTCCTTTGAATGATGATGTTTAAAAAACCATCCACCGCCAATGTATACGCCGGAGGAAGGAATGTCGTCGATTCAGCATCCGCAATCAAGGCCGGGCCTTTCATCTTATTTCCGGGCAGAAGGAAAGCTCTGTCGAATACCGAAGCCTTGTATGATTTTCCTCGGTAATGGAGGGTTTGGTTTTTTAGCAACGCCTTCTCAGGGTTTGGGCCTTGGGGAGGCATTTTTTTTAGCTTGATTTTTTTCCCTGCGCCCACAGATTTGACACGAATGTTGACGATTTCCACGGGTCTCTGTTCATGATGGTAAGAGTAGAGTTTTCTGTGAGCCTTATGGAAGTCGGAGATAAAAGAGAGTGTGCGAGTGCTCCTGGAAAGATAAGGGAGAGTGATTTCATAAGACTGGCCGAAATACCTGAGGTCAAGGAAAGAAAAAATGCGTATTTCTTCTTCGCTGAATCCGTCCTTTTTCATTTCCTCAGAGGCTTTTTTTTCTAATTCCATGAAGTTTTTTTTCAGCTCCTCTCCAGACAGCTCTTCCTCTGTTTTCAAGATAGATTTCGAGTAGTCCTTGATTGAATCGGCCAGGAGAAGACCCATGGCAGAGAGAACACCTGCATTCTTGGGCACGACGACTCTGGGCATTTTCAGGTTGGATGAAATATCCACAGCATGCATTCCGCCCGCCCCTCCAAAGGAAACCAGGGAGAAATTCCTGGGATCAAAACCTTTTTCGATGGATATCACCCGGATGGCCTTTTCCATGTTGGCATTGGCAATCTCGATGATACCTGCTGCGGTTTCGATGACTGATTTATTGATTTTCTTAGCCAGGCGCTCCAGAACACTGCGGCTTCTTGCGGGGAATAATTTCATTTTTCCCCCGAGGAAAAAGTTGGGAATCAGACGGCCTAAAATCAGGTTGGCATCCGTAACAGTCGGGAGGCTCCCCTTTCCGTAACATGCTGGCCCCGGGTCAGCCCCTGCGCTTTGAGGGCCGACACGGAGAGAACCGCCTTTGTCCATGTAAGCAATGGATCCTCCTCCAGCGCCGACTGTGTGAATATCGATTATCGGGATGCGCAGCGGAAAGTCCCCTACCAGACTCTCATTCGTCCTCCTGATTTCCCCATCTACCAGGGATACGTCAGAGGAGGTTCCTCCCATGTCGAATGTGATGATATTCTTGAACCCTGAGGCTTTTCCGACCTGGAAGGCTCCCACAACTCCGCCGGCAGGACCGGAGAGAGCTGTTCTTATTGGCTCTGATTTGGCTTTAGCAGGAGAGATGTATCCCTCGTTGGACTGCATGATTCGAAGTTCTGCTCCCTGCATTTTTTTCTCCAAATCCTCCAGATAGCGGCTGATAACAGGCATGAGATAGGTGTTCACAGCTGTTGTCGCGGTTCTCTCGTATTCCCGGTGCTCAGGCAGGATGTCGCTTGAAGCAGAAAAGAGGAATTTGTTCTTCTCCAGTTCTCTGGAAATTACTTTTTCGGTGGAGGGATTGGCATAAGAATTGATCAGGGATAGAGCGACGGCCTCAATGTTCAATTTTTTTATTTTATCCAGAATTTTTTGGAGCTCGGATAAAGAGATTTTTTTTTCAATTTTTCCTGATGCCGACATTCTCTCAGTAATTCCAAAACAGAAACGGCGGGGAAGAAGGAAATCTCTTCGCTCACCTTTGAGCTTGTATAGCTCACGCCTTGTCTGTCGTCCGATAAACAGAATGTCCTCGAATCCTCTGGTTGTGATGAGAGCGATCCGCCCGCCCTTCCGTTCGAGGAGGGAGTTTGTAGCCACAGTTGTTCCATGGATGACGAGAGGGGAGCGTTGAAGAAGCTCGTGAATTCCACTGAGAATGGCCAGTGACGGGTTGTGAGGTGTTGAAGGTATCTTTTTTATTTCAGCTTTTCCATCGGAATAAACAACAAAATCTGTGAATGTTCCCCCTGTATCGACTCCGATTTTCACTTCCTTCATCAAGGATATATTTATCTTCAAGCCCGGAACAAAGTCAAGCGATATAAGAACGTAAGAAAGAGTCAGGGCTCGACATTAGACTTTTAGTCAACACTAAAAACGTCAAATCCTAACCCGATACAGACCCGGCAAATTTGATTTGGGCAAGAAATTGATGCTTGTACTTTGTTTAATTTTCCTATTATAATAATAGCCGGTAATAATAATAAGTGGGAAAATTTACAGTAAAAAAAGGGAATTAAACATGCCTGTCTTTTACAAATGCAAGATTTGTGGAGAAAAACATCCCTCGCCTGTGGCCTATACCAAAGAATCATTGGATTCCAGTACGGTTACAGGACAGACTTTCAAGTGCCCAAAAACAGGGCAAGCGGCAAGATACGACCTCATTGATTTATTCTGGGAAGAGAAAGATAGGAATAAATCTTAGGAAGAAAAGGGGATTTTCTCTTTTCTACTGAGATATACTGCACGTTTTCATCTGCAACCTTAACCTCTTCAATACCAAGGTCAGTATCTTTCCAGAGTTCGAGAAATCTCTCGTCATGTTCAATTCTTTTTTTTCTCGGCTGTCTCCTCAAACGTCTTCCAGATGGATTTTTATAATTTCTTTTTCTTCATCCGTTCGTAGACGATTTTCTTAAATTTCTCGTAGAGCCTGGTCTGCAAGCTGGTCATAGGGATGAGTTTGCCCCTGATGATAACCGTTTCTACCCGTGAGCGCCCTTGTATGGGGCTGCCAGTCCAGATCACTACGTTGGCGGTCTTGCCCGCTTCCAGAGAGCCGACCTCCTCGTCGATGCCGAGGATTCGGGCTGGATTGATAGTCAAGGCTTCCAGGGCTTTCTTCTCCGACAATCCGTGGGCCACAGAAATTGACGCAGGCGTCGGCATGTCGCTCACATTCCGATTTGCAGGACCCCATCCGCCCGGGTCAAAGGCAAACAGGATGCCTTTTTCCGCTAAAACCGCTGCTGTGTGATAGTTCAAGTCAAAAGGCTCCCAGCGCCTGGGGATACCTGTCGTTCCAGCCCAAATAACCGGAATGTTTTCTTTGGCTATGCGGTCGGCGTATTTAAGTATTCCTGAGTTCGCTCGAATGATTCCTTTGAGCTTATACTCCTTGATGATCTCAAGAGCATTGCGAATAGTGACCTCGTCAGTGGTGATAAAAATGACAGGAACCTTTCCTGTAACCACGGGTACGAGAGCCTCCATCTCCAGGTTCCTTTTGGCAAGACTTTTCGTGTCTTTCTCATCTTTTTTGCTTTTTTCTTTTTGACTCTTCTTGGCTGTTTCGCTCTGTTTTTGGGCAAACTCCTTGGCCTGATCGAATTTGGTCCGCAAGAAAGAGACGATTCCTGGCTGTGTGGATGGGTACTTGTTTGACTCTTTGGCACCAATGTTGATGATTTGGGCCACATAGCGTTTAGCCACCATTTTGTCAGCCAGGTCTCCTTCCAGGTGGAGGACCACGGATTTACCATTGATCACACTCCGGGACCCGCTGACTGTCTGTACGGTTGTGACTCCCCCCAGGCGGGTTACCTCAATGCATTCATCCTCCGGATTGATGGCGTCGTAAGGGTCAATATGGGGGGTGGAAATCCCGACTTCATCGGTGTCGTTACCCGCACCAGGATAACCGGTCACTCCCACCGCAGTCATCACTGCCACCAATCCGGGATAGATATATTTTCCCGAAGCATCGATGACCTTGGCGCCTGCCGGAGCTTGGATACGCGTTCCGATCTTGATGATCTTTCCGTTTTCAATCAGGAGGTCGGCAATAGTGCTGGAGACCCCTTTCACGGGAACTATGGTGCCGTTTTTGATCAAAATTGTATCGGCGGCTGCGAAGACCTCTACTCCCGCAAACAGGATAAAAACCACAAGAACATAAAGTGTGACTCTTTTCATCGGCTTCCTCCTTTTGATGTAACACTTTCTTTGGTGTAATCAAAGAAGATTTCTCCTTCGATGATGGTCATCAAGCATTTGGTGGTCGTATCCAGGGGATGCTTATTAAAGACTGCGATGTCTCCATCCTTCCCTTTCTCCAGGCTTCCGATGCGGTCGCCCAGCTCTAGAGATTCCGCCGAATTCAAGGTGATCATTTTGAGCACTTCAATTTCCGGGATATCGGTATACTTCAACACCTTGGCGGCCTGGCGGAAAAGATAGCGGCCTTCGACAGGGCTATCGGAGTTGATGACCATTTTGACACCGGCGTCATGCATGATCTGCATGCCGTACGGACAGCCATCATAGGCTTCCTCCTTGAATCCCCACCAGTCGACCCAGCCTCCGTAGAAGACGCCTGCTTCGGCCATGATGTCTGCGACTTTATAACCATCTATGCAGTGGCTTAATTGCAAAAGATCGATGTCGAATTCCTTGCAGAAATTGATGATCCAGACGATTTCATCCGCGCGGTAGGTGTGGCAGTCGATGCTGAGCTTTTTCTCCAAAACCATCTTCAAGGTCTCCATCCGCAGGTCTTTTTTAGGAGGAGTCAGGTCCTTTTTTCCGGAGGCTTTGTCCTTTTCGTACTTATCCCATTTCGCCTTATATTCTTTAGCTTCAATAAACGCTTTACGGGCAACATAAGCATTCCCCATTCGGGTGGAAGGGGATCGTCCTTTGCTTCCATAGAGGCGCTTGGGATTTTCACCCAAGGCCATCTTGAGCTGCTGGCGGACTCCGGGGATAATCAATTCTTCTACCGTTCGATCATATTTGAGCTTGATGGTGACGTTCACGCCTCCGATGACATTGGCACTTCCATGCATGGTCTTTACGGTGGTCACCCCGCCAGCCAGCGTCTTCCGGATGGAATCCGATCCGGGTTCCAGGGCTTCCCACATCCAGATTTGGGGCGTGACCGGGTCTGTGGCTTCGTTCACATCGGTCAGGGCGATGTGTGAATGGCTGTCGATGACGCCGGGCATGACATGCTTCCCGGTCACATCGATAACTTTGATCCCGCTAGGGATTTTGATGTTCTTTCCAACAGCCGTTATCTTGCCGTTCTGGATAACGACCGTACCGTTTTCGATGGTGCCATCCGTTATTGTCAGGATCGTGCCGCCTTTTAGGGCAAGATCCTGAGCCCAAACACAGTTGGCCACCACGGCTAATGTGGCCAGTATTACGATGAATCTTCTGCTCATATTTACCTCCTTTCTATTTTTTCAAGCGGCTCCTCGAAAGCTTGCAGCCGGCTGGAAGAATCCATAAAAACTTCTTTATTGGAGCAGCTGTAAAATTCTTTGGTTTTTGGGGTCTTTCAAGAATCGATCGAATTCGATGAAGTAGTCCGCCGGGTCATAGGCCACAAAAGCTTTAACCGGGATACTTTCCAGGGCTTCTAAAGAATCCCTTATTTTGACTCCTTTTGCCTGGAGATGCGTATACCATTCATCGATCTGATCTGTCAGGAAAGAGACATTGACCGCTTTTTTCGGGGTGAAGCGGTGCAGTCCCTGGGCTTCATCCACAAGTCCTATGAAACCTGAAGGGGAAGAGGAATAGACTTTGGCAAAACCCTGATCAACCAGAAGTTTTGAGCCAAAATTATCTTCATAGAAATCCTGAGCTTCCGGGACATTCCGGTAGTAAAGCCATATGATATTGGCCCTGATGCCGAGACTTTCCGGACGGGAGGATTTCTGTTCCGAGCGGGGATAGATTGTTTGAACCTCAGCTAGCTGTTCGAGCAGAAAAGTGTTTTGGGAATGCTCCAGAAAACGTTCGAATTCCAGAAAATATCCCGCAGGGTCGTAGGCCACAAATCCACGGGTGGCGTGACGTGAGGCATCTTTCAAAGGATTGCGTATCTCGACTCCCCGGCTTTTGAGATACTGATACCATTGGTCTATTTCCTGAGTGACAAATGAGAGTGTGACCGTTTTTGGCTCTGAGGGATCGTGCATGCCTTTGGTTTCATCCACTAAGCCTATGAAGGTTGACAGGGATATCCGGTAGATTTTAGCAAATCCGTAGTCCAGAACCTTCTCCAATCCCAGAATATCTCCATAAAACCTTTCCGCTTCCTCCAGGTCCGGATAATAAAAAAATACCAGATTCGCCTGAATGGATAAAATCTCACTTTTAATCCCCATCATTTCTCTCTGCTCCTGTCGACAGGTAATGAATAATAAGCAGACTGAAAAAGCTAAAATCCATGCTGTTTTTATGGCTTTTCCCATAGGTAGACGATATTAAATGCCAAATCGGGAGGAAAGTCAATCAGATAT
>CAZSGR010000102.1:0-11574 GCA_964606185.1 uncultured Eubacteriales bacterium
CTCTAAATAATGAGGAGAAATTGAATGAGCTATTTTAAATCAACATTCCGCCTAGTATTAATTATTCTAACTCTCTTGTATATGGCTTTTCATTTATCATCTCAACAAAGAGGATTTAGCGAGGAATATCTAATAAAAACCTGGAAAAAATGGTTAAAAAAATTTCCTGTTCCGGAAGATGCTATAGAACTAGAAGAAGAACTTTCATTTCCATCTGAGAATCAAATTAAAAACGGGATCTACTTGTGGAGACCTGTCGGGATAATCTCCTTATTAAACGGTAATATTTTGGTTAATGATCAAAAAGCATGTCAGATCCTCATGTTTGATAACAAAGGCAACTTCATAAAAAAAATAGGGAAAAAAGGGCAGGGACCAGGCGAATTTTCAAATCTCGTTTGCTTGTTTGCGACTTCGGAAACCATAATCGTTGGCGATACCGGAAATAATACACTCCAATTTTTTGATTTGAAAGGAAATTATATCAGAAGCTTAAGGATATTTAAGACATATATCGATATCGCAGTTAGCAAAGAAGAGTTGATCTATGCCGCTCCTCTGCGAATAGATCCTAGATCTCCACTTGTTGATGTTCTGGATATAAACGGGCAATTACTCAATTCCTTTGGAGAAGCGAGATTTGGCGATAAATCAAACTGGCAAATACCCAATTGGATAAAAATAACTATTAATGATAGAGATGAGTTGTTAATCGCATATATTAGATTTCCTCTTGTTTGTAAGTATTCTAAGGAAGGAAAGTTACTGGCAGAATACAAGCTTGAAAATGAAGTGATGAAAGAAAAAGAAAAGATTAATTTAAATCGTTTAAGAAAGGGTAAATTAGGACCAATGGCAGTTATCTATTCAATCTTTGCTAGCAAAGATGGGTTTTATATTCTTCAAAATTATCCTCGCATCGAAATATTGAAATATGACAACGATGGCAGACTTCAAAACTATTATTATTGCGAGTACGAGAATGAATATCACGATACTTATTTTAAAGACTTTTTTGTAATGGAAAGAAAGAGTAAAAAATATTTTTATTTATTAAAAAAAGTTCCAGAATACGAGGTAGTCATCCTTCGGCCGAAAATAATTTTATCTGACAAAGAAAGGAGGTGAAATTATGTCTAAGAAGACAAAAACCGTATTGGTTTTAATATCCTTAGTCCTTTTGTTCGTGGTCGCAAACATTGTCCAAGCAGATTGGGAATGCAATAGAACATGTACTGGTTGCATATTACATTGTGATGAGCCTGATATTCATGATGATGAATGCTGCGCATCTTGTGAGCATAGTTTGCTAGGTCCAGTTTATTGCTGTTACCCAAAGCTTTGCCGCAACGCAGAACGTTAATTCGGTTGAATAGGGGGGTGGCCTGAGCATGCCAGGCCATCTCTTTTCATCCATCTAATGGATTAATCAATACTATATCTGATAGGTGCCAAATTCTTTTTGCTTTTCATTGTCAATAATCTTCTGCTGCAAAGCTTCATCCCATCAAAAAAACATCCATCAGTATATGACTTTAGCATCAATTATTTTAATGGCTACGATCATAATTGGAATGGCCAATCCGTTTTTCAAGGTCTTTCTTTAGATCCTCGACTGTGTCACATGGTTCCATCATGTTTCATAAGAGTAACTCTGTAGAACTCATTCAGCACGGGCTTGCGGAAGGTTTCATAGATTCGATTAGACTATGGTCTCGGAGTTCTTTATTTATAGGTTCCCATCAACACCTTTTGCTTGTATCTTGGGTTTCAAATAATATTAAATGGCGTGTGTTTTCAGGCTAAAATCGATTCTTCGTATTCCTCCATCGAGCGAAAACTCCTGGGAGGGCTGAGCAGAGCCGACTCTTTATCCGGATACGCTGTGGCTCCGCTTGATTCGAGCAGGTTCGAAATGAAGGCTTTCAGGGCCTCCCGGGAATTTTCAATATCAGGGAAGAATGTTCTCGGTTCGAAGTCTGAGGTCAGCAGCCTGATGGAACGAACAGCAGAAGCGCTTGATTTCGGATCATCCAGGAAAAGATCGATCAACAGATAGGGAAGATCCTCAAGAGAAGCAATTTCGGCCACAGCGATGGACTGTATCCTGTTGAGTGACAGCACTCGCTCACCGACACCTTTCACGTTCATGGCGAGTTTCTCTTCTTTCAGGCTCACAGGGGTGGCGTGAGTGACTTTTAAAGATTGATCAGCGGTTGGAACTGCGGCTTGCACTTTTCCCTGGAATCCGCCAAACTTCTTCCTGAGTTCATCTTTCTGGTGCTCCGGAATTTCCGGATGTTGAAGGCAGAGTTCCATAACTTTACCAGCAAGTGAAGGGTCCAATTCTGAAGCAATGTTCACAAAATTCATCAATAAAACAGGCGGTGAATCGAGATTGACTTCCTGGAGAAGTTCATTGGCTAATGCCTTTGCGTCTTCACCTTCCTGGCGCTCTTTCAAATGCTGAATCAGCCTGATTTTATAGGTTGAACTGACGGATGCCTCTGGAATTTTCTCTCTCAGCCTCCAGAAATGACTCGCGGCCAACTCCATCTGGTTCCTTCTTATCTCGCTCTCCACCAACGCAATGAGAAATTTTGCCGATTCATTTTCCTTCCCTATTTCGACCCCGAGTTCCCAGAGGCCTTCGACCAGGTCCTTATGCCCTGGATTTTTTCTGGCGACTTCAATCAGAAGAGTAAAAGCTTCGTCTGATTTCCCGGCATTCTTTTTCTCTGTGGCATCCTCCAGCGCCTGGAATCCCTCATCCACGTAAGATGTTTGGGCATCAATCTTTGGACGAACATATTTTTCTTCGATCTTGAAATACTTCACTCCAAGCGCTGTCACAATACCGAATACAAATCCCCAGACATGCGCCCAATGGGCGACTCCACCGCCGCCCTGAGGATTGATTGTGTCCATGACTCTGGCGTTGAAGAATTCCAGTAAGAACCACAAGGGCAGCATCAACCATGCGGGAGCTTTGAACGTCCACCGGATGAAAATCAGAGGGAAGAGAATAAATAAAAATTCGATTTTCGTCTTCCAGTATCTGATCAGGAAAGCCCCCATAACTCCCGCGATTGCACCTGAGGCACCGATCAAGGGTCCGGCTAACTCGGGATAGCGCTGAGCAAACATAAGGGCTGAACCTATTCCCATTATCAGGTAAAAGGCTGTGTAAAAAGGTCTCCCCCAGACGTCTTCGATAAAAGGCCCGGTCAAATAGAGGAACAGCAAATTCCCGAGTAGATGGAACCAGCCACTGTGAATGAACATGTAAGTCAGAAGAGCGAAGAAAGATTGTTTGGCTGGAATGAATCCATATTTTCTATAGGGAATATTATTAATGATAGATTTCAGCTTCTCCGAGAGCTGATTCAGCTCTTCCTGCTGCTGTCCTTTAAAAAGATGGACATCCCGCGATGCTTCTTTACGAATGATGTCGAGCTGTTCCTGGATTTGCTCGGTGAGTCTTTCTCCAAAAATCAGGTTTAAAGCTTCCGAATCAAGTTCCAGGTACGGGTGTTCCATGTAGTATCCCAGGAATTCCCTTGCCGCGTTCTGTAAATCTTTTTCTCTTTTGTTTAAATCAATGGTTACCAGAATATGAATGATGAAACAGCTGGCCAAAATAAAGAATGTAACCCAAGGCAACCTGCGGACTGCCGAGCTTTCATGTCCGATGGGAATAAGCATTTCTATATTTTCCTTAGTGAGCCTGAAAACATGTCCATAGCAAAATACTAAGAATTCTCGATAGTGTCAACCATTATCAGTTTTTAAAGGAAATAGAGACTGTCTCAGGACTTATAATGACTTTTTTGAATCTTCGAGCAAAAAAGTGACTCCTCGGGAATAACTACCTAAAACTTAGATCAAAAAAGGAATCAAAGCTCTACGTTCCGGCGGGTAATCTTCGAACTGCTTTTTATACCAGCGATGATGGTTCAAAGCTCTGGGGATGAGGTTGACAGCGGTCCAGATAAAGAAGGAGAGGGCCGGGAGAGACCAGGCCATCAGAGCAAAACCGCCCCATTCCACGATTTCCCCCAGATAATTGGGACAGGAGATGGCGCGGAACAGTCCTCCCTGTGGAACCGAATAATGTCTTCGCTCCGAGTTTCTTAATCCGAGGAGCTTACTGTCAGCCCACCAGTTAATTCCCAAACCAGTCAAGAAGAGTAAAATCCCTAAAAGAAACCGAGGATCCATGAGCCAATTTTGAGGGTAATTCGGAGCTAAAGACCCGAAATAGTATCCGTTGAAAAAGCCGTTGACGATATTGAAGCCGAAACCCATACCAGCTATTAATACAGGGATTCTCTTTTCCCGCATCTTGATCCGAAAGGGGAATATCAGAGTCCTGTTTGTGTAGTGCAGCACCCATAAACTGAAGAAAAGCCAGGTCACTGCACTTTGCTCAGTGGGTCCGTCCAGAAAGAAATAAGCGAACACAATCAGGGCTGGCAACTCCATAAAGAGCCACCCCAGATGATTGGGAACCGTGATACCCCATCCTGACCTGGAATGACGGCCATAGGGCGCGGGGACTTTCAGGAGTAATGGGAAAAGCAGGACGCCAAAAGCCATCCAGACATAGACCAGAATGGTGAATGTTGTTTCCGTCATTTCTGATCAATCCATGAAGCCGTTCATTTTATACCATTCGAACGTATCCCTGAGGGTTTCCTCCATGGGCCTCGGGTTGAACCCGAGTCGCTTCCTGGCCTTTTCACATGACACGTGGCTGTGCGCTGTTTGCAGGATTTTCAAAGAGTCTTTTGTGTACAAGGGCTGAGTGCTGTTCAACCGACAGTACAACTTCAGGAAAGGCAGCCCGATCCTGGCCAATCCAGGAGAACAGGTCATCTTCTTATATCGTTCTCCGCTGATCTCGTAAGTCAGCTCAGCCAGCTCACACAGATCTTTCCAATGGCCGGATAGGATGTAGCGTTCTCCTTTTTCACCCTTCTCGATAGACACGATCGCTGCTTTTACGACATCCCGGACATCAACCCAGTCATAGCCTCCGCTGATTAACGCTGGAATCTTCCCGCGGTACATCAGAATCAAGGCTCTGCCCAGCAAAGAAGGGGCGTAATCAAAAGGACCGATCACGGCTGTGGGATTGAGTATCACCACATCCAGCCCTTCCTTCACAGCTTCCTGCACGACCAGTTCGGATAGAGCTTTAGACCGGCTGTAATCGACACCGTCCTTTAGGGCCAGTGACCGCCCCTCATCCAGTATCCTGTCAAATGGCTCCTGGACAAGTGCATGAATCGAACTGAAGTGGATTACTCTCCGCACTCCTTCTTTCTGGGCTGCATTAAGGACGTTCTCAGTCCCCTTGACGTTTTTTTCGAAAAGCTCTTTTTTGTTTCTGACCTGGATGGATATTACAGCGGCTAAATGAAAAACGACCTCTACTTCCCTGACAAGCCGTGAAAGCAAAGAGGCGTCCATCAAGTTTCCCGGGACACATTCCAAAGGGAGTTCCTTGATTCCATGATCGTTATCGTGGATAAGAGCTTTGACTGAATGACCGTGCTGAATCAACGCCTGGCAGAGATTGACCCCGATGTGACCACTGGCTCCGGTGACCGCAATTTTCATTTGGCGAATTGAGGTAGTTTATACCACAGGGAAGGTGAACGGTCAATTTCGACAGGGGTGGACATAAAGCATGAACTTTTACGGATAGTTTTTCGTTATAATAGGCAAAAGTGTTGCTTTCTATCTCAGTGTCGCGTTTCGCAGCTGAAAGAAATCGATGAATAAGGAGAATTTGATGAAAATTCGAAGGGCCACTGTACTGATTTTAACTGTCGGTTTATTCCTTTCTGTCCTCGCCGCAGACCTTCAATCTGAGCCGCGCGGCCGGCACCTCTTTTTTAATTTTTCTATTTTCTATCCTGTTTCCATCAACCAGTCCAAATACGACTCAACCAACATCAACCTTTCCCTGTTTTACGGCCGTGTGGGCCAGGTTCACGGGTTTGACCTGGCAGCCGGCGTATCCGCCGTGGAGGATAATATCAAAGGAGTCCAGGTAGCTGGATTGGTCGGAGTCTGCGGTTCAAATCTCACCGGAGTTCAAATGGCTGGCTTCTTTGCCGTTGCCGGAGATGAATTATCCGGAGCGCAGGTCTCGGGTTTATTCAATGTCTGCGGAGAAGAAGGCGAAGGGCTGCAGGCATCGAGCTTCATGAATGTGACGGGGAATTCTTTCCGGGGTATCCAGGCAGCCGGGTTCATGAATGTCACCGGAGAAGAATCCATAGGCCTGCAGGCTGCCGGACTCATGAATGTCACAGGTAATACTTACCAAGGAATCCAGGCTGCAGCTGGCTGGAACGTCGTCGGAGAAAGTTGCCGAGGAATACAGGCCGCGGGTCTGTTCAATGTTACCGGCGAAACCTTCAGAGGTCTGCAGGCTGCCGGAGTATTCAACGTCGCTGGCGAGCGCCTCTACGGGCTGCAGGTCGGAAGCATGAACGCTGCCAGCATCTCAGCGGGTGTTCAGGTAGGGTTGTTCAACGCGGCTGGAGATTTGGAGGGAGTCCAGATAGGGTTGGTCAACTACTCTAAAAACACCAGCGGAGTTCCAGTCGGCCTGGTTAACCTCTCTAAATACGATGGGCGGATGAGATGGATCAGTTGGGCCAGCAATCTCACCGGAGTGAACAGCGGGGTGAAATTTTCGATCAAGAGAATATACTCTATTGTTTCCCTGGGAAGTATCAACTTCACCAGTGATATTAACGAATGCCTGGCCTATTCCTGTTTCTACGGAATCTCATTCCCCCTGGACAGTTTTTCCCTGAACACAGATATCGGGTACATGTACATGGATAATGCCACACTATTCCGAAGCCAGATGGGAGAACCTGACCAGCAAGCCATCATGCTGCGGGCTTCACTGAACAAAAGGATTTCGAACACGCTTTCGCTGTTCGCCGGAGGAGGCCTGAGCCACATCATGGAGAGGGGCGCCCCGGCCGGCTCAAGCGAATTCCAACCCGTTTTCTTCGCTGGCCTGGAATTGTTTTAGTCTTAGGGGACGTCTGTATATGCTCAGTAATTAGGCAACTCTTTTGACAATGATATTGAAGGGTAAAGTGTCATTGCGAGCGCAGCGCGGCAATCTCCTAGAGAGAAATTATATTAATACGGAATGAAGATATCCTATTTATGAGATTGCCACGCTTTGCTCGCAATGACATAAGAATGAGATTGCTTTACTCCGTTCGCAATAACATTATAAAAACGTTACCGAATTATTGAGTTAGTACAACGTCCTCATTTCCCATGTGCAAATAAATATTACTATTTAATTATTCCTAAGAGATTGCCGCGCTGCGCCCGCAATGACACTTCTATCTGCAGAATAATTAACAGTTGCTAGCGAATTATTGAGCGATTTCTTATCTTTTTACTTTTTTTTACGTCCCTTTTTTATTTTTTCCAATCCGGAAAGCGGCCCGGAGTATACGGCGCACCGATCTCATCCAGCTTCTTCTCGATCATCTTGACATCCTCCTCGACTAATTTTTTCAGCTTCTGCAGGATTGGACCAAAATCATCAGCAACGATTTGATACGCATCCCTCTGAGTCTGTGTCGGGGCAGAAGTGGACCGTCTTTGTTCATAGATGATGCTGCTTATCCGGCTGCTCAAGCCGGGCTCGGCATCCTTATCAATCCTCCTCAGTGTGCGGTCGCCGAAGAGTTTAATCTGAATCTCGCTTACCTCAGCCTCAAGGGCCTTGATCTGGGCATAAATCTGGGAGTCTTCAACCGTAACACTCTTCAAGGCCACCCGATAGTGACGGGCTTTATCCGCCAGTTCCCTCATAACACTCGAGGCGGCATTAACAGCTCGACTCAGTTCTCTCACTTTCTTCTGAAAAGCCGCAAGCTCAGCCCGGTCTTCCGCTGGAAGAGATGTGTTGCCCAAGACCACGGCTCTGAATTCCACTGGCTCAGTGAGCTTCGTCTCCACTCCGTTGACATTTTTCGAAAGGAAAACTTTGTATTCCCCGGGAAGGACCGGAGTGCTCGAGCGGCCGCTCGAAGTGGGACTCGTCTCCTGCAAACTCGTCGGGGCAAAAGCCGGATACATCAAATTCCAGACTATCCGATGAAGTCCAGCCCGGGCTGAAGTCCTGAGCTTACGCACAACGTTATCCTCATCATCCAGAATGGTGAAAATAAGATAGGGAGTTTCCTCCTTTTCTTCCGCTTTTATTTCCTCATAGCTGGGATAATAAACAGGCTTTCCATCTTTAAAAGCTGCTTTTTCTTTCTCCATTCGTTTATCTCTTAAGGTTTTGATGGATTCTTTCAGATGGTAAGTGAAGACCGCTCCAAGAGGAGGATTCTTGGCGTTGAAATACATCTCTCCTTGAAAACCCTTTCCGTCAGCTCCTCCTGAACCCAGAGGGGAGGATTCGACATACATCAAAGCATCCTTAATCGGAAAAATATGGGCCTCAGAATTGAGAATCTCCTTATTGAGAGAACGCAGAGGAGTGTAATCATCCAGAATATAGAATCCCCGGCCAAAAGTCGCCAGAGCCAGGTCATTTTCCCTCTTCTGAATGGCGATATCACGAACAGCGATAGTCGGCAGCCCGCTTTTAAGTTGTTTCCAGTTCTTTCCTCCATCCACACTGACAAACAACCCGAACTCTGTTCCCGCAAACAGGAGGTTCCTGTTGACATGGTCTTCTGCCAAGGCGTAGACCGAGCCTCTTTCAGGCAGGTTGGAAGAGATAGATACCCAGGTTTTGCCCGTATCCGTGCTTTTCAGGACATAGGGCTTGAAGTCGCCGTTCTTATGATTATTGAACGCTGTATACACTGTGCCTTTTTCGTGTCGGGAAGCGATGATATCATTGACATAGGTTCTGTCCGGAACACCGGGAAACCTATCGATCTTTCGCCAGGTTGTTCCGCCGTTCTCTGTCACCTGGATCAGGCCATCATCCGTACCCGCATAGACCAAATCCTCTTGAACTGGCGATTCGTCCAGCGCCACGATCGTCCCGTACTGAGAAGTGCTGGCGTTTTTCGCCACCGCATCCATGGGCCAGATCCGGCCCATGACCTCGAGTTTGTTCCGGTCGATCTGACGGGTTAGATCACCGCTGATCACCTTCCATGTATTTCCCCGGTCGTCACTGCGGAAGACCTTGTTCGCGGCAAAGTAAAGCCTGGTGTGGGAATGGGGGCTGACCAGAAGCGGCGCATCCCAGTTCCAGCGGTAGGACTTCTCTCCCTTTCTCTCTTTTGGCCTGATGCCCAGTCTCTCCCCGCTCTTTTTGTCAAAACGGATCAGGTTGCCGTACTGCGACTGCGCATAGACGATGTTTGGGTCTTTCCAGTCAACCTGAGACTCGAAGCCGTCCCCGCCCTGTGTCACAAACCAGTCCGAATTGACAATCCCATGGGAACTTGTGTTGCGCGACGGACCGCCCAGGCTGTAATTGTCCTGAGTCCCGCCGTAGACATAATAGAAAGGTTCGGTATTATCGACCGCCACTTTATAGAACTGGGCAAGTGAAAGATGGGGCATGAACTTCCAGGTTCTCCCCCTATCGAACGACTCATAGATACCTCCGTCACAGCCCACCAGATAATAATCTGTGTCGTCAGGGTCGATCCACATGGCGTGATTGTCGACATGTTTGTGTCTCTCACCCAGCGCGCTCCAGGTCCTTCCTCCATCGTCACTCACCTGAAGATAGACATCCATGGAATAAACCCGGTCGATGTCTTTGGGATCACAGAACAATTCCTGGTAATAATTGCCCCGGGAAGTGTAGCCGCCTCTTTTTTCCCAGGAAGCTCCGCGGTTTGTGCTGCGGTAAAAACCGCCTCTTCCGGACTGGGCTTCGACGATCGCGTAAAGATAATCCGGATTCACCGGAGATAGGGCCAATCCTATCCGGCCCAGGTCTCCAGCGGGAAGCCCTCTTGTGATTTTTTTCCATGTTTCTCCACCGTCTTCCGATCTATGAACAGCAGATTCCGGCCCCCCATCGATAAGGGTAAACACATGCCTTCGCCTTTGATGGGCAACAGCATAGATCACGTCCGGGTTTCGAGGGTCAAGATAGACTTCGCTCACTCCCGTGTGCTCACTGATTGTCAAGACTGCCTTCCAGGTTTTGCCGCCATCAACACTTTTATATAGGCCGCGTTCTCCACCGGCCCGCCATAAAGGACCGTAAGCCGCCACATAGACGACATTGGAATCCCTTGGGTCGACAGCGATCATGCCGATGTGCTCTGAAGTCTTGAGCCCCATGTTTTTCCAGGTTCTGCCGCCGTCCTCCGTCTTGTAGACTCCGTCTCCATAAGCGACACTGCGCTGGTTATTGTTCTCTCCGGTCCCAACCCAGACAACATTGTGGTTGTTCGGGTCCATGGTCACGCAGCCGATGGAGTAGGAACCCTGGCTGTCGAAAATGGGTTGGAAGGTCGTCCCGGCGTTCGTGGTTTTCCACACACCTCCGGATGAGGTGGCCACATAGTACTCGCTTGGCTTCCGGGGGTTAACGGCAAAGTCCGATATCCGTCCGGAAGTCACCGCCGGCCCGATGGCTCTCCATCTCAGGACGTTCAAGGACAGTTTCGCCAGTAAATCTTCCTGAGGTTGTGCCTTTTTTTTGTCCCTGGAAAGCCCAGCCAAAGGGCTGATCAACATCAAACAGAGAAAAACCAATAGATAATGCTTAAGATTTGTAAAGCGCATTGTCCCTCCTTTTTTCATTGGAATATAATTTCATTAAGAGTTTTTCATTTTTATCAAAGTCAAAAATCAGTGTCAAGTCTAGAAAATCGGGGATAGAAGAAAATTGGGGGACAGTCCCCAATCATTGAAGCCGGTATATTTTCAGAAGTCAAAACCAGGTATTTTATGGTTGCAGTCATGTGGCTTGGGAACCTTTCCTTGTGTTACTAGAAAAAATTAAAGAAAAATGAAGATGAGAATGAAAAGACGTTTGATGTTTTTGACCAAAAGGGGAAATTCATATCATCTGTGCAAATCGATGGTGACACGCCCTACAGCTTCTCCCGCCAAACAAAACTCCATGAGAGGTCATTCTGGTTGGTAAAAACCGGCGAAGATGAGCTCTATCGTGTGATCAAATACAGCATAGAAGCAGAGTCTATGCCCCTCCACTCAAACCGAAATGAATTAAAAGATATAAAGCACCCCAAGATCGGTCCCTGTACTATCTTCAAAAGGCGCACCCACTACAACATAATCACCATTTATAGATACGGATACGGAATAGCCAAAGCGATCACCATCCTCGGCACCCGCAGCCGTAAGCTTCCATAAAGTTCCCGTGGTCCGATGAAAAACGTAGACCGCTCCGAGATCGACGCCATTATCACCTTCATAAGGCGCACCTATCACGACAGAGTCACTGCTAATAGCAACAGACCAGCCAAACTGATCATTATCCTCAGCATCCGAAGCCGTGAGTATCACTGCCTCTCCCCAGGCGTCCGGCCCATCCTGGTTTCGAGCAAAAATATAGGCTGCCCC
>CAZSGR010000103.1:0-11572 GCA_964606185.1 uncultured Eubacteriales bacterium
GGGGAGGAGCGAGAAATGCGCTGTAGATCTCCACTGTGGGCAAACTTTGTACACTGAGGAGAGGGACAATAATCATAGCTGCAACGAGGAAAACATGAACGATTAATGCTACGGGAAATGCGATAGCTCTACGGACAGTTCCTTTTTCTGCCATAAAAAATGAGTCTTTAAAAAGTTGAGGGATTTTTTCTTGTTGTGGCTTAGTTCTTTCAGCCATTTTCTTACCTCAAAATTAGACTATTTATGTTACCAATTAAAAAGTATAAAGCATATAAAGCCATTTTACAAGTTTAATTTGATTAGTCAAAAATGTCATTTTCCCATCCCCCTTTTTGGCTTAAAAATCTTATTCCAGAAAGAAAGAAGAGGACAGGATTGGTATATTGAAGAATAGGTTCCGACGATCACGCCGATGATCATGGTAAAGGCAAAATCGCTAATGACTTCGCCTCCAAGGACAAAGAGTGCGAACACTGTCAGGAAGGTTGTTCCTGAGGTAACCACAGTCCGGCTCAAGGTCTGATTGATGCTCTTATCGAGGATGTTTTCGAAATCATGTTTTCTCATACCTTTGATGTTGTCCCTGACTCTATCGAAAATAACGATAGTATCGTTCAGCGAGTATCCGACAATGGTCAGGATGGCGGCGACAACAGGAAGGTTGACCTCTCGATTGGTGAAGGAAAAAATGCTCATGGTGAACAAGACATCGTGAGCCAGGGTCAGGATGGCGGCAACTCCGTAGGCAAATTTAAACCGGAGTCCGATGTAGATGAGCATTCCGATCAAAGCCCAGACGGTGGCCTGGGTTGCCCTTACTTTCAATTCACGTCCGACCTGCGGGCCGACAGATTCTCTGCGTTTGACCGCCAGGCTTCCAATGTAAGTCTTTTCTTTCAGATAATCGACAACCTCCTGGTTAATTCCTGCATCTGAAAGCTGGTCATAGTTTTCGATGATTCCTTTGAGCTCTTTCGATTCCCTTAAGCCGATGATCGATTTCGCCATGTCCTGAGTGTTTTCAGGAAAAGAGGCTTGGAGAATGGATGTCAACTCGTCCGTGTCGACATTGTTGAGGTCAGACAACCCGCTTTCGAGGGCTGATCGGTCTTCCTCTGTCGTCAGGATTTCGACGATCCTCTTCCCCATGATCTCATGGGCTTCCTGGTCCTGCTCTGTTACTTCTTCAGGGCTTGCAGTCCTTATCAAGTACTCCCGTTCGCCTTCTTCCACCTCCTGGATCTTGGGGCTTCCCAGATCGGCGCTTACTAAAATTTGTCTCAGTTCATCGATGGGATAGGGATTCTTGAACCTGATCTGGACCAGCGTACCACCGGTAAAATCGATTCCGCCTGTCAGGCCTTTCCCTGCGGTGATGTTAATGATCCCAACGATGATGATGATTCCGGAGAGAGCAAAGGCGAAGAACTTGTACTTCATGAATGTGAAGTTGGGCTGTTTGAATATCTGCATTTTTAAATACTCAGTTTTTCTCTTCTTTTCTTCCTGGATTGAATGAGGTCAAAAATTAAGTGTGAAACAAAGACAGCCGTGAACATGCTTGCGGTGATCCCGATAATGAGAGTTACCGCGAATCCTCTAATGGGGCCAGTGCCGAACTGAAAGAGGAAGATGGCGGCAATAATGGTTGTGACGTTGGCATCCAGGATGGTCCTGAACGCACGGGAAAAGCCAGATTTGATCGAGCTCAACACACTCTTTCCTGAAGCTAGCTCTTCTCGTATCCTTTCAAAAACCAGGACGTTGGCATCCACCGCCATACCGATTGTCAGGATGATTCCTGCGATACCTGGCAGTGTCAGGACCGCATTCTCTCCAAGGTAGCCAAGGATTCCCGACAGGATGAGGATGTTCAGCACGAGAGCGGCAACGGCGTTGAAACCGGAAAAGCGGTAGTAAAAAACCATAAAAAGGATGACAAGGATGAGGGCTATGGCCATTGCGGACAGGCCTTTTCGGATGGAATCTTTTCCCAGAGAAGGGCCGATCATCCTTTCTTCCAGGTACTTGACCGAAGCGGGAAGCGGCCCGGCTCTGAGAATGAGAGCCAGGTCATCAGCCTCTTCGATCGTGTATGTGCCGTGTATGATCCCTCTGTCCGGAATCCTGTCCCTGATGATTGCTACTTCCTGTACCTTCTCATCAAGGATGATACTGAGGTTTTTATTCAGGTTTTCGGATGTGAAGTCATAGAATCTTCTCCCCGCTTCTGCATTCAACGTGAATAAAACGGCTGGTTGGCCCCATTCATCCGTCGACCGGCGGGCATTGATCAAGTCTCTTCCCGTGACAGGAGCGACCTTGCTCACAAGATAATAGCCGCCTTGCGTTCGTTCCAGGTCTCCTCTGAGGATTTCGGCGTCTGATGGAACCTCGCCTCCAAAATCCTGAAGCAGAGCTTCTCTATCAGGAGCCGGGCCTCCCAGCACCAGTCGCCACTCCAGAAGGGCGGTTGTTTTGATGATGTTCTTGATCCTATCCGGATTCTCGACTCCGGGAAGTTCCACAATTATCCTGTTGCCCGTGCCCTGTCTTTGAATGGTCGGCTCAGCCAGCCCGAGCTCATCGACCCGGTTCTGGATGGTCTCTCTGGCCTGCCTGACCGAAAGGTCTCTTAAATAGTTGACAGCGCCAGGCTTCAATGAGACGGATACACTGTTGCCTCTGATGGAATAGTCCCAATCTTTGAAGAATTCGTCCAGGAGATCCCTGATTTCATTTTCCTGTTCCGGGTTGATCTCCAGTATGGAGAACTGAGTGATCCCATCTTTTGAGACGGTCGTGTACGTTAGATTTTTTTTCTTCAGTTGGTCTTCGAGTCGAAGGATTTCCTGGCCTGTTTCTATGCTGAGCGCATCTTCCGTGATGACTTCCAGGACAAGATGCATCCCCCCCTCTAAATCGAGACCCAGGTGGATTTTTTCGCCAGGAGGGAAAGCAAGAAAGACAGCTAAGGCAATGATTGATAAAACCAGGATGCTTTTCCAGCGCAAATCTTTTTTCATCTTACGTTTTCTATACTCTACCTTTAAAATAGAAGTGTGAATTATGTCTATTCTCGTGTATTAAATCAACGAGAAATTTACTTTTCTTTTTGTTTGGGTGTCAGGATAACAGCAATGGAATTTTTAGCTACGTCGATTTTAACATTAGCGGCAACTTTCAATTCTATCTTCTCTTTCTGGACTCCCATGACGGTCCCATGGATCCCGCCTGCCGTGATGACTTTATCTCCGGATTTTAACTCTTCCACCATTTCCTGGTGCTTTTTCTGTTTGAGTCGCTGGGGCCGAATGAGCAGAAAGTAGAAAATAACAAAGACGAGGATAAAGGGGATCATGGCTGTTAAAAAGCTTCCTTGGGGGCGAGCTCCGGGTTGAGCCTGTAGCGAAAATGCAAATAATGCTGAAAAAAACATCAAATTTCTTCCTCTTTATTTATTATAATACTTTTTAAACGACTATACGAATTTGATTGAATAGATTGCCTAATTTTGCGGAAGATGTCAAGGTAAAAGTAAAGGTTGTGGATCGTGTTGAGTATGGCCGAGCTGATTTCCTGTCGTTCGTAGAGATGACGAAGGTAGGCGCGGGAAAAATTCTGGCAAGTGTAGCATGAGCAGTCTTCATCCACGGGCCTCTGGTCAAGGGCATATTTAACGTTTTTAATGGCCATTTTTCCTTTGCTCGTGAAGAGAGTCCCATTCCGCGCATTTCTTGTGGGAAGCACACAGTCAAAAAGGTCTATTCCCCTTTCTACGGCCTCCAGGATATCGCTGATGTAGCCAATGCCCATGAGGTAGCGGGGTCTTTCTTTTGGGAGCAGGGAGTCGGATTTTTCGATAATTTCCATGAGCTGTGATTTCGGCTCTCCCAGCCCGAGGCCTCCCAGAGCGTAGCCGCTAAAATCTACATCCAGTAAATCCTCTGTGCTCTTCTTTCTCAGGTCCCAGTGCACGCTTCCTTGAGTGATTCCCCAAAGAAGCTGGGCGGAGTCCTGCTGGGAAAAATGAGCTTTGGACCGCTTTGCCCAATGAGATGTCAGGCTGACGGCTTCTTTCATTTTTTCTTTGGACGCTGGGAAGGGGAGGAAGTGGTCCAGGTTCATGATGATATCCGAGCCCAGTTTTATTTGAATATCCACCACATCCTCTGGAGAAAGGAAAATTTTAGTCCCGTCGAGATGAGATGTGAATTCCACACCCTTTTTTTTCACCTTGACAAGAGGGGAGAGGCTGTAGATCTGGAATCCTCCGCTGTCTGAGAGAATCGGTTTGTCCCAGGATATGAAGGAGTGAATGCCTCCCATTTGACTTATTGTTTCCAGCCCTGGCCTGAGGAACAGATGGTAGGAATTCACGAGCATGAGCTGAGCCCCCAGGCTTTGAAGGAGGCTGTGAGGAAGTCCTTTGACAGTGCCCTGGCTTCCCACAGGAGCAAAGGCAGGAGTTTCGATGGGACCGTGGGGCGTATGGATGATTCCTGTCCTTGCCGAAGAGCGGCTATCCGAAGCTGTGATCTCGTATGTCTTTTTCATTTTCTCTATATGGGGTCAGGGCTCGACATTAGACATTTTTTTGGAAACAGGCACTGTCAGTTTGTCTGGCATCTGCTAGCATCTCTGACTCCATTCACGCTTTACTTAAAATGAGCCTAGACCTCATAAGGCCTGACTCCGTAATGTCTAATGTCGAGCCCTGACCCCATCATTTGGCAAACCGGAAATATATCACATCTCCATCCAGGACACTGTAGTTCTTACCCTCGAGACGCACAGCTGCCTTTTCTCTGGCAGCCTGGAAAGAGCCGTGTTGGAGAAGTTCTTCCCAGGGGATGACCTCAGCACGTATGAATCCTTTTTCTATGTCAGTATGGATCGAGCCCGCGGCTTTTAATGCGGTTGTGTTTTCCGGAATGGTCCAGGCTTTCACTTCGTCCTTGCCGACGGTGAAGAAAGTGATCACGTTGAGAAGGTCATAAGAAGATTTGAGAAATTTAGGCCCACTCAGCTCCTTCAGGCCGTACTCGGTGAGGAACATCTCCTTTTCCTCATTTTCTAATTCCAGGATTTCCATTTCGATTTTACCGCAGAAAGCCTGGACTGCGATTCCTTTTTTTGGGGAAGCGGTAAATTTATTCGGGTTTTCAATCAGGGGAATATCCACTTCGTCGACATTCACCATATGGAGAAGCCTTTTCTGGCTGAGGAAGGCAAAGCTGCTGATGGTTTTTTCCTCTTGGGACGAGAGCTCCACCTCGCGAATCCCTTTCCCCTCCTCTAGATGGGAACGCAGAGTCTCCAGGAGTTCTTTTTCCTTTTCGCCATCAGGAGTTTTCGCCCGCATCAGCTCCTTATCCAGTTTTTCCAGCCTGGATTCTATCGACATCAGATCGGCCAGTATGAGTTCCTCCTCCATGGAAAGGATGTCTTCTTCAGGACTGATTTTTCCTTTGGGATGAGGGATTTGCTCATCCTGGAATCCTCTGACAACGTGTGTGAGCCCGTCAGCCAGACGAAGGGTGCTGAGGTAGGCGCTGTTTTTGACCTCTCCGAAGGCTATTCCAGCCAGGTCGACGAAATCAACTGTCGCGGAAATTTTATTTTTTTCAGGATAAAGACCACATATTTTTTCAAGTCGGGAATCAGGAACAGGGCAGGTTCTCTGGTTGACTTCTTTTTTTCCCTCTTCATAGGATTTCACTTCAATTTTGGCGCCGGTGAGGAGGTTGAACAATGTTGTTTTTCCGGTTTTTGGATACCCGAAAAGAGTGAAGTTCATGAACTCAGTATAATATAAAATTAACACACGGGAAAGGCGAGATGAAGGGGCGAGGCCAAAAAACACGACTTTTCCCATTCATCCAATTCATTTTCAATAAATGATTATTTATAACCTTATCAAAATAAATAAGTTATATAGGGGCTCTCTTTTTTCGATAGGACACTCGCGGTTTATTTTCCTTGATTATTTGAGCAGGAAAAATATAAAATGATTTTTCGGACAAAATAACAGGATTTATCGGCGCATACGATGAAAAAGTCAAAAGCGATTCTCCTTCTTCTGCGACTTCCCTTTTTAACAGTGAGTGCAGGGGCTGTGTTCTTAGGCACGGCTTTTGCCTGGTGGCATACTGGACAGTTCAATTTCTTTCACTTTATTTTGGTTTTCCTGGGCGCCTGTTTCCTTCATATCAGCTGCAACGTGGCGAACGATTATTTTGACTTCAAAAGCGGGAATGATGCGTCAAACAAGAATGCGCTGGTTCCTTTCTCAGGTGGAAGCCGAATGGTTCTGAGCGGCTTTGTCAAACCCGGTGAGGCATTAGTTGTTTCGCTGATTTTCGCTGTGGTGGGCTCAGCGATAGGACTCTATCTCAATGCTGTATCAGAGGGAAACATCATCTTATTCATTGGCTTGGCAGCGGTCTTTTTTGTTTTCAGCTATAACGGTTTCCCGGCTCGGCTTGTCAACAAAGGACTGGGGGAAATCGCCATATTCCTTGCCTGGGGACCTTTGATGGTTCTCGGTGCCTATTATGTCCAGGCTGAAAGTCTGTCTTCGCTTTGGCCTTTTATCGTGGCTGTTCCTTCCGGAATTTTGACCACACTGGTTTTGTTGATCAATGAGTTTGCGGATAAAGAAGCGGATTCTTTGACCGGAAGAAAAACATGGGTCATTCTCTTTGGATTCAAGAAGAGTTTGCTGGCCTATCTGTTTCTGGCCATGATCTGCTATTTAGTGGTCTTGGCCGGGATATTTTTCAACGGCTGGCCGCTCTGGTCTTTGATGGTGCTGATTACATTTCCCCTGCCTTTTTTTGTGTTTAAAATCGGAAGAGCCAACCTGGAAAACTGGCCCGCTTTTTTGCCGGCTGTGAAGAACACGATTTTGATGAATTTTATTTTTTTAGTCATTTTGAGTGTTTCATTCATTATATAAAGTGAGAACAATTTGATATGAAAGAAGAAAAGATAAAAGAAAAGAAGGTTCAACCTGAGGGTCCTGTAGACGAAGATAAAAAGCGTGAGAAGAGCGGTTTTCGGGAGTTCTTCGAGCTTATTGCCGAAACAGCTGTTTTCGTTTTCTTTGTCATGACTTTTGTCGTTCAGGCTTTCCAGATTCCAACAGGCTCCATGGAGCCCACTTTGCTTGTTGGCGATTTTCTCCTTGTGAACAAGTTTGCTTACGCTGACCCGGTTTTACCGCTGGAAGGACTGTTTATTCCCAGAAAGAAAGTAGAGAGAGGAGACGTAGTCGTTTTTAAATTCCCAGGGGAGTTGGAGAAAGATTTCGTCAAAAGAGTCATCGCCGTTGAAGGTGAAAAAATCGAGGTCAAGAATAAGCAGGTTTACATCAATGATGAACCCATCACTGAAGAGTATAAGATTCACATGATCACTGATATTCGTGATCAGGAAAATAATTATTATTATTATAATGATGCCATCAAAGAGAATTACGGCCCTGTCGTTGTGCCTGAAGGTCAATGTTTTGTCATGGGAGACAACCGCGATAACTCCTACGACAGCCGTTACTGGCGCTTTTTGCCTTTGAGTAATGTGAAGGGACGACCCTGGATCATCTATTTTTCTTACAAAGCCGAAAAAAATGCGTACCAGAAAACCAGTCTCAGAGAACGATTAAAAAAATTCGTGAGTTTTATCATCAAGGCTAGGCTGGGTCGCGTCCTCAAAGTCATCAAATAGAAAAGAGACAGAAAAAGGGGACAGGTTACTTTTTTATAAGTTGCCTGCCCCCTTTTTTTTGCAGGTTACTCTTTCTTCAAAAAAAGGGACAGTCCCTATTCTCCTTAATAAAAAGACTGAAAGGGACAGTCCATCAGAAAAAGTCGCCTGTCCTCTTTTTTTCCTTACTCAGTAATTCAGAAGTACTTTTTGGATGTCATTGCGAGCGAAGCGCGGCAATCTCATGTGACAAAATTGTCGTTGCGATGAGTGTAGAGAAGAAGCAATCTCAAAAAAATGAATTTTTCATTATTTTCTTACGAGATTGCCTCGCTTCGCTCGCAATGACATCTTTATCTTCAATATCGTTTGTAAAAGTATCACCAAATTACTAAGCATAAAGGCCTGTCCCTTTTTTCTCTTTTTTCTTGATTCATCCTCTCACAACTACTTAGGTGCAATGCGCATTGATAGATTAAAAAAATTGTGACAGTCCCCAATTTCTCCACACCGATTAAAATGGCAAAACCGATCATCGATGAATGACGATGGGGGCGTATTGACCGGAGTGGAGGATTCGAATAAGATAGGAAAAAGTGAAAAATCCCGTTATTGCCTTGGTGACAGATTTCGGAGAGGATGATTTTTTTGTCGCATCGTTGAAAGGCGTTATCCTCAAGATCAATCCTTCCGTATGGATAATCGATATCACTCACCGCATTCCGTCGTTTGATATTCAGACCACGGGTTTCATCCTCTTGGCGTCTTATAAATATTTCCCTTCTCAGACAATCTTTCTTGTGATTGTCGACCCTGGAGTCGGTTCAGAGCGAAAAATCCTCTTAGCCAGGACAAAAGAG
This sequence comes from uncultured Eubacteriales bacterium, assembly GCA_964606185.1. Taxonomy (GTDB): domain Bacteria; phylum Acidobacteriota; class Aminicenantia; order Aminicenantales; family Aminicenantaceae; genus SOIA01. The sequence goes on from CAZSGR010000103.1 coordinate 8,568, forward strand.
TATTATTTCATTGCTCCGGATAATGGAGTGTTGAGCCTGGTGCTCGAGGAGGAACAAGTCGAAGATTTGAGAGAAGTAACGAACGAAGAGTATTTCCTCCCTCATCTAAGCAACACGTTCGAAGGACGGGACAAGATGGCTCCGGCTGCAGCCTGGGTTTCAAAAGGAATCTCCTGCAGCGAAGTCGGGCCGGCCAAGGCCTCTTTCGAACAACTTGGCATCGAGTAACCCCGGCTTAAAGGGACTGAGATCGTTGGTCATTTCCTTTATCAAGATAAATTCGGCAATTTGATAACGGATATCCCGGCGAGGATGCTTGAAGACGTAGGAGGAAAAACGGACAAGGAAGGCGTTGACCTCATCATCCGAGGGAAAAAGATATCTTCTTTCATCCAGAGCTATTCTTCTGCAAAAAGGGGAGAGCTCCTTTTTCTTGCCGGGAGTGTGGGGACAATCGAGATCGCGGCAAGAGAGGAATCCGCCGCAAAAAAGCTCAAGGCAGGAGTCGGGGATGAAGTGAGAATTTGTTTGAGGAGTCAGAAAAAGAATCTCCATGGATGATAATTATTTCATAGGAAAAGTGAATATAGAGAATGGAATACTTTGAAGGGACTGTAGAGAATATCGTTTTTTATAGCCCGGATACAGGATACACCGTCTGCAAGTTCTCTCTTGAAAACGGACAGACTATGACCGTTGTCGGTTCGTTCCCTCCCCTATCACCCGGCGAAATGTTGAAAATAAAAGGAAAATGGGAGATCAATCCCAGGTTCGGGCAGCAATTTAGAGTGGAAAACTTCCTCCCCATCCTGCCCGCCTCGGTTAAGGGAATCGAGAAGTTTCTCTCTTCTGGATTGATCAAGGGTGTGGGCCCTGTACTGGCTCGAAGAATCATTAAAAAATTCGGGGAGAAAACCATAGATATCATTTCAGAGAAGCCCGATAAGCTCAAGCAGGTTGAGGGAGTTGGATCTGTTAAGCTGAAGGAGATAAAGAGATCCTGGGCTGAAAACCGGAACATCAGAGACCTCATCATATTCCTTCAGGAGCACAATGTGACCACCAACCTTGCCACGAAGATTTACCGACAGTACGGAGAAAAGTCTTTTCAAGTGTTGAAGACCAATCCCTATCAAGTCTGCCTGGATATCTGGGGAGTGGGTTTCAGGACAGCAGACCAGATGGCTCTCAAGCTGGGAATGAGCCCATCTTCTCCTGAACGGATAAAAGCGTTCGTCCTCTATCTCATGGAGAAAGACAACGAGCAGGGGCATGTCTTTTCTCTCCAGAGCGAGCTCGAGAAGAACTGCATGAAAGAGCTGGAAATTAGCGAGGAGAAAGTCAGAATGGTTCTAGAGGAGATCAAAAAACAGAAGGCGGCAATTGCTGAAGAGGTGGATTCGGGGACAGCGCTTTACCTTCCTTTTTTCCATACCGCTGAGGAGGAAGTGGCTCATTCCATCCATAAGCTGGCTTCACTTCCTTTCATCACTCCCGATTTCGATGTGGACAAGGCCATCTCTGAAGTCGAGGAGGAACTGGCGCTGGAATTTTCCTCGATGCAGAAACTTGCCATAAAAGAGTGTTTCCAGAAAAAATTCCTGATCATCACTGGAGGACCTGGAACCGGTAAAACGACCATAATCAAAGCGGTGGTGGATATCTTCCACAGATGGGAAAAGACGGTTGTGCTGGCCGCTCCAACAGGAAGAGCGGCCAAGAGGTTATACGAAGCAACAAAGAAAGAAGCGAAAACGATCCACCGCACCTTAGAATACAACCCGAAAATGGGAACCTTCAGGCGCTGCGAGAAATATCCCTTGGCCGGGGATGCCTTGATCATCGATGAGTTCTCGATGGTGGATTTGCCACTCATGTATCATTTGATAAAGGCTGTTCCGAACTGGATGCGTCTGATCCTGGTCGGAGATAAGGACCAGCTGCCGTCGGTCGGCCCGGGCAATCTTCTTCGGGATATCATCGACTCCAAGAGGGTGGAAGTTATGAGGCTGGATGAAATATTCCGCCAGGCCAAAGACAGCCTCATCGTCCTCAATGCCCATCGTGTGAATCACGGGCAATCATTGATCAAACCTGAAAAGGGCGACAAGGATGCTGATTTTTACTTCATCTCGCAGAATGACGAGCAGAAGGTGTTCGAAACCATCATGAGTCTCTGCACTTCCCGAATACCTGAAAAGTTAAACCTGAACCCTCTGTCGCCCCAAATCCAGGTCATCAGCCCGATGTACAGAGGACTCGTGGGAGTCGAAAATTTAAATAAAGAGCTTCAGCAGAGGCTCAATCCCAGTCAAGAAGGATTGAAATTCGGAAACCGGCTGATCAAGGTCCATGATAAAGTGATGCAGGTCAAGAACAATTATGACAAAGAGGTGTTTAACGGAGACATCGGTCTGGTTTCCCATGTGGATAAGCAGAAATACAGGGTGGAAGTGGATTTTTACGGAAGGCCGGTATTCTATGAAAAGGAAGAGATGGATGATCTGACGCTGGCTTATGCTGTCTCGGTCCATAAATCACAGGGCAGCGAATACCAGTCAGTGGTCATGCCTCTCCTCACCCAGCACTACATCATGCTCCAGAGGAATTTGTTCTATACGGCTCTCACCCGGGCGAAAAAGTTGAGCGTCATTGTCGGCTCGTATAAAGCTCTTTATATCGCCATCAAAAACGACCGGCCGGTCAAAAGAAACTGCCAGATAAAAGAAAAATTGATCAAGGCTTCTGAAAGTTAAAGTAGCTGAAAAAGTTAGCTTATTAAGATTTCCCTTTCATAAGCGACTGAAGTTCAACGGTCACTTGTCATTGCGAGTAACGCAGTGACGTGGCAATCCCATATGAAATTATCATTGCGAATATAGCGTGACAATCTCGTTAATAATTCTCAGAGAGAGAGCAGCGTGGCAATCCCGTAAAATGAAAATACTCTTGTCATTGTTTGTGTAAGGCGACAATCTCACCTTCGTGTCATTGCGAGCGAAGCG
>CAZSGR010000104.1:0-8871 GCA_964606185.1 uncultured Eubacteriales bacterium
TAATAAGCCAGTTGTGTATATGTTATTACCTGGATATAAATCAAATAGAAATCCCTCCTTTTTTTGCCATCCATATCCAGTAGTTTGCTCATAACCCAAGTCTAATAATTTTCCCACTAAATATTTATATTCATTTACTTCCGGTACAATGAAATCAATATCTTTTGTGGATTCCTTTATGCCCATTAATGTCAATGCCGTTCCTCCGCACGCAATGAGATGTACTTTCTTCTTTAAGTAACTATTCCACATAGATAATGTCGTTAATAAACTTTCTCTATCAATCTTAAATTCCATCTTTTTGTACCTTTTTTTACAATTTATTGTATATATACATACATTTTATTGTATATTTATATACAATATCTATCTCCAATATATGATCTAAATGGATATTTGTCAACATTTAAAATATATTTTTAAAAAATAGACTCACATAATACATCTAATACTGACAGACATTGTTTACACGTGAAGCGGGTTATCTAAGCTTATTTGTTGCGATGGGGATAACGGATTCCCTATCAGTAGCCCTCTTACATTATATATATAGGCTACCTCACAGTATATATCTATTACTTCACCTCGTCTCTTTCTACGATATGAATCTCTCCCAATCCCAGTTCGCGAATCTTGGGCTCGATCTCTTTGCGGTCACCCACGACAACGATCAAGAGCGCATCGGGATGGATATATTTTTTCGCAATCTGAACGGACTTTTGACTATCGACAGCATTGACCTCATTGGTGTATTTTTTCCACTGATCGAGAGTAAGGTCGTAGGTAATCATTGAGTCAATCCCTCCGGCTATCCCTCCAAAGGTCTCAAAACCCTGCGGAAAACTCTTGATGAGGTTATTCTTGCTGTCTTTCAGTTCCTCTCCGACTAGAGGACGCTTTCCTGTGATATCGCGAAGTTCCTTAACGATTTCATAGATGGATTCCTTGGTGAACTTTGTTTGCACCTGGGTGTAACAGATAAATGGACCGGTTCCCCGGGTATCCAAGAACACTGAACCTGCGCCGTAAGTGTAAGCTTTTTCCTCGCGGAGATTGGTGTTTATACGGCTGGTGAACATTCCACCCAGTGCGTTGTTGACAACCTGGACGGCTGTGAAGTCGGGATTGTTGCGTTTTAATCCGAGGTTTCCAATCACGAGCACGCTCTGTGCGGCACCCGGTTTATCCAGGATGAAGACCTTTGTGGTTTGAAGAGCTTTCGGTTCCGCAATACTGGCCTTTTTCACATTTTTCTTCTTCCATGAACCAAAGGCCTTCTCTACTTTGCGCCTGGCTTCGTCTAACGTGATATCCCCTGCGAAGACCACAGCGGCATTGTTCGGAACATAGTTCGCATTGTAGAAATTCACCAGGTCTTTCCGTACAATGGCATTAATGGACTCAACGGTTCCCGAACCAGTGTAGGGCTGCGCATAGGGATGGCCTTCGCCATAAAGAGTGCTCAAAAACAGCTTAATCGCAGATGGAAACGGCTGTCTTGATTCCTGCTGGATCCGGCCGAGATAGATCTTCTTTTTCCGCTGCAGTTCCTCTTCGGGAAATGTGGGATTCAATACAATGTCAGCCATCAAATCGAGTCCTTTATCCAGCTTGCCTTTGAGGACATTCAGACTGACGCTCGAACTGTCGAACAAACTGCCTGACCCAAGGAATGCACCGAGAGCTTTGACTTCTTCAGCGATCTCCAGCGCTGTCCTTGATTTTGTTCCTTCATCCATGAGATCAGCCGTCAGAGATGCGGCACCGGGCCTATCCGCCGGATCGGCTGCCCATCCGCTCTTCAGCACAAGGTTGACCTGCAAGAGGGGGAGCTTATGGTCTTCGACTAAATACAGCTCTAATCCATTGGATAAGGCTGCACTTTGAATCTCCGGGGGAGAAAAGGAAGGTTCGGGTAATGGGGGCGGTTCCTTTGTCCGGTCAAATTCACTCTTTTTGGAAGTTAAATCTCCCTGGGGCATAAAATGGAGGATTACACGCTTATTCAAATCGAGATATTGTGTGGCGCATTTGTGGACATCATCAGCGATCACCTTCGCATACCTGTCTAGATCCCACTGAAACCCATCCGGATCTCCCAAATAGACATTGTATTGATTCAATGTATCCGCTTTTCCGCCGAAACCACCGACTCTCTCCAGTTCCCGGATAAACGAGGCCTCTCTGTTGACTTTCGCCTGGTCCAGCTCTTCAGAGGTTATTCCCTCTTTTAAAATCCTGTCCAGCTCATAATCCACAGCCTTCTCAATCTCTTCAAGCGTATGCCCCTTCCGGGCGGTAACGGTGATGTGGAAAGTGCTGGATAATTCTCTTGAGGCCTGAAAGGCAGAAACATCCTGGGCAATTTGTTTCTCATACACAAGAGCCTTGTAGAGGCGTGACGTTTTCCCTGAAGACAAAGCATCGGCAAGCACATCAAATTCCGCATCGCCAGGAGCATAAAGAGCCGGAGTATGCCAGACCATGTACACACGCGGAAGCTCAATTTTATCCGTGACCACCGTGCGCTTCACTCCGTCGAGTGCCGGCACCCACTGTTTGAGCTTCTCGATCGGAGGCCCGGGAGGAATAGAGGCGAAGTGTTTCTCCACAAGCTTCTTGGCGACTGCGGGGTCAAAATCTCCGGCAATGGATAACGAAGCATTATTCGGCGTGTAATACATTTTAAAAAAATCTTTGACGTCCTCAAGCGTAGCCGCCCCAATGTCCTCCATGCTGCCGATGACCGTCCATGAATAGGGATGATCGGGTGGATAAAGCATGCTCATCAGAATCTCATTCGCCCGGCCGTAGGGCTGATTATCCACTCCCTGTCTCTTTTCGTTCTGGACCACGCCGCGCTGGGTATCCAGCTTCTTCTGGTCCATCACCGGGAGGAGATACCCCAGTCGGTCAGCCTCAAGCCAGATTCCCATCTCAAGGTAATTGCTCGGCAAGTTTTCCCAGTAATTCGTCCTGTCATTGCTCGTGGAGCCATTACTCATCCCCCCGATTTTTTCCATTGGCTCATCATAGTTGGGGATATGTTCTGAGCCTTCGAACATCAGGTGCTCGAACAGATGAGCGAATCCGGTTCGTCCCTTCTTTTCGTTCTTGGACCCGACATGATACCAGATATTGACCGATACCATGGGAATCGAATGGTCCACATGAAGGATGACATCCAGCCCGTTGGGAAGCTCATACTTCTCGAACTTGATTTCCGGCAACTTCTCCTGGGCAGAGAGTCCCGGAGCCAGGAAGGTAAAAGAAAAAACGAATAATAAAGCAATTAATAATGTTTTGCTTTTAGTGCAGAAATGGCGCATCTCCTCTCTCCTTTAAAGTCATATTCTATCCATATTAAGTGTCTTTTATCTGATCATTCACTATCATTTTAACTTCTAACAATGTCAATTTCCAGCGTCACATTATAAACCGAAATACAGTGAAAAGGATAGAGTCATTGGAGCCAGGTGAATGGGTCCAGCTTTGGAGTTCAGGGCTAGACATCAGACAATTCTCTATCAGAGATTAAGCATGAATGGTCTTTAATCGATCCCAACTGATATTGTCTTCAGGAATAAGGAGACACTCGGATAAAATCTTGCTCTGTTCCTCAGTTAATAAACCTGAATTATTCATAAAATATGCCGACGCCTTTTTCAAAAAACCTTTGGAGGATAACAAATAATCTTATGTCGGCATCTTTTACCCTAAGGGCGAGCCGATCTCACCCCATCTACTTCGTTACAGCCCAAGAGCAGTGGACGACCACAGCATCTTGTGCTGTGCCTCGTACCTGAGGCAACCTCGACTCGTGAATAATCCAGGTAAATTAATCTTAAGGCCATATCTTATACGATGGATTGTTTTTAGAGTTCTTTTTCAATCATTCATGCCGGAGGCTTTCGCTCGGAGAGCGGAGGGCTGACCGGAAGGCCTGAATGCCGACGGTAACAAATGTAACAGCAGCCACCATCATGCCGCCGGCTACAAACATCCAGAGAGTTATGGGAACTCGATAGGGATATTTTGCCAGAATCTTATGAACCACCAGGTATGCGGCCGGCCAGGCGAGCACAACGGCCGCCCCGGCAATTTTTATGAAATCAATGGATAAAAGACCGATAATTCGGGAAACGGAAGCTCCAAGCACCTTGCGCACACCGATTTCCTTGGTCCGCCGAACCGCCATTCTTAGGGCCAGCGCAAACACCCCTGAGCAGGCAATCAGGACCGCAAAAATGCAGACAATGGTGATCATGAGACTCCACCGTTTTTCATCCTCGTACTGGCTGGCCAACTCATCATCCAGAAATGAATAGAGAAAGGGATAACCGGGAACCACAGCCTCGAATTCCTTTTTAATAACGTCCAGTACTCCGCTGCTATTCCCTTCTTCCAGCCGGATATAAATCTTCCTGACCCTCTCGTCTCCCAGGTTGAGAATTGCAGGCTGGATCGCCCAGCGAAGAGAATCGAAGTGAAAATCATGCACGACACCGACAATCCGGGCGTTCTTGTATTTTAAAAACTCATTGATGCTTCTTCCGACAGGTTCCCCGACATTGAATTTTTGAACGAAGGCCTCATTGACGACAACGGCCGTGGCTTGATCTGCAATAAATTCGGAAGAAAACCACCGGCCATCGGACATTTGAATGCCAAGGGTTTTGATGTAATCCAAATCGACATCGTTGAATCGGACCAACTCCGGATTTTTCGCTCCATCAGACCTCACAAACATGGCGGACCAGGACGACATCCCGCTCATAGCGCCGCTGATTGATTTTATTTCGGGATACTGTTGAAGACGTGTTTTAAGTACCGGCAGGAAACGGGAGGATTCCTGAAACCGGGGCGTGAGGTTTTCAACATTGAGAACAACAACGCGGTTTGGATTGAATCCCAGATCGGCCCGGAGCAGATGTCGATGCTGCCAATAAAGAAATCCTGTGGTGATAACCAGGAAAATGGAAATCCCGAACTGGAGGAACAGGAAAAGACGGTTGAAACCGCCCCGGCGTCCGAGCACAAATCGTCCCCTGAAAAGATCCACCGGCCGCACCCGCGAAAGGATCCATCCGGGATAGGCGCTGGCAAGGATACCCAGGACCACGGAAAAGAGAATAAGGAGAATAAGAGGATAACCCGGCCCCAGAAGATCGAGACGAATGTCTTTCAGGGCGAAGCGGTTAAAGACAGGCAGCAGAGAAGAGGCGATAACAAATCCTAGTCCCAGCGCAGTCAAGCTCAGGACCACTCCCTCGAGGCGGAATTGATGGAGGAGCTGCTTTCGTCCCGCTCCGAGAACTTTGCGCATTCCGATCTCTTTGATTCGCCCGGCGGCCGCCGCTGCAATGCTCAGGTTCATGAAATTGAATCCGGCAATCAGGAGAACGAGAAGGGCGATCCCGGCCAGGATATAGGAGTATGAAGAAGAACTTCGCGGCTCGAGGACGGATGAAAAAGAATAGCTTCCGGCTCCTTTATGGTACCCGGTAAAAGGGAAAAGATAGTGGCTTCCCGTTTTCCCGTCGCCGCTTAGAAACGTATCTATCGTGTTCTGGAATTTTGCCTCCAGCGCGTCAGGATCAGAATCCTTCCTGAGGCGAATAAAGCAGGCCGCATCCAATCCGGTTTTCCACTGATCGATTTTGGGTCCTCTGATACGGTGAATCGGAAGAAGGAGGTCGAATTGAAGACTTGAGTTGGCCGGGATTTCCCGGGCGATTCCAGTCACCTGGTAGTCAGCGGTCTCGTCCGCGATCTTGATGGATATCACTTTTCCCATGGGATCCGCAGCTCCGAAGCACAGACGGGCCGCCTCCCTGCTGAGCACGACAGAATCCGGATTCGTCAGAGCGGAGGCCGCATGACCATGAATCAAGGGAAAGCTGAACACATCAAAAAAGGACGGATCGACTCCGATGCCCTTTTGCTCGAAGACCTTTTCTCCACTTTGAACAATCAGTCGGGCGGCGGCCAATCGGGTTGAGGCTTCGACCTCACTGAAATCCGCAGCGAGAGCCGGGCCTACCGGACCCTCTGTTTCAAGATAGACCTGCGAGCCCGAGGAATAAGTGACCGTGGATTTGACTTCATAAATGGAGTCGATATGGGTGTGAAAACGATCGAAGGAGAATTCATCCCTGATAAAATAAAAAGCCAGGATGCAGGCGGCCAGGCCCACGGCCAATCCTCCGATATTGACAAGGGCTGTTCCCTTATTGCGCCTGATGTGACGGAAAGTCAACTTTAAATATTCTTTGATCATTGTGTACCTCCAGTGGATAGTTGCAAAAAGGAACGGTAGAACGGACATCAGGATGTTCTTCCAGTACCAAACCTTCGCTTTCCTAACTCCAGACTCTTTAAGGATCCTTCCGTAAATCTCCTCAAAATCTGCGGAAGCTGAGGGCTTTAGTTGTATGGGCAGAATCAGGGAAAGAATCCACCGGCCCAAACGCGGAGGTCTCAAATCCCTTATTTTATCTTGACGCATTCAATATCTTTCCACATTCTGTCCTGGGCCTCGCGGGCGATTGCTAAAGCCTCAAGGCCTTCATCGGTAACGCGGTAGTATCTCCGACTTTTCCCACCTCGTTCTTTGGTTGGATCTCCCAGAAAGGATGTAAGATAACCTCTTTCCTCGAGTCTCTGGAGAGGAAAATAGATCGCACCGAGAGTCCAGGATGATCCTGTGGCTTCCACTATTTCATCGAAAATGGATACAGGATAGGCGTTGCAACCGAGTCTGAGTACTGCAAGGAGTAAAAATTCTTCTGACCGCGTAAGTACTCTTTTCATGTTCATGCTCCATTCAAGCTGTATGCAAGATTTATGCCTTAAATTTTAAGGAATATCGCATAAATCAGGTAGACCAGGGAAAAGTTATTTCGTCAAAGGTTTTCAATCTCTATCTAAGCGGGGATTTTCGAATACTTATTTAACACTATATGTTCATTCTCGAACAATTTTTGTCCGTATCCGAACAGAAATAAATATTCCCCATATCAACTTTGTGACAGAAAATAGCCAAGACTCTGTTGCTTTGTAATCCAGTCTTAAGCTTCTCTTTTGCATAATAAATCAGTTCCCAGTTTCAGGAGTGGACATGGCTTGCTGATTCAGCTCTTAAACTCAATTGAATGGAATATTCCAACCGGATTTCATCCCATGATTTTTGAGTTCTTGGATGACTTTCATTTCTTCTTTTCTCTCTGGAACAACGCCGCGTAAGGATGGCCTGTGTCACTCAACCAGGCAATGATTTCTTTTTTCTTTGTGTTGAGAATCCCGGCATAGTTTTTATCCTTCGCCAGGTTCTTCATCTCACCCGGGTCCTGCTGAAGATTATAGAGTTCATCGACTTCTGCATTGGCATGGAGGCCGAACTTCCACTCTCCGTCAAAACTGACGATGGATTGAGGTCCCCAATGGATATAAACCTGGTCATGGAAGCCTCTGCCCGGCTTGCGCAGCAACTGGACAAATGACTTTCCATGAATGGTATCCGGCCCTCTTATGCCTGTCAGTTCCAGTAAGGTTGGGAGGATATCCACATTGCTGACCAGGCTGTGAGTGACAGAGCCAGGCCGGGTGACTCCAGGAACCCGCATGATGAACGGTACGTTGCACAGTTCCTGGTAACCGCAGTTTTCCATTTTGTATAAATAACCGTGGGAAGTCATCATGTCTCCATGGTCTGACGTGAACATGACAATGGTATTGTCCTCAAAACCGCATTCTCTTATGGTATCAAGTACGCGACCGATCTGAGAGTCTATATAAGCACAGTATCCGTAGTATCGACGGATATAATCGCGGAACTGGTTTTCATTCCAGACAGGCAGCTTGTAGCAGTAATCATTCGCCCTCTGGCTTTTTGGCCTGCCTTCGAGAGTATCATAGTGATTATCAGGAAGTGGACACTGTTCTATAGAATATTTTTCATTCCAGGGCTGCGGAGGTGCGACCGGAAGGTGGGGACCGTAGAAAGAGAGGACCATGCAGAAAGGCTGTGTGTTCCCGCGGTGTTTCCGGAGGAATTCCTGTGCTTTTTGAGTGAAGAAAGAAGCCATATGGTGCTCTTCCGGGAGCAGGGAATAGCGGTGTTCGCTGTTCGGAGCGCTGGGAAGGTCATTATGGTTTCCGGGGATGGGTCTTTCTTCCAGCAGCTCACCCAAGCCAACATCCCGCAAATACGCATGATAATCCTTCCAGCCTCCTGCCCAGGTATCAAAGCCGAGTTGAGGGCGATCTTCTCCCAGCCCTCCCTTGATTTTTTCCATTTTAAATTCTTTTTCACTCGGGATACGACGTTGAAACCAAGCGCCATTAAAAGGTTCCCGCCAGGGCATATCCCGGTACATATGACCTTTGAGATGGGATTTTCCAAAGTAAGCTGTCTCGCGTCCTGAATCACGTGTGAGAAATCCCAATGAGGGAATCTCGTCGCTGAGCGGGACATTGTTGGTAAAGACACCGTGCTTCTGAGGAAAACACCCAGTGAACATGCTGGCACGAGAGGGGCTGCAGGGGAAAGCGCTGATGTAGAAACGAGAGAAACGGATGCCCGTATTCGCAAGTCTATCCAGGTTCGGAGTGGGATTGAGAGGGTTGCCGTAGCAGCCCAGGGTACTTACTGGCTGCTGGTCAGTCATGATGAAAAGAATATTCATTGGCTTCTTTGGGGAGCGACCAGTTACGCACGCCAAGGAGGAAACAAAGAATGCACCTCCCACAGTACCTTTCAGGAAATCACGCCTGGATATTGACATTTTTATTCCCCTTTAAACCTCATGATGAAAGAGTAACAAAAGATGAGGATGTTTGGTAGTTAAAAATGAAATCAATCAAAACACA
>CAZSGR010000104.1:8971-11381 GCA_964606185.1 uncultured Eubacteriales bacterium
CTTGAGAAGCGGCGCCATAATAGATGGAATTGAAGAGAAACCTGAACGTTCCATGTGACTGTGCTCTGTACTGAACCGGAAAACCCAAAAGGATGATCTTCCCCTTGCCGAAGGGCACATCGACGATGGCACTCTTGTTGTACAAATACTTCTCGCCGTTCACCCATCCGCTCAGCAAAGGATTGTGAAGAGGGTACCGGGCCACACTCTTTCCTTCTCGTGCGGAGAAAACCGGACTTCTCCTGAAAAAAACAGCTCCTCCCCTCTCATACCCGTAAGCGATCGGATGAGTGGGATCGATCAAGGCTTGAAGGATGGACCCGGGGATAAAAAAGTCTTTTCTCTCCAAATTTTCCACGGTGTTCTCGACGGTCAAATAAAACTGTTTGATCGGAAAATCCGCAGCGGAGTTGAGAGTGATCAGAGTGCCGCCGCTCTGGATAAATTCCTTGATGTTTTTCACTCCGATCTCTCCGATCCCTCCCGCATATTTCGGAGGAACACTTCCTTCTGGAACACCGTTGATTATCGCGTTTGTCCGCAGATCTGGAAATAAGAGGACATCAAAACTCCGATTGAGATTTCCCTTTCTGATGTCTTTGTCCAATACGCTTTTATAAGGAAACTCATACTGCTCAAGAACCCACCTGGTCCAGCCTTCGTCCATGGATGCGGTCCAGCTCTTGTACAGGCCCAGTCTGACAGGCTTCAATACATACGCTTTCACGCCAGGCCTGGCTTTTATTCCCTCAAATCGGACAGAGAGATTCTGAACGATGGACTCCATTTCCTCAACCAGTCCCTTGCTGTTTCGGACGATCATCGTCCCTGGAGGATAAGTCTTCCCGTTCGCTGTGAAATTCACAGAAGCCCAGAAAACCTTGTATCCCTTTTTCACCAACCTGTTCAAAGCCACGATATCGTCATTCGTGGCGTGTCCCCATAGATACCCGAACGCGTTATTCACTGTCATCAGTTTTCCCTTCGGCATTGAGAGTTTATCCACTTTCGCGGATTGAACCTGAAAAGGCTTCTCTATGGGCATAATGTCGACACCCATGAGAAGAGGAAGGGTGTGAGCCACGACATCATAGGGAGTTTTGAGGGGGCCGCCCGGATATTCCCGGATTTCAGGATACTCCTGCTTTTCAAGGAGAGCTTTGGCAAACCCTCCATACGGCTGGGCCATGTATATAATGTATGTCCCCTCAGGATACTGGAAACCATCGACCGAAAAGGATTCTCTGGCTCGATGAATCTCCACTCCTCCCATCCGCAGGATATTCATCATCTTGACCGCCGTGGACAGGTCTCTCTGGTCCGCTGGAATCAAGAACGCATACGGAGGTTCGCTGCGGGTCACCGCTTTTTTGTGAATCCTGTAAAAATTACGCAGCCAGTTTTCCCTGAGCCGGGCCGCATTGGTCAGGACCGCCTTGACCGCCGAATAGTCATAGTCCACGATGTCTCTCAATGTCCATTTCCCGCCTTTCCAGGGCAAGGGCATTTTTACAGACGGTTCCTTCACAGAACCGGACAGCTCATCGAATTTCAGGGTGATAGGAGTGGCCAGCCTTACGCTGGCGACTTCGGTCAAAATCCGTATCCCCCCGTGATAGTGGTGGTAGGCGCGGGCCGGTGTCCAGGCATCGAATATGGTGCTGTGCATCACTCCAGCTTTTCCTTCAGCTGTTAATTCCGAAGCCATAAAGGTTCCCATTTTGGCCACTTCCTGGCGGAGTATCGGGTCCACATTGGGCTCATAAGGATCCACATAAGGCGGCACGAATATTCTGGCCCCATTGCTGCCCATCTGGTGCATGTCCATGATGACCTGGGGATGCCAGGCGTTGTGGACCTTTAAGGTGAGGCGCGACTCAACCTGGGTGAACATGTACCAGTCTCTGTTGTTGTCATGCCCGACATATTTATGGTAGAGCCAGGGCATCCGGCCACCTTCATATTTGGTGCCGAGGTTCTCCTTGTACCATTCAACGACCATTTGAGTTCCGTCAGGATTGTGCATGGGAACAAGAAGAAGGATAACGTTATCCAGAATCTCTTCTGTCCACTTATCGTTTTTCGAGGCGAGGTCATAGGCCAGCTCCATGGACATCTGACAGGCGCCAATCTCGGTGGCGTGGAGGGAGCAGTTGACCATCACGATGGCTTTTCCCGCATCGATGATTTTGTCCGCTTCTTCGTCTGTTATCTTTCTGGGGTCAGCCAGCATCTGCTGATACTGCCGGTATTTCTCTAGATTTGTGTGGTTCCCGGAAGAAGTGATGACGGCCACGATGAACGGATTTCCCTCCGTGGTTTTTCCGACTTCCTGGACAGTGATTCTCTCGCTGGCTCTATCCAACATTTTGAAATAGTCGACAATCTGATGCATGTCCGCGACTTTTCT
>CAZSGR010000105.1:0-11356 GCA_964606185.1 uncultured Eubacteriales bacterium
GAGCATACGGTTTTCTCAACACTAAGCCTGATCTTTCCTGGGATTCCACTCTAGCTTTGTCCATCACGGAAATGGAGATGCTTTCCATCCAAAATATTTTTTTGAATTAAGAGTAAATTGTGATACTATATCCTTTAAAAAAGGAATTCAATTTCCTGACCTAACTGCACACACCAATCGAAAATGACCTATTTGATTTACGCTCGCAAGTACAGGCCTAAAACCTTCGAGGAGATGATCGGCCAGAAACCCGTCGTTCAGACGCTTCAGAATGCTATCAAAAACAACAGGGTCGCTCAAGCTTATATTTTTTCCGGCATGAGGGGCGTAGGGAAAACGACCGCAGCTCGAATCCTGGCCAAAGCTCTGAACTGTAAACAGGGACCAACTCCCACTCCCTGCAACAAATGTGAATTCTGTCTAGGGATCAAAGAAGACCGTTCAGTGGATGTGCTCGAGATAGACGGGGCATCGAACCGGGGAATCGATGAGGTGAGGTCTCTCCGTGAAGGAGTCAAGTATAGACCCATCCACAGCCGGTACAAGGTCATCATTATCGATGAAGTTCACATGCTGACCCGCGAGGCCTTCAATGCGCTTCTGAAAACTCTAGAAGAGCCTCCGCCTCATACTGTTTTCATATTCGCCACGACTGAATTTCACAAAGTCCCGGCGACAATCGTGTCCCGGTGCCAGCATTTTGAGTTCAAGAAGATCTCTCAGAAAGAAATCATCAAGCACTTACTGTATATCACTCAGGAAGAAAAAATAGAGGTTTCCTCTAACGGGCTCGATCTCATAGCGGATGCTGCGGATGGCAGTCTGAGGGATGCACAGAGTTTGCTGGATAAGGCTGTTGCTTTTTCAGGTGAGATCATCAGAGATGAAGATTTGAAAGAAGTCCTGGGAACCATCAGCCGGGAGATCCTTTTTTCTTTCTCGGGAGCGATCCTGGAAGAAAAACCGGATGAGATTTTCAGCCTTGTGGAGAAGGTCATTGAATACGGTTATGACCTCAGGTTCTTTTTTAAAGAGCTGATTCAGCATTTTAGAAACCTCCTACTGGTTAAATCGATCCCGGAACCTCAGGATTTACTGCCTTTAAATGAGGAAGAAATCAATGATTTAAAGAAAGAAGCCGAGAAAGCGTCGAGAGAAGAAATACTCCGGTATCTTGTTGTCCTCCAACAGGGAGAACAGGAGTTGAAATTTTCTTCCCATCCGAGAATATATTTAGAGGTTTTCCTGGTCAAGCTGTGTCATTTTAAACAAATTGTCGACTTAAAAGACATCATGGAGGATTTAGAGGATCTCAAGAAAGAGATGAAGGCTCCTTCCGGGAAAAATATTATTAAAAGCTCAGTTCCGAGCCCGAGTCAGGCTAGAGACATGTCAGACTCTAATAGAGACTTGCCAGACTCAAAGAGCCCAGCTCCGAAGATAAACGAAGGTCTGTCTGCTCCCAGTGGAGAAGACAAGGGAAAAAGGGAAAGAGAGCTGGATATAGCCCTGAAAGACCCTTCCGTGAAATCTTTTATGGATACTTTCAAGGCCCGGGTGCTATCGGTCAAACCCATAGAAAGAGCAGGAAAAAAAGAATGAAATATTGCCTCTTTGGCTTGTAAGGAGATAAAAAATGAAAGGTGTGGCGAATTTGCAAAAAATGCTCAAAGCCGCCAAAGAAATGCAGGAAAAACTCCAGAAAGAATTAGTAGAGATGAAAGTGGAAGGATCGAGTGGAGGCGGTATGGTGACCGTGACTCTAGATGGTCAGAAGAACCTGGTTTCCATCGGTATCGATCCGGAAGTCGTGAATAAAGATGATGTCGAAATGCTCCAGGATCTGATAGTGGCTGCGTTTAATGACGCAGGAACCAAGGTTGATGAAGAGATCTCCCAGAAAATGGGAAGTCTCGGATTAGGCGGAAAAATTCCGGGTCTTTTTTGATGCTTGAACAAACTCATCCTCTGAATCGTCTCATCGAAGAACTGAAAAGAATTCCTGGCATCGGAGCCAAAACGGCTCAGAGAATTGCCTTTTATCTGACAACCCTTCCCCAGGAAGAGGTCGAAGGATTATCAATCGCGATAAAAGAGGCCAAGCAGAACACGTTTTACTGTTCGGTGTGCAACAGCATGACTCATATGGATCCCTGTCAGTATTGCTCTGATAAGAACAGGAGTGATGAAATCCTGTGTATAGTTGAAGAGCCGTTCAACATTTCTTCAATAGAGAAGACCGGGATTTATAACGGAAGATACCATGTCCTTCTCGGAACCCTTTCCCCTTTAAAGGGAGTCGGGCCGGATGAGCTCAAAACAGAGAAGCTGGTGAAGAGAATAAAAAACGGAGGTTTCAAAGAGATAATAATCGCCACTAATCCCACAGTGGAAGGGGAGTCGACCGCTCATTATGTGGCGGGGATCCTAAAAGATTTTAGCATCAAAATGACAAGACTCGCCATGGGTTTGCCTGTGGGCTCAGATATTGATTACGCGGACCAGGTCACGATCAAGAAAGCGTTAGAAGGAAGGACAGAAATAAAAGAATAAATATCAGGATGTTCCCTCAAATCTCTGAATAAGCAGAGCGAATAGTGAAGGAAAAAAAGTGACAAATCGAGAGATTAATGTTTGATTTCTTGTATGCACCTGGATATTCAAGCCACAACAGACCTCCACCCAGAGACAGCAAGCGGATTCTGTTGGAAAAATTAATTTAGATTTAAATATGAGGAGGTTCCATGAAAGAGACGATTGAGATTCGATGGCACGGCCGTGCAGGTCAGGGAGTTGTCACGGCTGCGGCGACCTTAGCAGATGTGCTCTCTTCTGAAAAAGAATTGCATGTTCAAGCTTTTCCAGAATTCGGAGCAGAAAAGCGAGGAGCTCCCATCTTGGCTTTCAACCGCATCAGTAAAAAGCCTGTTCGCTCCCACAGCCAGGTCTACTATCCAGATATTATTATTGTCACCGACCCTTCCTTGTTGGGAATGGTCGACATAGCCAGCGGAGCGAAGGACGATGCGATTTTTATCATGAACACAACTTTTGATACATCTCTCATCCGGAAAAGGCTTTCTCTGGAAGATAAGAAAATCTATTCACTGGACGCCTACACCATCGCGTCGGATGAGCTGGGTCGGGCCATACCTAATGTTCCCATGGTGGCGGCCCTGGTTAAAATCACTGAACTTATCGATTTAAAAAAGTTTAAAGAGAAGATCAAGATTTCTCTGGCCAAGAAGTTACGGCCCGAAGTCGTGGACATGAACATGAAAACTATTGACAGGGCTTTCAGGGAGGTGAAAGAAGGATGAGTAAAGAGAACTGGAAAGAATTAACCATCGGCACCATCAATCTCGACGCCGGTAATTCAGTGAGAAACCTGACCGGGACATGGCGTTCAGGTCAAAAACCTGAGTTTATTGAGGAACACTGCATTCAGTGCTTTTTTTGCTGGCTTTACTGTCCTCATTTCGCCATCCGGGTTGAAGATGGAGAAGTGAAGGGTATCAATTATGACTACTGCACCGGATGTGGAATATGTTCTGTGGAATGCCCGTCCAAAGAGAAAGCCATTGTCATGGTTAAAGAAGAAATCGAGCTGGCAGGAGGGAGCGGGAAATGAGCATATTGAAGACATTGAACGGAAATCAGACAATCGCCGAGGCAGTCAGGCAGGTCGATCCCGACGTTCTTGCGGCCTATCCCATCACACCGTCCACGGCTATAGTGGAAACCATCGCTCAATTCAAGGCCGATGGTTTAATCAGCGGGGAATTCGTCTGCCCGGAAAGCGAACACAGTGCCATGAGTGTCTGCATCGGAGCCGCTTCGGCAGGAGGACGAGTTATGACAGCGACTGCCTCCCAGGGATTGGCTCTGATGTGGGAGATGCTTTACATTGCAGCCGGATTGAGGCTTCCGATTGTGGCGGCCATCGTCAATCGGTCTTTGAGTGCACCGATAAACATTCACGGAGACCACAGCGACACGATGGGGGCCAGAGACGCAGGGTGGATACAGATCTATTCGGAAGGCTGTCAGGAAGCATATGATAATTTCATCCAGGCCTTCCGGATCGCTGAACATCTGGATGTCCGGACGCCTGTTTTTGTCGGATTGGATGGATTCATTATCAGCCATTCCCTGGAAGTTATCCAGGTTGAAGATGACGCAAAGGTCAAGAAATTCGTCGGCGAATACAAGCCGGTCTACCCTCTTTTAGATACTGACCGGAAGATGACCGTAGGTCCGATCGATTTCACCGACTATTATTTTGAGCACAAACGAAGTCAGATCGAAGGTATCGAGAATGCACCGCCGGTGATCGAAGCCGTCGGGAAGGAGTTCGGTAAAACGTTTGGCCGTGAATACGGATTTTTCGAAGAATACAGGATGGATGATGCCGAGACGTGCATTGTAGTCATGAGTTCTGCAGCCGGGACCTGCAAGGATGCCATCGATGAGTTGAGAACCGAAGGAAAAAAGATCGGACTTCTCAAGCCGCGGGTTTTTCGCCCGTTTCCTCATCAGAAGATAGCCGAGGTTCTCAAGAAGATGAAAGCCGTCGCAGTGCTCGACCGTTCTTCAAGCCCGGGAGCTTTCGGTGCTCCGCTGTTCACTGAGATTCGGTCCGCTCTGTATGATTATCAGGAGCGTCCTCCGGTAGTGAACTACGTTTACGGACTCGGAGGAAGGGATATCATGGTTGAGCATTTCAAAGATGTCGCCTTGAAACTGGAGAAGATTGCAGAGACAGGAAAGGTCGAGGAAAGATACGGTTACATCAATTTGAGAGAGTAAGGGAGAAGGAGAATAAAATGGCAAAACTGAAAGATTTAGCTTCTATGGAAGATAGATTGGTCGCAGGTCACGGCATGTGCCTGGGCTGTGGGATTCCACTTATTTTCAAGATTATCCTGAGGGCGACAGAAGATCCCTTGATCATTGCTAATGCGACAGGTTGTCTGGAGGTCTGCACCACCATCTTTCCCCGAACATCGTGGAACATGACCTGGGTTCACAGTGCATTTGAGAACGCCGCCTCGACCATTGCCGGAGTTGAAGCCATGTACAAATCTTTGAAGAGGCAGGGAAAGATTCCCAAGAATAAGGAGATTAAATTTATGGGCGTCGGTGGAGACGGCGGCACCTACGATATCGGGCTTCAGGCTCTCTCCGGTACCGTAGAAAGGGGACATGACATTGTCTATGTCTGTTATGATAATAATGCCTATGCCAACACCGGTGGACAGAGATCTTCGGCCACACCCATGGGCGCGTCAGCGACGACTTCTCCTCAGGGCAGCCAGAGTCCTGGGAAGCTCCAGTGGCGGAAAGACCTGACAAAAGTCCTGGTGGCCCATAACATTCCGTACGCGGCTCAGGCTAGTCCTTATAGATGGCAGGACCTGTACAACAAGGCCAAGAAGGCTTTTGAGACCAAAGGTCCGGCGTTCCTGAATGTTCTCTGTCTCTGTCCGACCGAGTGGAAATACGATGAGTCTCAGGGAATTCGGCTGGCCCAACTGGCTACGGATACCTGTGTCTGGCCGCTGTATGAGGTAGAAAACGGGAAGTATAAGATCAACTACAAGCCAAAAGAAAAAAAGCCGGTCCTGGAATGGCTCAATGGTCAGGGGAGATTTCGCCACTTGTTCAAGGAGGAGAACGCTCCGATTCTCGAGGAGATCCAGAAGCAGGTCGATAAAGATTGGGAGGAGCTCAACAAACTCACCGATTTTTAACGGGGTCAGGTCTCGACATTGGATTGGGATTAGGCCTTGTAAGTTGTGATATTGGGATCAGGCTTTGTCATGATTGATGGCAGATGCATTTGATCATGCATTGAATCTTGAGATTGAAATAAAGCCTTATGCCAGAATTACCCTAAAGTCTGACCCCGAGGAGAGTGAGGATGAAAATTACACAGATTGATGTCTATCAGGTGAGTTATCGACTCCTCGACCAAAAATATGCCTGGTCAAGGGGTCAGGCGGTGACCTCGTTCATAAGCACAATCGTTAAAATCTCGACTGATGAGGGAGTAAATGGGTATGCTGAAGTCTGTCCTCTGGGCTCAGCGTACATGGATGCTTTTGCGCGGGGAGTTCCAGCCGGAATAGAAGAGATCGGTCCTCTTCTTCTTGAGCGGGATCCCTGCCAGCTCAACGTCATCAATCACCTCATGGATACTGCGTTGACAGGGCATAACTATATCAAGTCACCACTGGATATAGCCTGCTGGGATATTCTCGGTCAGTCTGCAGGAACTCCTGTGTGTACTCTTCTGGGCGGGCGATATGTGGACAGTTTCCCCCTTTATAGAGCCATTTCCCAGGGTTCTGCCCAAGAAATGGCAGAACATGTGTCTCGTTACAGAGAGGAAGGGTATCGAAGGTTCCAGCTTAAGGTCGGAGGCGATCCCGACGATGATATCAAACGCATCAGAGCTGTTTTGAAGATTATCCAGCCCGGAGATATTCTTGTGGCGGATGCCAACACTGGCTGGCTGGCGCATAAAGCGATTCGGGTGGTGAATGCTCTAGTCGAGGAGGACTTTTATGTCGAACAGCCGTGTTCGACTCTAGAAGAGTGTCTTGCGGTCCGGGAGCATACACCTCAGCCTATGGTCCTGGATGAGGTGATAAGAGGAGTTGGATCCCTTTTAGCCGCTTATCATCAGCGGGCCATGGATGTTGTTAACTTGAAAATTTCCAGGCTGGGAGGATTGACCAAAGCCAAGCTGATGAGAGATATGTGTGAATCCCTTGGAATCGCCATGACCTTAGAAGACAGTTGGGGAGGGGATATCACTACCGCTGCCATCGCTCATCTTGTGGGGAGTACTCTTTCAGAATTTTATTTCACCTCGACTGATTTCAATAGTTACAATGATGTTCATCTTGCTGAAGATGCGCCTCAGAGAAAAGAGGGGAGTCTTGGTGTTCCGGTAGGACCAGGTCTTGGAATTCATGTGGATGATAAGAAGCTGGGCAAACCAGTCCTCACCATCAAATAAATAGATAAATGGGAACGTTCCCCAAGGTGCCACCTTAGCTCATCAAAAAACGGATCATGTTGTAACATTTGACATTTTCCATCTTTTTGATTCTTCTTTTGTTCGCAATCCTTGAATACACAAGTACCTTTCGTCAAAGTATAATTAAGAAATTTTAAATGTTAAGATTTGGATTTTTCAATTCTATCAATAGTGAGAAATGTCACATTTTGAGACTCAACACCAGAACTAGATAATAGATTGTGGTGTACATAAACTTATTATTCTAAGGTGGCACCTTGGGGAACGTCCCCAAAAAACCAAAAAAAAGACTTGCAAACCTGGTTGATATGTGATATATCAGATATCAGAAGAGGTGGCACCATTGGCGGAGAAAAGCATACTCAACCTTAAATCATTGAAAGAGCAGGTTTACGAATTCCTTCGAGAACAGATGGAAAAGGGAAAAATTCGACCCGGCTCGGTCATCAATATGGATGAGACCAGTAAAATGTTAGGAGTGAGTAAGACTCCTTTAAGGGATGCTTTGCTCCAGCTCGAGATGGAGAGTTTTGTTTCCATACTCCCCCGGCGGGGAGTGGTCGTTAATCCCATCACGCTACAGGATATCAAGGGCTATTATGAGATTATCGGGGCCCTCGAAAGCACAGCTTTTTTATGTGCCTTTGACAGGTTGACGAAAGAAGATGTCGCTAGATTAAAAGCCATCAACAGGGAAATGGAGGAAGCCATCCAGCGAGATAACTTCAACCTCTATTACAAGAAAAATTTGAAGTTCCACAATACTTTTTTGGATTTATGCGAAAACAGCAATCTGGTGAGAATAGTCACTAACCTTAAAAAAAGACTCTACGATTTTCCCCGTCAAGAGGGTTTTGTGAAAAACTGGGAGATATCATCCATTAGAGAGCACAGAGAATTAGTTAAACTGATCGCGCAGGGAAAGCGAAAAGAAGCCGCCGCTTTCATTAGAGATGTCCACTGGTCTTATGGAGTCCAGGAGAGATTCATAAAAGAATACTACAAACACGCCGCAACGCTCTCAGAGAAATAAACATCAGTGATGAAGAAAGGAATAGTTTTTGACATCAAACGTTATGCGATCCACGACGGTCCTGGAATACGGACCACCGTTTTTCTCAAAGGGTGTCCTCTTCGCTGTCAGTGGTGCCAGAACCCGGAAGGGCTCGAACTTGAACCCGAAGTCTTCTGGAGAGAGAACAGGTGTGAAGAGGATTGCAGCGCCTGCGTGACAACCTGTCCCACTCATGCGGTTTCCATGGATGGAACTCGGATTGTGGTGGATAAGGAAAAATGTGATTTATGCAGGAGCTGTGAAGATGCCTGTGTCTATGACGCTCTGGAGATTATTGGCAGGGAAGTGTCGGTTGAAGAGATCATGGAAGAGATAGAAAAAGACCGTGTGTTCTTCGATGAATCCGGAGGCGGTGTCACTTTCTCCGGGGGAGAACCTCTGCTCCAGGTTGATTTTCTCGAGAGTCTCATAGAAGAGGTTAAAAAAAGTAATATCCATGTGACTCTGGATACCTCGGGCTATGTCCCTTTTGAAGATTTGGAAAGGGTCAGTGATCGAGTGGACCTTTTTCTCTACGACCTCAAAATCATGGATGATGAGAAGCACAAGAAATACACCCGCGTTTCCAATAAGATCATCCTCGAGAATTTGCAGAAGCTTTCAGATAAAGAAAAGGCTATTAACATTCGCATCCCTCTAGTATCAGGCGTCAATGATGATAATCAGAGCATCCAGATGTTCGCTGAGCATTTGCGAGACCTTAAAAATATCAAAAATATAAGCCTTCTGGCGTATCACACAGGAGGATGCGAAAAATACAGGAGATTACAAAAAGAAGAGCCACTCAGGGCTTTCAATCCACCTTCGAAAGAGAGGATTGAAGAGGCAAAAAATATCCTGAAGGATTCTGGTTTTTCAGTCAGGATAGGAGGCTAAACGATGAATGACAGAATAAGACAATTAAGAGAGCAGAGCCTGAGCATCAAACCGCATATATCTCCGGAGAGAGCCAGGCTCATTACAGAATTCTATAAAAGTGACACGGCCAACAAAGTCTCTGCTCCTGTCCAGAGAGCGTTGGCCTTTAAACACATCCTCGAGAATAAAGCTATATGCATCAATGAGGGCGAGCTCATCGTAGGCGAGCGGGGTCCGGCACCCAAGGCCACTCCGACCTATCCTGAGGTCAATGCCCACAGCCTTAAAGACCTGAGAGTCCTGGACACGCGGAAGAAGACGTCCTTTGCTGTGGATGATGAGACGAAGAAACTGTACAAAACCGAAGTCATCCCTTTCTGGAGAGGAAAGTCCATTAGGGACAGGATCTTTAGCGAGATGTCCCGGGAATGGAAAGATGCCTTTGAGGCCGGGATCTTCACCGAATTCATGGAACAGAGGGCCCCTGGACACACGGTTTTAGATGATAAAATCTATAAGAAAGGATTTCTCGATTTTAAAAAAGACATTGAGAAGAGCATCGAAAGTCTTGATTTTCTCAACGACCCTGAAGCCTACAAGAAGCGAGAAGAGCTGAAAGCCATGGCGATCTGTGCCGATGCATTGGTCTTGTATGCCAGGCGCCATTCGGAAAAGGCGAAAGAACTGGCCAGGAAAGAGAAAAATCCGGCGAGAAAAAGGGAATTAGAGAGAATTGCCCGGAACTGCTCCCGTGTGCCGGCCCATGCTCCCCGGGATTTCTGGGAAGCTCTCCAGTATTACTGGTTTGTCCATCTTGGAGTCATCATCGAATTCAATACCTGGGATTCGTTCAACCCGGGACGTCTGGATCAACATCTTTATCCTTTTTACAAAGAAGGACTGGAAAAAAAGACTCTGAACCGGGAGAAAGCCAGGGAGCTTTTACAGGCCTTCTGGATCAAATTTAACAATCAGCCGGCCCCCCCCAAAGTTGGTGTCACTGCGGAAGAGAGCGGGACCTACACGGATTTTGCTTTGATCAACACGGGAGGCGTCAAGGCAGATGGGTCGGATGCGGTGAACGAAATCTCTTTTCTCATCCTCGATGTGATCGAGGAAATGCGAATTGTCCAGCCGAGCTCGATGGTTCAGATCAGCAAGAAAACACCCGACAGCTTTCTGAAGAGAGCTTTACGAATTGTCAAGACAGGATTTGGACAACCGTCGATCTTTAACACGGATGCCATCGTCCAGGAGCTGGTCAGGCAGGGAAAATCGGTTGAGGATGCGCGCAACGGCGGAGCGAGCGGCTGTGTGGAGACCGGAGCTTTCGGGAAAGAATGTTATATCCTCACGGGATATTTCAACCTGACCAAGGTTTTAGAGATCACACTGAACAACGGAGTTGACCCCAGAACAGGAAAGCCGATAGGACTGAAGACCGGCCATCCGGCGGAATTCAAATCCTACGAAGAATTGTTTGAGGCTTTCAAGAAGCAGCTTCATCACTTCGTGGATATAAAGGTCAAAGGGAACAACATCATTGAGAGGATGTATGCCGATTACCTTCCTGCGCCTTTTCTTTCTCTCCTGATTGATGACTGCATAACCAAAGGGAAGGACTACCATGATGGAGGAGCGCGCTACAACACCTCTTATATTCAAGGAGTCGGGTTGGGGACGATGACCGATGTTTTGTCATCCCTCAAATACAATATCTTTGATAAAAAACACATCCGCATGAAGGACCTGTTGAAAGCCCTGAAAAACAATTTTAAAGGAGATGAGCCCCTCCGCCAGAGGTTATTGAACAAGACTCCCAAGTACGGAAATGATGATGATTATGCAGATGGGATCATGCGGACGATTTTTGAAGCCTATTATCATGAAGTGGCGGGCCGTCCTAACGCCAAAGGGGGATTGTACCAGATCAATCTCTTGCCGACCACAGTGCATGTCTATTTTGGGAGGGTGACCGGAGCCACACCGGACGGAAGAAAAGCCAGCGATCCTCTTTCAGAAGGAATCTCACCTGTCCAGGGAACAGACCGTCAAGGCCCGACCGCTGTGATCAAGTCCGCGTCCAAGATGGACCATGTGCGAACCGGCGGGACACTTCTCAACCAGAAATTTACTCCTCATATTCTGGCCGATGATGACGGGATCGATAAGCTCGCCCACCTCATCAGGTCCTATTTTAAGCTGGACGGCCACCACATTCAGCTCAATGTGGTCAGTGCCGACACGCTTCGCGAGGCCCAGAAGCATCCGGAAAAATACAGAGACCTGATCGTCCGCGTGGCGGGCTACAGCGATTACTTCGTCGATGTTGGTGTGGACCTGCAGAACGAAATCATCAAACGAACAGAACATGG
>CAZSGR010000106.1:0-11183 GCA_964606185.1 uncultured Eubacteriales bacterium
GATATATCTTTATATCGGCAAACATCCCAGGTTTGAGCTTATACTCCTTGTTTTCCACCTCAGTGCGCACGGTGATGGTTCGTGTTTCTTCCTTGAGAACGTCACTGATGAAGCGGATTTTTCCCATGAAGGACTCTCCTGGATAAGCGGGAACCGAGACTTCCACATCCTGTCCGATTCTGACTTTGGCCACGTCCTTTTCATAGATTTCGGCGTCAATGCAGAGAAGAGTTGGATCCAAAATTGTCAATATTTCGGTCTCCTGGTCGATCATTGCTCCCAGTATGGCTTGGTTTTCGATTATTTTTCCGCTGATAGGAGCGTAAAGAGTGATGATGGGATTGATCTGATGAGTCTCGGATATTGCTTTAACTTGTTCCTCGGTGAATCCCAAAACATGGAGTTTTTTGTGAGCGGCCGTCAAGCTGGCTTCAGCGACCTTGAGTTCAGCCTCAGCCGTTATATAATTCTTCTTGGCTCCAACTCCCCGGTCGAAGAGACTTTTTTCCCTTTCAAAATTCACTTTAGCCAATTCATGATCAGCTATTGCCTTGTAGAAATCGGACTTGGCGTTTCCCACTTCTTCGCTCTGCAGAGTGATGAGTGTTTGGTTCTTTTTCACCCAGTCGCCTATTTGGATATGGATTTGAGAGATTCTCGCTGGAAAGGCATAGTTGACGATGGCTTTTCTCATGGGATGAGCCAGGACTTTGCCCATGACTGACAGGTGCGACCTCATGGATTGGAACGCGGCCCTCGTTGTCTGGATCTCGATCATTTCCATTTCTGCCTTGGAAAGCACGATAACCTCGTCCGGCCCCCAACCTCTTCTTGCCTTTTTGCCAAGCGCTCTTTGGGCAAATCCCCTTCCGACTGCTTGACGTTGCGCTCCTCCTTCTCGTGCCAATTGCTGTCCGGACTCCTGAGTCACAGCGGCTTGCTCTTGTGTCCCTTCTTTCTCTTCGCCTCTGTGATGTCTGCCGCAGGACATTCCCAGTCCAAGCAAGAAAATAATCAAGAAAATATGGATAAACTTTGCTCTCATTGTCTTTCTCCTTCAAGGCTTTGACTGCCTACGGATTTCTCCAGAGCAGCCAGAGCTGTGTCATAATTGAAGAGGGCATCGGCATAAGATTTTCGAGTTTCTAAGAGCGTTCTGCGGGCCTCGATAAGCTCTATGCCGCCGATTTCCCCTTCCTGGAAGCTGAAGAGGAACATGTTGTAGACTTCTTCGGCCTGAGTGAGCATTTCATCTTCGAAGAGCTGAATCTGGTTATCGGCTGTGACCGCATTCATGTACGATTCTTCCACTTCTAGAGTGATGGCGTTTTTTAAGTGTTCCTCTTCCTTTCGCAACGCATTGATGTTGGCCTGGGCTTCAGCGATTTCGCCTTTTTTCGGCTGCCAGAAAAAGAGAGGGATGGGAAGAGAAAAAGTGACATCCCAGGTCTTCCCCTCATTTTCTATCCAGTGCTGGGAAACGCCGACATCAATGTCCGGAAGATAGCTCAAATAGCCCTGTTTTTTCTGGAGCGATTCCCTTTGGAGAGAAAGATTTATTCTTTTAATTTCAGGACGAAAAGCCAGAGCTCTTTGGATCAGCTTCTCCAGGTCCAGGCCAATGGATGCTCTTTTGAGTTCTCCTTTGATTTCAAGCGGAGAGTATTTTTTTCTTGCCAGGAGAAAATTCAACATGGCTTGGGCCAGCCGAAAATCATTCTTGGCGACTCTGACTTCATTGGCCGCCTTCGCGGCTTCCACACGGGCTCTTAAGGCTTCAACCTTGGCCACATCTCCAGCGCTGAATTTTACCTCCGCCTTACGCAGGAAATCCTGGGCCAGCTCTAAATCCTGCTCGGCATACTTCAGTTTTTCCTGGGCAAGAAGCAGACTGTAGAAGGCCTGTTTCACCTGGAAAACAATATCCAGTTTAAGGAGTTCAATTTCCTGCATGAGCTCATCCGCTTCCCTGGTGGCGATTTTTCCTCTCAAAGACCTCTTGCCGGGAAACTCGAGGCTCCAGCTTCCTCCGAGATAGGTTTCGGCTTGATTCTTAAAATCGAAAAATTTGGGCTGAAGATCCGAGTCGTAATCTAAAGAAGGTTGAGGAAGGGCTTTGGCTTGCTTGATGCGGGCCAGAGATGCCTGGTATTGTTGAAAAGCCGATAAGACGAGTGGGTTTTGAGAAATAGCGATGTTGATGCACTGTTCCAAAGTGAGGACACTGTTTTCCTCTGACTGAGACCAGAGAGGGCCGCAGATAAACAGTACTGTTATGAGTATTATGAATAATTTTCTTCTCATCATCCAACCTCCTCGCAGATATAAATCGAAAAACGGGAAGATTAAAAATCGATTTAAATTGAGTAAGTTTAGATGAGAGGAGGAGACCGAGAAGTGGGGTGGATGAAGAATAAATGTTTATACTGAAAAGATTCGAATGACTTCAGTGTTTCCACTGTAAAAAGCGGAGGGAGTTGGTAGAAATTGATGTGGCTGGTGGCGAGAGTTGAGTTCTGGAAATGGCAGGCCGGACAAGAATGAGAAGAACGAACTTTTTTTTCACAATGGGAGAAATTTATCAGAAGGGTGACAAACAGGAAAATTAAAAGAAAAGCCAAGTTAAACAGCTTTTCGTATTTTTTGATCATTCAGAGAAGATATTAGAGAAAAGACATAAGGAAGTCAACTTATAAAATTCTTGGGGATTTGGAATCAGGAGAAAAAATAGGGAGAATAGCGTGGAGGATATAAGGGATTTTTTATGAATTAGTTACTGTTTGCGATACCTCCTCGTTTTAAAAAGAAAATTCCAATCCAGCAAGAAAAGATCGAGGTTTGGCTGGGCCATAGACATAACCTGAATCCCTGTCCATACCTTTATCCAGATCTTTCTGGTAAGCATTGAGCAGATTGTGAACACCTAGAAAGGCGCTAATGAGGCAGTCTTCAGTGATGTTTATAGGCTTACGGAGTTTTGCATTCAGTACCCAGAAAGGATCGGTCGTTTCTAATATATCGTTCTCGATGTATCCTGTGTAGTGGGGAACTTTCATATTTCCCGTGTATTCCAAGGAAAGTTCAGCGTTGATGAGTCGGTCATTATCATAACTCATGTTGGCAAAACCATAGAAGTTGGGTGTTCTGAAAAATTCATTGGAGTTGAAATCCGGTTCTGGCTCCTCGAGCTCACTTCGCTGGAAGGTCCAACCTGAAGCAAGAGAAAATTTGGGCCCTAAAACCAGACCAAATTCAAATGAGAATCCGTAGACTCTTGAACCAGAGCCGTTTATTCTTTCTAAAATTCTGGCGTTTTCAGTTCGGCTTATCTCATGAAGGACAAAAGTGTCAGACAATTTTGTATAAAAGCCTTCAAGACTGAATTGAATAAGGCTTCTCTTAATCTGTTTCCCATAGTCAAGACCGCTGCTGATGCTGTATGATTTTTCTTCTTTTAGATTTGGCGAATTGACGATCATCATCCCTTCGCCGCCGACTTGAGTGATGTGTAAGTCTTCATCAAAAACCTGAGGCGCTCTAAACCCCGTTGAAAATGAAGTTCTAGAGCTCAGCTCTCTTGAGATTTTGACAAGGAAGCTGAATCGAGGAGTAACGATAATATTGTCTATTGCCGAGTGCTTATTCAGCCTTATTCCCGTTAAGAAAGCAAAGCTCTTGCTAATTTTAAAGTCATCCTGGATGAAATATCCGCTCTCATGATAGACGTCTTCAATTGTTCTGTTGTATCCAGTCGCTTCATCTTTGATTTTGTCTCGTTTGTACTGAGTTCCAAGAGAAAAGACGTGGCTTCCCAGTTGGTAGTTGAGCTGGCCGTTGAAAAACATCAGGGGATTTAATGTGTTTCCGTAAGCGTTTGGGTCCTGGTGGCTTCCGTAATACGTGTTTCTTTTCGCATCTATGAATGAAAAGGAAAGGTTGTAGTGTAATTTTTCTGAGAGAAAGTGATTCAATTCAGACGAGAATCCTACCTGGTCTGTTTTGATCCATTCGGCCGTATTGGCTTCATGAGGAGGCTTGTCAATGAGATCTCCGCCTCTTCGCTCTTCGAAAATTCTGAAAAAACCCAATTTGAGGTTGGCGTCGAGCTTAGAAAAATAGTTGTAAAAATTGAGACCAAAGGAGGTGTTGGATATGGTTCCGAGTTCGGAAAAGCTGTCTCCGTTTAAATCCACTGGCTCTCTTTTTTGATAGTTCGCGAATAAATAGGCCTTTGTGTTCAGGTCTTTTGAGACGAGGCTGGAATGAAAGCCTAAGTTGGTGAACGGCTTCCCAGAGGTAGCTTCTTGGCGGAGCTTTAAGGTCGTTTTGTTTTCTTGGGGTTCTCTTGTCAGAACATTTATCACTCCAGCGATAGCGTTACCTCCATAAAGAGAAGAACCTCCTCCTTTGACTATCTCTATTCTGTTGAGCATTGAAGCAGGGATTTGTTCCAAGCCATAGACACCTGTCATAGCACTGACTACAGGGGAGCTGTCTATAAGAATCTGGGTATATATTCCTTCCATTCCGTTGATCCGGACTTGTGTGAAATTGCAGTTTTGACAGTTATTCTCGATTCTGACCCCAGTTGTCTGGCAGAGAATCTCGGCTAAATTGGTGGCTTCTTTTTTTTCAATATCTTCTCTAGTTATGACCTCAGTCTTGACAGGAGTCTCATCGTAAAGCTTTGGTGTGCGAGTGGCTGTCACCACGATTTCTTTTGTTAATTTTTTTATTAAGATAATTTCGTAATTCAGCTTATTTTGTTGGAGTGTAAATGGGTCAGAACGGTAATCCATGTATCCTTGAGCGTAAACTTCTACATGATATGTTCCTGGAGGAACTTGTCTTATTTCGAATTTTCCTGATTCGTCTGTTTCAGCAGATTGACTCAATTCAGGAATCAAGACAAAAGCTTTATTGACTGGATTTTTATCCCAATCTTTCACAGTTCCTCGAATGAAGAGCTGGCTCACTTGCCCTTTACGCTGTTGATTCCGATTTTGATGGGATTGCTGTGCGTTGATGGATTGGGTGAGAATGAAAATGACGAAGAGCATATTGAAAAGTAAAGGTTTTTTTCTCATTTTTTCCTCTCTCAGTCTTTTTTCTGGTTGAGCAATCGATTTGTGAGTGATTGCACGGTTTGAAAAATACAGACTTGCTTTGGATGCTTGATGGAGGATTAAATCTGAGGGGGAGAACGAGATGTGGGGTTTAAGTAAGATATTTTTTGGTAACTAAAAGAGTAAAAGGTTTTCAGGGGTTCTAGAAGATAAAGCTGAGGCAGTTGGAAGAAGTGGATTTGGGTTGTAGCCAGCGCTGAATGTTGGAAATTACATGCAGGACAATTATCTTTAGTCAGGACATTTTTCTCAGTATGGAAAAAGTTGATGAATAGTGTGGCAAACAGGAAAACGAGAAGGAAGGATAGATTAAGAAGCGTTATCTTTTTTGTTCTCATCTATAAAGTACTCTTTAAATGACTGCCTTTTTTAAAAATATAATAAAAAGAGAAAAAAATGTCAACTTGTTTGGAGTGTCGTCCTTATTTTCATAAGGAGATATTCAACCCTAGATAGGTAGCGCGGCCGGGCGTCCCGTAACCCTTTATCATCTCGTATTTTTCGTTCAAGATGTTGTTCATCCTCAAAAAGACTTGGATCTGCTGGGTCAGGTCATACGAGATGACTGAGTTGAGCAACGTGTAATCAGGCAGTGTGACCCGGGTTGCCGGCCAAATGGAGAAGTCCTGGTCCTCCCTCTTTCCGATGTGGATCAGAGAGAGACGGATATTCCCCTTTCTCAGGAATGGATAGAAGATGGATGCTGAGAATTTATCCTGCGGTCTGCGGAGAAGATAATTATCCGCGTCCAGGTCTCTGGCTTCGGTTCGAGTGTAAGAGACATTAAGGATTAATCCTGATCGGGAATGGGCCTGGAGGGACAGCTCTATTCCTTTGGATTCAGCGTTTCCCACGTTCGTGTATCCCTGAAGGGAATCAAACTGGATGAGGTTCGTATAGTCATTTTTGAAGTATGTGGCACTGAGCAGGATTTGTCCTTCCAGGAAGTATTGCTCAATCCCGATATCCCAGCCTGTGGATTTTTCTGGATTCAGGTTTTCATTCCCGACGGGGCCCATAAAGGTCGCCGGTGCGTAAAGCTGGTAGAGGGAGGGGGATTTGAAAGCGGTGCCGAGGGTGGCTTTTAATTTGGTTTGGGTTCCCTTGATGAGATAGGCGGGCGCGAGGCGAAACGTTGTGGACGTTCCAAACTGAGTGTGCTTATCCAGACGAATCCCGGCAGTCGAGAAAAAACTTGAGCCGAGGTGGATTTTATCCTGGAAATAGAATCCTGTGGTGTGGGTACGCTGTAGGGGGAAGAGACTTGAATAAGGGCCCCAGGTTCCGTCAGAATAGTACACGGATTCTCCTCGTTCCTGTTGGTAGTCGATCCCGAAAGTCAGCGTGTTTTTCTCATGAAGGAAGATGTTGTTCTGCCAGTCGATTTTAAACAGTGTGCTTTTGAAAGAGCCTTCTTCATAATCAACAGGATGAGCTGAGTCTGTCGGATTTTCGTGTTTTCGGTCGTAATTCACGAGAGATAGGCCTAATTTTTGTTCCCAGCGGTTACCCATCAGGAGAGTGTGGATTTCTCCTTTGAAAAAGAGAGCATCGTTTTTCTGCACGTTATTCGGATCATCCCCATAAGCTCCTCCGAAGTTGTCAACGTCGATTCGAGTCTTCACAGTCCGCAGGATGAAGTCCAATTCGAGGTTATTGTTGAAGCGGTAACCGAATCTTCCAGATAAAGAGAGATTCCGGTAGCCATCCTTTTCTTCGTTCCCTTCATACTCTGAGCTGGCCGCTGAGAATCCCGAACTCCGGAAATAATTGACTCCGAGCGAATAATTGATTTTTTCCGTGCTTCCCTCTAATCCTGCACTGTTGATGAATGTCCCGTAGGAGCCGCCTGTGCTGGATAAAGAAAGCTTGGCATCACCCTGGCCTTTTTTTGTGATGATATTGACCACTCCACTCAAAGCGTCCGAACCGTAGAGAGTGCTCTGCGGACCGCGGAGAATCTCGATGCGTTCTATGCTGCCCAGCGTAAAATGGGCCAGGTCAAAGGAGCGTGCCGGAGAGATGGGGTCGTTCAGCTCGACTCCGTCCATCAAGAACAGAGTATGCTCCGAATTCGCTCCACGGACAAATGAAGAGGCTGCGCCTCCGGCTGGGCCGTTTTGAATGATTGTCAATCCCAGAATCTCTTTGAGGGCTTCGAGAACGGTGGTTTTTTTCATCCGTTCCAGCTCCTCTTTTGAAATCACGGTTACAGAGCTGGCAATCTCTTGAGCCGGGGTTTCGATTCGCGTGGCCGTAACGACTATCTTGTGTTGAAGAGGAGGGATTTGCTTTTTCTTTTCATTGTTTTCTTGCGAGATAAGGGGGGAGAAGAGAATCGCCACTGCGAGGGCTATACAAGGAGTTTTTCTTGTCATTTTCTTATCTCCTGTATCTTTTCTGCCCCCGCCTCTTCATGCCTGAAGTCAGATATTAGACTTCTGCCATCTTTGAATCTTCAAGGGAGGTGAGCAAAAAAAAGCAACCCGACCTTCCACCCGAAGATGGGTTTCATGTGTTTAAAGGAGGTTTCCTGACTCTCGGATCAACCTCATTCCAGGCCTTCCCGTCCTTAAGGAAGGACAGTGGCATGATCTGAAATTCGTACCCGATTACAGTAGCGGGGGCTGCGTCCGCATCTCACGGACTTCCCTTTCCTTTAAACCTGAAACTCAATTGTCAAAGAAAATCAAACTCTGCTTCCTCATTTAAGGACATGATCTCTTGCTTGTCAAGCGTTTTTCTTCAAAGGTTTCCACAATTTTTTCATGACTTTGGGTCTGTGGGGATGGATTCGCTCCATAGAGGGAAATAAAAAAGTGAAAGACTGAGCACTCGAGAAGGAGGGGCGAGGCTGCCATTTTTTTGGGAAAAAATGACAGCCTGCTGAAGGGGATAAATCAATAGATAAGGGGATTTATTCGAAACTCCCAGTAAAAAGGAGGGGTAAAAAGGAGGGTTTTAATGTTGCTTTGCGCTTTGTTTCGGCTCATCTTTGTGCTCCATATATAAATACGCAAAAAGTCTAAAAAAAGTTGCAAGATTTATGATTCAATTTTTTTTATTTATCTACTTTTGAATTTTTCTACAGGAGAGTTTAACCGTTTGGTAAGGGCAGATGTCTCTTTGAGGAGTTGATTTGCTTTATAAGAAGGGATTTATGGAGAGATTTTCTTGGCGAAAGAGGGAGGTTATCGGGATTTGTTAGTGAGGAAATATAGAGAATCAAAATTTCCTGATTTTTGTTTCCCCCTTTTTATTAGTACTAGTATAAAATTATACCATAAATTATCTTTGAATTTCAACATATTTTTTCTAATTTTAAAAAATTGAATGTTCTGGCTTGATTTTGACACTTTTTTTGCATGAAATGGGGCCTTTTTAGCTGTTTTTTCAAAGGAATGAAAATGCACGAGTTTTTTCCGGGCTTTTTGACTATTCATTTCATATCTTTTAGAATGACTCCAAAAGATAGAGGATGATTGAGAAGAAATCTTTGCCTTGATCCAAAGGAGCATGATCATGGATATGGATAAAGAATTATTCAAAGAATTTGGATATAAATTCGTCGATTGGGTCGCTGATTATTTGAGCAGGCTGGAGAATTTTCCCGTTCGCTCTCAAGTTCAGCCGGGCGATATTCGGGACAAACTTCCCGAAGAACCTCCGAATCAGGCTGAGGCTATGGAGAGGATTTTCCATGATTTTAAAAAGATCATACTCCCCGGGATTACCCACTGGCAGCACCCTTCCTGGTTTGCCTACTTTCCGGCAAACAACAGCCCCCCTTCCATCCTGGCAGAGCTGCTCACCGCCGGCATCGGCGCCCAGTGCATGATCTGGCAGACTTCTCCAGCCGCAGCAGAGCTTGAGGAAGTTGTTCTGGAATGGTTGCGTCAAATGCTCGGACTTCCGGGAGGGATGGCAGGAGTCATCCAGGACACGGCGTCCACTACGACTCTGGTTGCTCTTCTCACTGCCCGGGAAAAGGCAACGAATTTTGAGGCCAACCGGCAAGGATTGAAAAAGCCTTTAATGGTCTATGCCTCGGAAGAGGCCCATTCCAGTATCGAGAAAGGGGTGAAAATAGCGGGTTACGGTAGAGAAAACCTGCGTTATATTCCGACGGATGAATCCTTTGCCATGATCCCCTCCAAGCTTGAAAATGCTGTTAAAGAGGACAAGAAAAAAGGTCTTCAGCCGGCGTGCGTCATTGCCACTCTCGGGACCACATCCTCTACTGCTGTGGACCCGTTAGTCCCGATCGGGGAGATTTGCCAGCGCCATGGGCTCTGGCTTCATGTCGATGCGGCTTATGCCGGGACAGCCGCCATTCTTCCAGAGAAAAGGTGGATTGTCGAAGGAGCCGAAAATGCGGACTCTTTCGTTTTTAATCCTCATAAATGGATGCTGACAAACTTTGATTGTTCCGCTTATTTTGTTAAAGATCCCGGGGCGTTGATCCGAACATTTGAGATTCATCCGGAGTATTTGAAAACGGGGATTGACGCACAGGTGAAGAATTTCCGGGATTGGGGAATTCCACTGGGCAGACGATTCAGAGCGCTGAAGCTGTGGTTTGTCATTCGCTCTTACGGAGTGGAGGGGCTTCAAAAAATTGTGGGTGAGCATATCCGCCTGGCCCAGTTGTTCAAGGGATGGGTGGAAGAGCACGACGCTTTTGAGCTCATGGCTCCAGTGGATTTCAGCCTTGTCTGTTTTCGATTGAATGATGGGCGTGGCGAAGAGGCTCTCAGTGATTTGAACAAACAGCTTCTGGAGAGTTTGAATCAGACAGGAAAGGTTTTTTTAACGCACACTTCCTTGAAAGGAAAATATGTGCTCCGGATGACCATTGCGGCGAGAGCCACTCAAGAGCGACATGTTCGGGCGGCCTGGGAGTTGATTGCATCCAAGGCAGCGGAGATCCTGATGTGATTTCGCTTTATCCATTGCCTGTCATAGCTGGGATCAGGCTTTGTCATCGTAGGAAGAAATGTTTCTGGTTTTGATTGTTCGTCTTCCTATCCAATAATGCCTGGCCTTCGAAGCGGCTGTTATTTTTATTGAAGGGATCGGAGTAATGAAAGAGTTTTCTTCCATTTTGTGTGGGTAATTGAATGACTAAAATACACGGAAAAGGCATCGCTCCCTTCAGATTTTTAACGCCATTCCCTCACCGTCCATCTCAGTGGATAAGCGAAGGGCAGTGGGAAGAAAACCGTTTGAAGGCGGAGCGGGCATGGTTCCTCACCGAAGAGGTGAGGAGAGCGGAGCCTGAAACCGAGCCGCTTTTGACTCGCTGGGGCAAAAGTGGCGTGTTTTCGGGATCCACTGTCCTGAGCTTCTCAAACATACTCGGCGGCCGATTTCATCGGCTTCCCTCGGTGGACGGTTCACAGAGGCTAAATCTTCAAGGTCGCTTCTTCCATTCCCGTGTATTTTACACACCCTATCTGAAAAAGAACCGATGAAATTAAAGGTAGACAGTCAGATTTTCGAGACGTTTCCTGGGTTAAACCTGGGTGTAGTCATTGCCAGGCAGATTGACAACACCGGCTCAGCCGATGAGATTATTGAATTAATCCGGAAAAGGGAAAAAGAAATTAGAGAAAATTACAATACAGAGACTCTCTCTCAGGAACCAAAAATAGAATCCTGGAGAAAGGCATATTCGGTCTTTGGCGCTAAGCCGAAGAAGTACAAGAGCTCAGTGGAGAGTCTTTACCGCATGATTCTGAAAGGTGTTGATTTGCGGCCTATCAGTAAAATCGTCGATATCTATAATTACATTTCTGTAAAACACATGGTTCCCGCGGGTGGAGATGATGCGGCGAAAGTGGATGGAGATATAGTTTTACGGTTTGCTGGAGGAGATGAGCGTTTTACTGCCCTCAATTCTGATGAAACAGAAACCGCAAAAGAGGGAGAAGTCATTTACTCTGATGACAAGGAAGTGCTGTGCCGCAGATGGAACTGGCGGGAATGTGATAAGACAAAAATGACAGAAGAGACCAGAAACGTTGTCCTGGTTGTCGAGGGGCTTCCGCCTGTGAC
>CAZSGR010000107.1:0-11081 GCA_964606185.1 uncultured Eubacteriales bacterium
TAACCTGTTTATTATGAGTATAATCAATGTTATTCTGGAAGAAAATTGAGGGAACGTCCCCAAGTTTCTTGATATAGTTGATAAGGGCCGGGTCTTAACATTCAATACTTCTAGATTGAATTAAACAGAAAAGCCTTCTGTTGTTATGAATGGCGAACAATAGAAAAATCAGAGAAATGAAAAGTGTCAAATATTAAGACGAGACCTCAACCTACCTTTTTTTATTGATTTTTACCATCTAATGTAATATAGGATAAGGTTTAGGGGAATGCCAATGGACATTGAAATAAGAGAAGTCAAAACACGCAAGGATTTAAAAAAGTTTATTTATCTTCCGGAGAAGATTCACGCGAATCATCAAAATTGGGTGCATCCCATCTACATGGACGAATGGAAATACTTTAACCCGAAGAAGAACGAAGCTTTCTCGTATTGCGACACGATTATCCTCCTCGCTTTTCGTGGGGAGGAAGCCGTCGGGCGGGTCATGGGAATCATCAATTCTCGCTACAATGAGCACAAGAACGAGAAAACGGTCCGGTTTGGCTATCTGGAAACAGGGGAAGAGGAAGAGGTCATTCGCGCTCTTTTGAATCACGTCGAAGATTGGGCGAAGAACAAAGGAATGACAAAAATCGTTGGCCCCTATGGATTTTCAGACCAAGACCCTGAGGGATTTTTGATCGAAGGATTCGAGAATCGAGCCACCATAGCCACATATTATAATTTCGAGTGGATGCCTTCCCTGGTAGAGAAACAGGGATACACCAAAGATGTGGATTATTTTGTCTACAAGCTTGATGTGCCCAAGGAAGTTCCGGAATTCTATAAGAGGATTTATGAGAGAGCCAAAAAGCGGGGAAATTTCGAGCTTCTCGAATTCAAGAAGAAAAAAAATATAAAGCCCTGGATTGTCCCGATTCTCAGCTTGATGAATGAATGCTACCTGGCAGGGAACATTTATGGATATACACCGTTGAGCGAAAAAGAGATGAAGACCCTGGCAGCACGGTACTTACCCGTTCTCGACCCGAGGTTTTTGAAGGCCGTTTTGATAGAAGGCGAAGTGGCATCCTTTGTCGTGGGCATGCCGGATATGACCGAAGGCATCCAGAAGGCCAGAGGCCGCCTTCTTCCTTTCGGATTCTTAAAGGTTTTGCGCGCGGCGAAGAAGACCAAACAGCTCGACCTGCTCCTCGGGGCCATCAAGGAGAAGTATCGCGGTCGGGGGTTGGATGCGATAATGGGGATCAAGATGGTAATTTCAGCTCAGGAAGCGGGCATGGAGATCATGGACACGCATCATGAGATGGAGGAAAATGTGCGGATAAGGGCGGAAATGGAGAGAATGGGCGGAAAGCTTTACAAAAAATTTCGCGTCTACAAGAAACAACTTTGATAGTTTGATAGGAGTCGCGTCTTAACATTTAACATTTCCCCAGTTAAAAATTGAGAGAAGAGCGCTGTCTTCTGATTCCCATCCTGAGTTGGCTTATTGGCTATAAAAGTAGAGTCCTGTATGCGAATAGTCTTTTATTAAATCCGGAAACAGGAAAATCATCCCCTTTACATTTCTAAAGAAATGTTAAATGTTAAGATGTGATCCCAAACTATTTGGCCTCGGCCCAATTCACTCCCCATTCTAAGTGAACCTTCAGAGGGACTTTTAGCGGGAAGACATTTTCCATTTTTTCCCGAACAAGGGGCTCCAGAATATCTTTTTCCTTGTCAGGCACTTCAAAGACCAGCTCATCGTGAACCTGAAGGATCATTTTTGACTTCAAGTTTCGTCTCTTTATTTCACGCCAGACACTGATCATGGCTTTTTTCATCAAATCCGCCGCCGTGCCCTGGATGGGAGTGTTGAGAGCAATACGGCGGCCGGCCTGCTGAGCGAACCTCTCTTTCTGCTTGAGCTCGGGCACCTGACGTTTCCGTCCAAAGAGAGTTTCGGAGCATCCCTTTTCTTGAGCCTCTTGGACCTTGTTCTCCAG
Source organism: uncultured Eubacteriales bacterium (assembly GCA_964606185.1). Classification (GTDB taxonomy): domain Bacteria; phylum Acidobacteriota; class Aminicenantia; order Aminicenantales; family Aminicenantaceae; genus SOIA01. Next base: position 1,995 of record CAZSGR010000107.1, read on the forward strand.
AAACTCATGGACTTTCGGATACTTCGCGTAGTAGAGGTCGATAAAACTCTGGGCCTCTGAGTTGGAAGTTTCCAGTTCTTTCGCAAGGGAAAAGGCCGATGCTCCGTAGATCATGCTGAAATTGATGATTTTCGCTCTCCTTCGCTGCTCCTCTTTGGAAAGGATTGATGAGTCACCGAATACGCGTGCGGCTGTCTCTGTGTGGACATCTCTGTCGTGGAGGAAAGTCTCGATCAGAGCCGGGTCGTCTGAGAGATGAGCCAGGACTCTGAGCTCAATCTGTGAATAATCGGCAGAGAGAAAGAGGTGCCCTTTCTCAGGGATAAAAGCCTGCCGGAACCTTTGTCCCAACTCCCCCCTTATGGGGATGTTCTGTAGATTTGGATCACTGCTTGAAAGCCTACCGGTTGCGGTGACTGTCTGATTGTAGGAGGTGTGGATCCTCCCTGTCTCAGGGTTGAGCAGGAGGGGGAGGGAGTCTGCATAGCCTGATTTAAGCTTGGAGAGCTGCCTGTATTCCAGGGTGTGTTCCGCGATGGGGTGGATAGGGGATAGTTCCTGGAGAATGCTCATGTTCGTTGAATAGCCTTTTGTTTTTTTTGTTTTTCTTGTTGCCGGGAGTTGGAGCTTATCGAAAAGAATGTATCCCAACTGTTGGGGGGAGTTGATATTAAATTCTTCACCGCCAAGCTTGTGGATTTTTTTCCGGAGATGATCGAGATCAGATTGCAGCTCTTCGGATAGTCTTTTGAGGGCTTTTGTGTCGATTTTCACTCCCCACATTTCCATATCTGCGAGTACTTCGATCAAGGGAAGCTCGAATTCTTGGTAGAGCGAATCCAGCTTTTCTTTTTTGACTTTGGACCAGAGGAGGGCAGAAAGCTGAAGAGCCAGGTCGGCGTCCTGACACGCATAGGGAGTCACTCTCTCTACAGGAACAGCATTGATCGTGACTTCGCTTTTCCCTTTTCCGGCGATGTCCGCGTAGGGGATAGCCTGAACCTGGAGATAGTTCAAGGCCAGCTTGTTCAAATTGTGTTTGCCCCAGTTTGGCTCTAAGAGATAAGAGAGGACCATGGAATCCAGGTCAATCCCCTGGAGCTGGGCTCCCTCCTTTTTGAGGACGATATAGTCATATTTGATATTCTGCCCGATTTTTTTAATTCCCGGGTCAGTGAGCATGCCTTCCAGAAGGCGAAAAGCCTTCTCCTTCGGCACTTGCTCCGGCGCATCCGGGTAATCATGACGGAGGGGGAGGTAGTAGGCTTGGTTGTCCTTCACAGAGAATGACATGCCGACTAGATTCGCCCGGGTGGGGTGAGGACTATCAGTTTCTGTATCGAGCGACACAAATTTTTCCTTTTTAATCCGCGAAACGAGTTTTCGCAGCTCCTCTTCTTCGAGAATGATCTTGTATCGTTTTTTTTCGCTTTCTGCCTTTTGCATGTATTCGGAAAGGAGCGAGGAGAACTCTAATTCCTGCAAGATCGGGATCAATTCTTCGCGGTTTGGCTCGGAGAGGGTTAAGTCCTCCAGACTGAACTTGAGAGTCAGGCCTTTTTCGATAGTCACCAGCTGGTGGCTCAGTTTCAACTGGTCCAGGTTCTGTTTAATCTTATCTCGAAGAGGCGCCTTTTCGATCTGGTCCAGATTATCAAGCAGATTCTCCAATGAGCCAAATTGAGTGATAAGTGATTTAGAAATTTTTTCGCCGATTCCCGGAACTCCAGGAACGTTATCCGAGGGATCTCCCCATAAGGCCAGGACGTCCGTCACTTGAGAGGGCGAAACACCGAAGAGCTCCTTCACCTTTCTTTCATCCAAATAGATATCCTTTACAGGGTTGTAGACGCTGGTCAGCTTGTCCACTAACTGGAAGATGTCTTTGTCGGTCGTGACAATAACGGAAGGGATTTGCTTTTTGGAGGCTTTGTGGGCCAGGCTTCCCAACACATCATCGGCTTCATAGTTTTCGTGCTCAAAAAAAGGGATGTTCATGGCCTGAATGACTTTTTTTATGATTGGGATCTGAACCACCAGGTCTTCTGGCATGGGTTTGCGGTGAGCCTTGTAGTCCTTGAAGGCCTTGTGACGTATGGTCGGGCCCTTGACATCAAAAACGATCCCAAGATAGTGAGGCTTTTCCCTCTCTATAAATTTTTTGAGCATACTGATGAACCCGAATATAGCATTGGTCGGAAATCCTTTTGCATTGGAGAGAAAGCGGATGGCATAATAGGAACGATAGACAAGAGAATTGCCGTCTATCAAATAGAGCTTTTTTCCCTTCATTGCATCCAGGCGTTCATTATAGCACTAATGTGGTCAGCCCTCAAAAACTTCAGTCGTTAGGGTCAGGCGTTGATAAATTTCATAACCTAAGAATTGGGGGCAGGCCTTGAAAGGAGAAAAATCGGGGGCCCTAAAAGCAAAAGGGATCGCGTCTCAACTTTCGGCATTTTTCAAAGGGATATTAATCGGACCTCTTCCATTTTATGCGGGTAATTCTATGACTACAACACACAGAAAGGAAGAGAATCAATTAATCTAAAGGGTTTTTCCTTGATGCCCAATGTTGTAAAAAATGGAAGATATTGAGATGTCAAATGTTGAGACGCAATCTATTCCCCTTGAGACGTCAAACGTTGAGACGGGACCTCTTCACTCGATCCCTTATTCTCTTCTGAGAAGGCCTGACTCCGAAAACATCAAAGTTATCAAAGCCTAATCTCCAAAATGACCTCAGACGACCTCAGTTGACAAAGGAAAGTTAGATGGTATAATAGGATGACTTATTTGATAGAAACGGACAGAAAAATGATTATAGATATTGATCGGCTGCCCAAAGAAGGGATGAAAATCTCGAAGGATTTTGAATTCTTCAGCGAGACCCTTGTGGAAGAGGAGGCTGTATTTCTGGCGCCTGTTCATGCCGAGCTCACGGTTACCAAAATCGGAGAAGAGATTTTTATAAAAGGGAAGATCACCACTTGTATCAGTTTTGTCTGCAGCCGTTGTCTTGCTCCTTTTGAGTTCCCGGTGGATTCCAATTTTGACCTGGTCTATCTTCCTGAGGAACTCGAAAATCTGAGGGAACGTCTGGAGGATGAAGACGTCAACAAGATGTTTTACTACAGCTCCAAGATAGATATTCAAGGGGTGGTTTTAGAGCAGTTGAACCTTGTGTTTCCGCCTAAACCGCTCTGTTCAGAGGATTGCCAGGGGATCTGCCCTATCTGTGGCAAGGTCATCCAGAGCGGTGAATGTTCCTGTGAAACAAAAAGCTCTGATCCTCGCCTCGAAAAACTTAAAAGTTTAATAAGAGATAAAGGATAAATGGCTAACCCGAAAAGAAGACATTCTCATTCACGAAAAAAGAAGAGAAGGGCCCATGATGCTCTCTCTATTCCTTCATTATCCCTGTGTTCCAACTGTGGCAACCCGAAGTTGCCTCACAGAGCCTGTCCCGAGTGTGGTTTTTACGGAGAAAGACAGGTTATCGAGGGTTCTGAAGATTGATAAGAGAGTCAAATGAAAGTGGCTGTTGATGCGATGGGGGGTGACTTCGGCCCCAGAGTCACAGTGGAAGGGGCGATAAAAGCTTCCCGGGAGTACAAGACAGAGGTCCTCCTCGTGGGCGTTGAAGACCTTATCAAAAAAGAATTCGATAGATTCAACCATTCACAATCCAATGTGACCATCATCAATGCGGCCGAAGCTATTGATATGGGAGAGGGCATCCTTTCTATACGGAGAAAGAAGAAATCGTCCATCCGGATAGGAGCACAGCTGGTCAAGGATGGGGAAGCAGACGCTTTTGTCAGCATGGGGAACACAGCCGCAGTGGTTTACATTTCCAAGAAAATACTCGGGGCTTTAAAAGGTGTCGAAAAGCCTGCTCTCTCTCTCCTCATTCCGAATATAAAAGGGCTGACCCTCCTTATAGATGTGGGGGCCAACGTCAACTGCCGCCCACACCACCTGGAGCAATTCGCTGTCATGGGCCATACTTTCATGGGGAGCGTAATGGGGATAAAAAAACCGAGAATCGGCTTAATGAGTGTAGGAGAAGAAAAGGTAAAAGGAAATGAGTTGACCAAAGAAGTTTTCGAAAGATTGCAGGATTCTCCGCTCAATTTTATCGGAAATGTTGAAGGAAAAGACATCTACTCCGGGAAAGCCGATGTCATAGTCAGTGACGGATTTACAGGGAATGTGGCTTTGAAAGTCAGCGAAGGTGTTGTGGAGACCTTTTCCTACTTTGCTCGAACTGAGATTATGAAGAATTTCTTCGCCAAAATCGGACTTTTCTTGATGAAAAGGAATTTAAAAAGAATCTATAAAAAAGTCGATTACACAGAGTATGGAGGAGCTCAGTTGCTGGGGATAAATGGTGTCTGTATAATCGGACATGGACGCTCGAACTCCAATGCTGTGAAAAATGCCATTGGGCTGGCCAAGGATTTTGTGCTGAATAAGGTACAGGATAAGATTCAACACGACATAGTCGAGCTGGCTCAAAGTCTTGGCCAAGCTAAAGGATAAGATGGTCTTTAAAGATAAAGTGACAATCGTGACAGGCGCTTCTCAGGGGATCGGTGAGAGCATCGCCCTGGAGCTTTCCAAGCAAGGCGCCAAAACAATCCTCGTGGACATTCAAAAAGAAAAACTCGAGGAAGTCGCGCAGAAAATTGTCCAGAATAAGGGAAAAACGGCTGTCTTCAGCGTGGATGTTTCCCGGATGGACCAGGTTATGGATGTGGCAGAGAAAATAGTGAAAGACCATGAAAAGATTGATCATTTGGTCAATAACGCAGGAATAACCCGGGATAATCTTTTGATGAGAATGAAAGAGGAAGAATGGGATTCGGTTCTCGCTGTGAACTTGAAAGGTGTTTTTAATTTTTCAAAAGCCGTTATACGGCATATGATTGGCAATCGGTATGGCCGAATCGTCAACATCTCTTCGGTCGTCGGGTTGATGGGGAATGTCGGCCAGGCCAACTACGCTGCCTCTAAGGCTGGAGTTTTAGGGTTCACCAAATCTCTGGCCAGGGAAGTGGCGTCGCGGGGGATCACAGTGAACGCGGTGGCGCCTGGATACATCGCCACTCCGATGACCGAGAATCTTCCTGACTCGGTCAAGAATATGTTCGTCGAGTTGATTCCCTTAAAAAGGTTCGGAACTCCTAATGAGATAGCCCACGTTGTGAAATTTCTGCTCTCTGATGAGGCTGCCTACATCACAGGTCAGGTTATTAATGTCAACGGCGGAATGTTTATGGTGCCGTAACAAATATAATTTAGGAACAAAATTAATTTTTGAGGAGGAGAAACATGGAAAGAGAAGAATTGCTGAAGAAGATAAAATCTATCGTGTCTGACAAACTCAGCATCAGTGAAGATCAGATTACAGAAGAGGCGTCTTTCATCGATGATTTAGGCGCTGATTCTCTGGATACGGTCGAATTAGTTATGGCTCTGGAAGATGAATTCAGCATGGATATTCCTGATGAAGAAGCGGAGAAGCTGACGACCGTTGGGAAGGCAATGGACTATATTTTGACCACCGTCAAATAAGAAAGAAGAACGAATAAGTTTCCGATGGGAATTCCTCCCTCCAGTCAAAACAGAACTGCCGAAAGACGGGTTGTCATTACAGGAATCGGTCTGGTCTCTCCTTTAGGAATTGGGACGAAAGAAAGCTGGGAGGCCCTCCTCCAGGGAAAATGTGGAGTAAGCCGGATTTCCAGGTTTGATGTTTCTGACTACACGAGTCAGATCGCAGGCCAGATCCCCGGCTTTGACCCCTTCAATTTCATCGATAAAAAAGACGCGCGGAAGATGGACCCGTTCATCCAGTTTGCACTTGTGGCGGCAGAACTTGCTGTTAAAGATTCCGGGGAGGATGCCGCTTTCCTGAGGGGAGAGAGGACCGGCGTCTACGTAGGGTCGGGAATCGGAGGGATCGGTTCTATCGAAAATACGCACAGGACACTGCTCGAAAAGGGGCCAGGACGCGTCTCTCCTTTTTTTCTGGTCGCGACCATTATCAACGAGGCTTCAGGCCAGATTTCCATAAAATTCGGAGCCAAAGGCCCGAACTCTGCCACAGCCACCGCCTGCACGACCAGCACCCATGCGATCGGCGATTCTTTCCGCATCATCGCCAGAGGAGATGCAGATATCATGATCGCTGGCGGTGCAGAAGCCCCCATTACTCCCCTTGGCCTGGCGGGTTTTTGCGCTATGCGGGCCCTTTCTGTCAGGAATGAAGAGCCAGAGAGAGCCTCTCGTCCCTTCGATGCGGAGCGGGATGGATTTATCATAGGCGAAGGAGCGGGAATTGTCATAATGGAAGAACTCGGAGCCGCCATGAAGCGGGGAGCGAATATCTATGCGGAAGTTGTCGGATACGGGATGAGCGCAGATGCTTACCATGTGACAGCCCCCTCTTTGGAAGGAGATGGGGCCGTGCTATGCATGTCAAGGGCTCTTGCGGATGGAGCGGTTAATCCTGAGGAAATAGAATATATCAATGCCCATGGCACGTCCACGCCTTACAACGATAAAGTCGAAACGGCTGCCATAAAAAAAGTATTCGGCGATCATGCGTACAAGATTGCCGTCAACTCGACAAAATCCATGACAGGCCATCTCCTGGGTGCAGCGGGAGGAGTGGAAGCGGGTTTTTCAGCTCTTTGTCTGAAGAACCAGATTATGCCGCCAACCATCAACTATGAGAATCCTGACCCGGAATGCGACCTGGATTATGTCCCGAACAAAGCCCGTCCGGCTGAAGTTCGATATGCCTTGGCGAATTCTTTTGGATTCGGGGGGACAAACGGTTCTCTTGTCCTGAAGAGGTTCGAGGGCTGACCGAAAATTGCAACAGGGATTGGATTTATTAAATAAGAGGCGAGAAAAGGCCAAGATAGACAACTCGGCACCACTCGATGAAAAGTGTGTAGGATTTAAAAAGTGGTGAGGATTGTTGTCCCTCTTGCTCATCTTGATCGTTTCGTTTCGATGCTAGTATCCGAAACGAGACAAATTGGTAAAGGAGGAACGAGTGAACATCTACGTTTTTGTAAAAAGAGTTCCTGATACCGAATCGAAGATAAAGATCGACCATGAGACAAACACAATTAACGAAGAAGGCTTAAGCTTTGTTCTGAGTCCTTATGATGAGTACGCCGTCGAAGAAGCCCTTCGTTTGCGAGAGGCCGGTAGCGGAAAGGTCACAGTCATAACGGTCGGGACCGAGGAGGCACTGACGACTCTGAAGAAATGTCTTGCTATGGGGGCGGATGAAGCAGTGCTGTTGAAGGATGAAACGCCCGAGACTTACGATGGGCTGAGAACAGCAAAGATTATTGCCCGTGCTATGGAGAAGAAATTTGCCGACCATACTATGCTTTTGTTTGGAAAGCAATCTGTCGGCGCAGACAACGCTCAGGTCCCTTCCATGGTGGCCGAGCTGTTGGGTCTCCCTCAGGCCAACGTGGTGACAAAGCTGGAGATTGAAGGCAATAAGGGAACCGCACATCGTGAAATAGAGGGGGCGCTTGAAAAAGTTTCGCTTTCTTTACCCGCAGTCATCAGTGCGCAGAAGGGGCTGAATGAGCCTCGGTATGAAACATTAAAGGGGATCATGGCGGCCAAAAAGAAAGAGATTCCTGTTGTCACTCTTGCCGACCTGGACCTCAAGGATGAAGACATCGCTCCGCTTCTCGAAGTCACCAAGATGGAGAGCCCTCCTCAACGGCAAGCCGGAAGAGTCATAGAGGAGGACCCGGAAGAGGCAGCGAAGCAAATGGTGAAATTCTTGCACGAAGAAGCCAAGGTGATTTAAAGGGAGGCATGAAATGATTTTAGTATTCATAGAGACAAGAGAAGGAAAAGTTAAAAAATCTTCCCTTGAGGTGCTGTCTGAAGGAAAGAGGAGAGCAGGGGACTTGAACACAGAAGCCCATGCCGTCCTCATTGGGCATGGGATAGAGGGGCTGGCGTCGGAAGTGTTTCCTTTTGGCGCCTCGAAAGTATATGTGCTCGAAAATACTCTCCTCAGTCATTACTCAGCCTCGGGTTTCTCCCAGGCTCTCGTGTCCTTGGTTGAAGAGATAAAGCCCGAGATCATACTTTTTTCCGCAAGCTCGATGGGAAAGGATCTGGCTCCACGGGTGGCTGCAAAATTAGGTGTCAGCCTGGCTACTGATTGCACTGTCACGGCCTGCAAAGCGGGGAAGCTGGAGGTGACCCGTCCGATATTTGCCGGCAAAGCCCTGGCCACCATTTCCTTTAAATCTTCTCCGCAAATCGCCTCTCTGAGGCCGAATATTTTTCCTCTTCTTGAGCCCGGAGCCACAGAAGGGGAAGTGGTCAAAAAGGATGTGGTTATTCCTGAAGACCAGGTCAAAGGACAGGTCGATGAGAGTTTGAGAGAAGAAGGCGCCGAGATGGATGTGACAGAGGCGGATGTTGTCATATCTGGCGGAAGAGGGATGAAAGGTCCGGAGAACTTTGACCTTCTCAAGGAGCTAACCTCTATCATCCCTCACTCTGCTGTCGGAGCCTCTCGTTCAGCGGTCGACGCGGAGTGGATAGACCATCAGCATCAGGTCGGGCAGACCGGAAAAACGGTTTCTCCGAATCTGTACATGGCTTTCGGCATTTCAGGCGCGATACAGCATCTGGCGGGGATGTCTTCCTCTAAATTCATTGTTGCTGTGAATAAGGACCCTGAAGCTTCTATATTTAAAGTGGCTGATTTCGGGATTGTCGGGGACCTTTTTCAAGTCATCCCACCGCTCAAAGAGGAATTAAAGAAAATTATCTCTGAGTAAGTTGGAGTCAGGCCTCAGAAACTTAAGTCATTGTGTCAGGTTTTGCAAATTCAGGTTTCGTCATCATGAAACGTCGATTTTCCATCTTTAAACTCCCAAGTCTCCCTTGAATAAGGCTTGATCTCAAATTTCCTTACAATTACTGAAGTTGCTGAAGTTACTGAGGCCTGACCCCATTTACTTTCCCTGGAGTTCCCTCAATTTTCTTCCAGAATAACATTGATTATACTCATAATAAACA
>CAZSGR010000108.1:0-1398 GCA_964606185.1 uncultured Eubacteriales bacterium
GTTGAAGAAGCACCCGTACCGGTGCCAAAAAAAGAACCCGTTCGCAAGCCTGCCAAACCCGCAATCAAACCAAGACCACAAAAAGCCAGGCCGGCCACAACAAGCAGAATAAAATTCAATATTATGGCAGCTGGCATGTTTTTCATGACTCAAGAAATATCTGATCATCAATACAGTTTTCTATATCGAAGTGAAGATTTTTGGATTTTTGACAAATATGAATCGAGTAGTGGAATCGGTTTTGGTGGAGGTTTGGGAATCTTTATAACGCCGAACATAGAACTCACCGGGAGCTTCATTTACTACTCTAAGCCATCATGGGGAGAGCTGGGGATAGAAGTCCCCCATGAATTTGACTGGGACAGCTATGCAACTGATATCATCGAAACCGAGCCGAATGTTAAAAAAATGATATTCAGCGGTGGGATCAATATACATCCTCTAACAAGTGGTCCATTAGACATTTATATCGGTGGAGGAGGAAGCTACATCAAAGCGACTGTAGATTTACTTTATGACGCCAGATACGAGGAGAGTCCATGGCCGCCAATTCTTAATACACAGCACACTGTAGAAATTACTGAAGTCTTTTTTGAGGAAACAGATGTTTCCACATTCGGATTTCATGGTAGAGCTGGAATAAATATTAATTTTGGCAGTAATGTATCCTTTTTTGGTGAGGGAAGATATATTTTGGCAAAAGCAAAAGATGTTGAATTTCCCTTTAATCCAGACGAGACTCTTGAACTTAACCTGGGAGGACTTGTTGTCCTAGCCGGAATCAAGCTTAATTTTTAAGCGATCTGACAAATAAATAGCTTCTCTTTTAGAAATTCCTGGTTTGACACACTCCTCTTGAATTGATATTCTTTTGCCGAATAAGCAAAGGAACCACGGGAAATGAAGTGCCCGAAGTGTCAGGGTGACAACCCTGACGACACGCTTTTCTGCGGGAAGTGCGGGACAAAATTCGAAACAGAAGAGGAAGTCTCGGTCTCCCTCAATAAGACCATAGAAATCCCCACCGAAAAAGAAGCTCGAAGCCTTGAAAAGAATACCTTAGTGTCCCACACCTAAGTCCACAGCTATTAATTTATTCGCATATAACCTCACTGAATCAGTTACTCCGATTAGCTCCTTCATCTGATCCTTTTTTTCTGTCAACCAGCGTAGACAGAATTATTCATCATTCATTCTCTCTTTTTCTCCAAAAGTTGACATTTTGTCTTAGACTTCCCGCTTTTCCCCTGAAAACCAGCCGCCAGTTCTGGCACGTTTTGCGCATAAGGAATTTTGTTCCTTTTTTATGAGATTGCCACGCTGCGCTCGCAATGACAGGAAAGGAAGATTGCCACGCTTCACTCGCAATGACACGAAAGGATGAGATTACAACGCCCC
>CAZSGR010000108.1:1498-4433 GCA_964606185.1 uncultured Eubacteriales bacterium
GATTGCCGTGCCTTGTCCTCAATAAAATCTGTATGAGATTGCCACGCTTCACTCGCAATGACAGGAAAGAACGAGATTGCTTCGCTGCATCTGCAATGACATCAACAAAAACCACCTGGGACAAACTTAAAAATTAACTGAATATGAAATCAAAAAGAGACAATCGGGATAAACCTAAAATTAACACCATATGAAAAACACAAAACGGCTCAATAACTCAAAAAATGGATTTTCTCTAATCGAATGCCTGATCAGCCTCTCCCTGTTTTTGATAATTGTCCTCACCTGCTTTGAGATTTTCAGCCGGACCCGAAATCTCTTTTTCAAGCTCAAAGAGAAAGAAGAGGCCAGAGAAGCGGTGCTCGCGGCATTGGACAAAATGAGAACAGACCTTCACCTGGGCGGTGCAGGGCTTTTCGACCCCATTCAACTCGGGATTCTAGAAGGAATCTCGGAAGACAGCGGCAGTCTCATCATCCTCAGCAACGAAAAGGAACTGTCCCTCTGCAACGATCTGGTTGAGGGGCAGACGAGAATCCAGCTTGAGAGCACATCCGAACTCAAAAAAGGAAGAGACATATGCATCTTTGACTCTCTCAACGGAGAGGTCCTATCCATATCTTCGGTGGACGAAGAGAGCATAGTGCTCTCTTCTCCCTTGATTTTTTCCTTCAATAAGGAAAAAGCGTCCATCATCCTTGTCAAAAAGATCTCTCTCTACCTTGACGAAAAAAAGCCAATCCTGAGAAGAAAGGTCAATTCCAGCCCGGCCCAGCCGCTTCTGGAAGAAACGGCTTTCTTTGACTTCGATATGGATAAGGCCGCAAACCTTGTGAAATTGCGTCTTCAACTCAAAACGAACAAGGAGAAATTCTATGAAATTTCCGTATTTCCGAAAAATGCAGCACTGTCCCTCACCCGTTAAGCGGAAGAAGAGGAAAACTACAGGCGCCACAACTCTTGTCTCGGTCTTTCTCTTCATGATTTTCTCGACTCTGGGATTAAGCATGCTCTATTTCACCGGCATTTATCTCCGGATAAGTGCCTACAAAAAGAATTCGACTCTGCTGGATTATGCTTCGGAGAACGGGATAAAACACGGCTTCAACCAACTTCTCGGCTCTTTGACACAGAGTCCCTCTCTGGTTTTTCTATCACCTGAAGAGTTAAGCAAGCTTTGGACTGATGCACAGAACCGGGGTGTAGAAACAGTCGAAAAGCTCGTCGGCCAAAAACTTCCTCTTCAGACCGACCAGGATTGGGAGAATCTGGGATGGAAAAGCACCACAAACTTCTCCCTTGAACAGATTGAAGAAAACGAGGACTATTTCAAGGCTGTTTACAGGACATCTGTCCTTTCTGAAGGAAAAATCAGGAATTTCAAACACATAAGGGAATCTTCCCTCGAAGCTGCCCTTGGAATTTTCGCCGGCCACATTCCCCTCCCCTCTCTCCCGATTCTCATAGACAAAGAGTTTGAATCCGAACAAAAAGAGCAGTTTTTGGAAAAGAATAAAATCACACTCACACCTTCAAGAAAGAATCTCATCCCACAACAAATAATCCATTCCGAAGGCGACCTTCTCCCCAAAGATGCGCATGCCCAGCTTGAAAAAGCACTGAAAATAAAATTTTTTAGCCCTTTCGACCTGTCAAACCGTATCCTTCGAATCGCTCTCGGTTTAGAGGAGTCGAACGAGCCTATACCTGAAGGCGTCTATCTCATCAAAGACGACCTGGGACTGGGAGGAATTTATGTCCAGGGAGACCTTGAAGAAATGATCCTCGCTATCGAAGAGGGATTCCAGGTCGTCTCATTCCTCAGAGAGGACGCCTGCTGGATGCTCAAGTACTGTCCCCAGAAAAGCCAAACGATATTTGTGACTCCCGAGGAAACCCAGTCTTTCGACCTTTCCCCCAGGGGAATCATCATCGTCAACGGAAAGATACAATCACTCGGCGGAGGAATAATCGAACCTTCCGGCCGGGCAGTCCTGGTCACAGAAGAAGAGATTCCCTCCATTCTCAAAGGAATCAACCTGACGATCATCTCATCGGATAGGATCACCCTGTCCTCCCACCTCATCCACCAGGGAGTGAAATGGATGGATGAAGTGCCCTATGCCAGAGATTCCGGTTCACAACTGAATATTTTTGCGACCGGACAGGATATTCTGGGAAATGCGGAAAGTGAAGGAAAAATTGTCATCGATGAAAACTCTTCCGACGAGTTGAAAATCCAGGCATCAATCACAGCCTCCGGCGAAGGATTTTCAATAGAAGGAGAGAACAAAACAGTCCACATCCTGGGCAGCCTCCAGGTTTCAGACTATTCATCCAATGATAACGCACTCCATCTCACATTTGATGAGCGGCTCTCAGAGTTGGATGAACTCACCCAGGATGCCCCGCGGACGTTAAAACCCGTTCTTTTCCTTTCTTTCTTTAAACTTCTTGAGTGGAGAGAGTTTTAAATGAGAAATTCAAAAAGACGCTTTCCTTTAACCAAAAAAAAAGGATTTTCACTCACGGAAACGATCATCTCCCTCTCCATTCTCGCCTTGATAGCCGTCGCAGTATCCGCCTCCTTCCTGAATAAAGCCCCGAAGTACAGGCTTCAAAGTGCTGTCCGGGAAGTCCATTCCCGGCTGAACTACGCCAGGTATAAAGCCATTTTTGAGGGGATTAAGGTCAGGGTGGGGTTCGACGCTAAAAGTTATACTATCGAGAAATACTCTGAAGAGCAGAAGGAATGGAAACTGGAGAAAAAATACTCACTCCAAGGAGTCACACTTCAAGCCAACAACAGTCCCGTGTTCCATCCATCAGGGACGGTTTCCAATTTGGCCTCAATCACCATCTCCAATTCATGGGGAACATACAGGATTACCCTTGCCATTTCAGGAAGGATAAAAACTATGAAGATTTAGTCAGG
>CAZSGR010000108.1:4533-11021 GCA_964606185.1 uncultured Eubacteriales bacterium
TTTCTATAGTCAGATAAAAAAGTTTCTGATTCCGCTTCAACACCCATCTGATTCACGGTCGCCACAGTTTTATAAGGAAGGTAGGTTTTGGAATCGATATACATCGTTTGAGCATATCCATCAGAAAAGGTCTGAACCAGCACAAAATAATCTTTGCCCTCAATGTTTTCAGACTCTTTTAATGTGTAGGTGACACCGTGTTTATCCGGATTGAGGAGGATATCATTTCCATACGCCATTCTTATAATCTCGTCTTCCTGGTCCGCAGGCAATTCTTCAGTCGCTCCGGTTTGCGGGTTGGTCCACCAGGCGGTCTCGCCATCATAAGCTGTGGTCATCACCATTCCCCCTACCTCCATATCCATGCGCATCATGTTTGGCTCTTTATGATATATAGTCAGTGATCCACTCATACCCACCATAACGATATTCAACGTTCCTGTCATTTTTGTGTCCTTGATGCTTGAAAGGAGCTTCCTTCCACCTAACGCTTCAATATATTTTTCCAGAATATCAGTTGCCTTCTGGCCAAACCCCTGTGAAGCCATCAAACCGAAAAGAAAAACACTTAAGAGACTCAGTGAAACGATTTTCTTCATGGATTCCTCCGATTCTTATTTATTTTCATGCCTTGGCTCTGGATGAACCTTCGCTGAATTCCTCTTGTTTCTTGATGAAAGTCCTTATCTACTTGATTTGCCAAGAATAGCAGTTAGTGAAAAAAGAGTCAATCTAAATATTATACCGGACATCCCTCACATTTTGAGAATTTGAAGGCTTTCCCCCTTCTCTTATTTTTCAAAAACGATTTTTCCGTCAACGATCGTGTACAGGACTTCCACATCCAGCAACTCCGCTTCCGGAATTCTAATCAGATTCCGGTCGAAAACTGTGATATCAGCGAGTTTCCCAGTTTCTAAAGAACCCCGGATATCATCCTCGAAAGCGGCATAAGCATTATTGATAGTGAATGCCTTGATGGCTTCTTCCACAGAGATTTTCTGCTCGGGAAACCATCCTTCCTCCGGTGTCCCCTTCAAAGTCTTCCTCGCTACAGCGGCGTAAATCAGGTATTTGGGATGCATATGATAGAGTGCAGCGCTCGTTCCCGGCCAGTCCGAACCAAAGCTCAACATGGCCCCGTTATCGAGCAGCGATTTGAACGCATAGGCTCCTTTGCACCGTTCATGCCCGATTCTCTCCTCCATCCACCGCATATCGTCCGAGAGATGGTACGGATTGACTTCAGCAATGACGTTCAGCGCTTTGAATCTGGGAAAGTCCTGAGACCTGAGCACCTGAGCATGGATGACTCTGAATCCCTTCAGATCGACTCCTTCGTTCTTTAGCCTCTCGTAAAGGTCCAGCATCTCAGCCACGCCTCTGGTCCCGATGGCATGGACATTAGGAACAAAACCCGCATCCAATCCCTCCTTGATGAGTGTGTACATCTTCTCCATGTTTCCTTCTTTGAACTGGGGGTCATCTGAAGTATGTCGGCGCCAGTGGCCGTAATTGTCCGGCTGGTCATCGTAAGGCTTGAAGAAAAGAGCCCCGTGCGTTCCCATTATTCCGTCGATGTAGCCTTTCAACGCACCATATCGCAGCCAGGCGTCCTTCTCTTTCGTCTTCGGGTGAAGCCCCATGGTGAGACCTTGCTCTTTCAATTCGGCTCCGCGCGAAAGGTCCGGCCGCAGCCAAACCCGGCAGGTCAGCTCCCCATTCTCCTGGAGTTCGATGAAACGCTTTGTCTGGTCCCGCGTGGCAATATCATGAACCTCAACAATCCCCGCTTCCCTCAATGCTTTGAGTCCAGCCCGGTTTTCATCCAGAAGCCTCTTATGCGATTTCGGCTTCCTGGCTTTTCTCAACCTGTCAAACGCAGGAGAGGGTCGGAATATGATTCCTGTCGGCCTGCCATCCTTTCCCATCTCCATTCCGTCAACGCCCCCTTTCTCCAGGCCGGCGGCCTTGAGTGCCGCTGAATTCGCCAGCCACTCTCTGTAATCAAAGCGGCAGATGAAACACGGATTATTCTGAGTTAAGTCATCGATCATGTACCTGTTCGGCCGCCAGGGCTCTTTCTTCTCTGACTCCTTTTCTCCGGCATCCGCCAAAGCCCACTGTTCATAGGCTCCCCAAAGTCCCTCGGTTATCCATTCACCATCCTCCAGGATGCCGGCAACTCTTTTGATCTCCCTCCTCAAGCCAGATTCATCGGACACGGTCATCAGATTCGCGTCATTGATCAGGGCCCCGGCACGGTTAAAATGAACGTGGCCGTCAATCATTCCCGGAGTGACGAACTTCCCTCCTAAATCAATGACTCTGGTCCCTTCTCCGACATATCTCTCTGCCTGGCTGTCTTTTCTACACACAGCCGTAATTTTGTTCCCTGTGATGGCAATGGCATCCGCTTTGGGCATGTCGGGATTGACTGTATAAATATCCCCATTCAGAAGCACGAGGTCAGCCGGAGCATAGCTCTTCTGCGCACAGCTTGAAAAAATGAGAAGTGCTGCAAATAGTAAAATAACCATAAAACCAGAAAGCCTGAATTTAACCCTCTTATCCATGATTCCTCCTTGAAGAAAATCTATTTTTGATTTGTCTAAAGTGGGATTGATTATATCCCTGAAAAACAAGTCTGTCAAAAAAATGGGGGCCGCATCTTAATATTTAACATTTTCCTTATTTTCGATTCTTTAATGCTTCTTTAATCGGGAAAACAAACGCGCTGTCCATTAAATATTCAATCAAGCAATGATGAATATTCAGACCTGTTCCCTTCAACTCTATCAATTCTGTGAAATGTCGAATGTTGAGATGCGGCCCCTTTTCCCTTTTCCTTGCTTCGTTCTTCTCTCTAAATTAAAATAATAATAAGGGGTTCCAAGTGAAAGAGATTTCCGGCAGATGGACATTGAATAAGACAACTGCATTCGATTAAGTTATAATAAAAAGGAGTCAGCTAAAAGGGAATAGGCTCAAAATGAAAATATTCATTGATCGGCCTATCGCCACAGCAATGGTATTTATCGTCGTATTAGTCCTCGGCGTCTACTCCTTCCTCAATATTCCCATCGAGCTCCAGCCGAAGGAAGATTTTCCACGCTTGAGCATCAGGACATTCTGGAGCGGCGTCCCCCCTGAAATAATACAAACTCAGGTGACATCTCTCCTGGAAGAAATTGCCACAAGAATAAAAGGTGTGACCAAGGTCACTTCCTCCTCTCGAATGAGTTCCTCAACAATACAATTGGAATTTGACCCTAAAACAAACATGGAGTTTGCCATTCTATCTCTTCGAGAGGAACTTGCCAGGATAAAAGACGAACTTCCCTATGGAGTCACGCCCCCTCAAGTCGAACCTTATGTCCCCGATGAATTCAGAGCCGAAGAATTGCTTCACTGTTCCATTTCCGGGGATTACATTCTTCAAAAGCTGAGAGAACTCGTCAAGGAGAAGATTGAGTTCGGGATCGGCTCGATTAAAGGAGTCAATTTCGTTCAGGTCACAGGGGGGTCAGACCCGGAAATAAAAATCACATTGAACGAAGAAAAGCTTAAAGCGTTAAACATTCATCCCGGCTGGATATTTACGGAGATACAAAGGAGAAATCAGACATTTCCGGTTGGAAAGATACAAAGAGGGAGCCAGGAATACATTTTTAAGATTCAGAGTTCAACGAAGGGACTCAGGGAATTGGGAGAAACAGTCATCACCTACTCAGGTGAAAATCCGATAAAATTAAAGGACGTGGCTCAAACCGTTCCCTCATTTGGAGATATTCTCAATATTAACCGCATAAACGGCCAGCCAACAATATCCATGAGAGTCTTGAAAGAGCCCGGCACGAGCACACTGAAGGTTGCCAACGCCGTTAAAAAGAAGCTGGAAGAGATCAAAAAAAACCTTCCCCCGGACCTGATATTCCGGACTGAAAATGATGAGAGCGAAAAAATCCAAAAAAATCTTCGACATCTCTACTGGCTGGTGGGAATCATCCTGGTCGTTATTTTTGTTCTTGTCTTCCTCATCCTGAGAAGCCTTAAGCCTTCCCTCCTCATCCTTTCTTCCATCGCATTTTCCGTCTTGATCACTTTCAACCTCGTCTATTTCCTGAAAATCTCTATGAATATGCTTACAATGGGTGGTCTGGCACTGGGCTTTGGGCTTTTTGTGGACAACTCTATTGTCGTTTTCGAGAATGTTCTGCGCTACAGAGAGCAAGGGGCATCTCCCGTGGAAGCCGCCATCAAAGGCTCGAAGGAAGTGTTCCTTCCTGTCCTGGCCGCCACTTTAACCACTATGAGCGTCTTTTTTTCCTTTGCCTATTTTCAGGGACGGATGAAGATTTATTTCTTGCCTTTAGCCATAGTGATTGCGTCTGCGCTGGCGGCCTCTCTGCTGGTATCTTTTTCCCTGATCCCAGCTCTGAGCCCTTCTTTGGTCAGGAGAGGCAGGAAGGAGAGAAAAGAACGATTTCGAGGCGCCTACGAGGATGCATTAAGAGTCCTTCTCCGCTATCCTGTCGTGGTTCTTTTAGTGATCACCGCGGCATTCTACGGGAGCTACAAATGGTTCAGAACGGAAGTGACAATAGGCGAATGGTGGGGATGGCGCGACCAGGAGATACTTTATGTCAGTATCGGAATGCCGCCTGGAACTCCTATCGAAACAACAGATGAAGTCATCAGAAAATTCGAGAATAAGGTTTTAGAAAAGACGTACGAGAAAAAAATGGAGACAAGGATCACAGCTGAACCCGAACGGGCATCCATCTCGGTGAAATTCCCTCCTCACATTGAATTCTCTTACCGGCCTTATGCTCTCAAAGAAGAACTGATCCAGATTGCCACAAATTTTGCGGGGATAAACGTCTATGTCAGCGGATTTGACCCCCAGACCAGTTATTATACCTCTGCGAGTACTGGAACCTGGTATGACTCACAAATCGTGTTTTTCGGATATAACCTGAAAAAATTAAAGGAGATCACCTCTTCACTCGAACGGACACTGAAAAGAAATCCTCGAATCAGAGAGGTCAGGATACTATCCAGCCGGTATGGCTGGAGAATCGATACATTCGAATACATACTGAAAATCGATAAGGACGCTTTAGGAAAGTATGATCTCACTCTCCCCTACCTCTATTACCAAATTCGTCCTCTAATTCATGGAAGAGTCCAAAAACTGCCGATAAAAATCAGCGGAAGAGAGATGCAGATTTCCATGAAATATCCTGATGCGGATAAGATAGACCTCAAAAGACTCCAAGATGCCCTTATCAGAACGCCAAGAGGAAAATATTTGAGGCTGCATGAAATATCGACACTAGAGGAGAGGCCTGTTGTCGGCTCCATAGACAGGGAGAATCAGCAGTTCATGCAGATTATCGAGTGGGAATTTAGAGGGCCCAGAAAAGCCGGCGAAAAATACAGAGAGGCTGTTTTTTCAGGATTGGACCTGCCCCCGGGCTTCTCAGCCTCCCTGGAGCGAAGATGGCGCATAACTGAGGAAGAGGAAAGACAGGTCCTGTTCGCCATCATCTTTTCCCTCATCATCATTTACATGATTCTCTCTTCCCTTTATGAGTCCTTCATCCATCCTTTTTTCATTCTTCTGGCTGTTCCCCTGGCTCTGATAGGAGTTTTTATCGCCTTTGTCATTGCGGACTTTAACTTTGACATGTCGGCTCGCATCGGAGTCATTCTGCTCGGCGGGATTGTCGTCAATAACTCGATTCTACTCGTTGACCATATCAATTTGAAAAGAAAAGAGGGTCTTCCCATCCTCGAAGCCGTCTTGAAAGGAGCCAGGGAAAGGATCAGACCCATTTTTCTCACGACAAGCACGACCGTCCTGGGGATGCTGCCCATGGTCCTGGTCCAGGTGGAAGAGGGAAGAAGATACATCTGGTCTTCCTTAGCTCTTTCAGCAGTCGGCGGACTCATCAGCTCGACGATCTTTATTCTTATCGCCATCCCCATCTTCTATTTATACGGAGATAGACTTCGCGACTGGGCTTATGAAAAACTCAAAGAAATCAAAAATGTCTGGAAGAATCTTTAGACTTTGTTCAGAATCTTTCAAGCTCTTTTGATTCAAAACTCAATTGAATACAGATTAAATTTGTGATTGATTACAATAAGGTCAGGTTTTCACTAAGATATGAGGTGGAATAATGAAAAAACTCAATACGCTGATGTATTTTTTTATCATTTTCTTTTTCTCTCTCTCATTTTTATACTCCCAGAAAGTTGAAACCAAAGAGGGTGTGCGCATTGTTCACAACGAAAAGGGTGGAAAGTGGGGAAAAGATCTCAAGGTTTCCATACAACTAATAAGAACGCTCGGAGGAATCGATGTCGAAGATGAGAATCTTGCGTTTCATTCACCCGAAGATATGGTCATGGATGAAGAGGAGAAAATATATATCCTGGATTCAGGAAATCACAGGATTCAAATCTTCAGCCCCAAAGGA
>CAZSGR010000109.1:0-10929 GCA_964606185.1 uncultured Eubacteriales bacterium
TCTTTTAATATTCCGCCATGTGACTTTCAAATAATTCCAGAACATTTCCGCCTCCGATTGATGGAATAGACAATATAAAGATGAACAAGAATCATTATTAATCGGGATTCATGGATCGAGTATCCGGTATCGAGCGTTATTGCCTCCCTCTATCTTTGCTCCTTGCTTTTTACGCTGTTTCATTCATACTTCAGGCTATCCACTGGATTGGCTTTGGCGGCTTTGATGGATTGGAAACTGACTGTGAAAAGGGCAATGATAAGAGTTAATCCTCCGGAAATACAGTACACGAGCGGTCCGATGCTGACCTTGTAGGCAAAATCCCTCAGCCATTGACTCATCACGAAGTAGGCCACCGGCCAGGCGATGAGGTTGGCCACGGCGATCCATTTCAGGAATTCTCTGGTCGTTAATTTAACTATCCCGGGAGTCGAAGCCCCTAAGATCTTGCGGATACCGATTTCCTTTGTCTTCTGCTCCGTCGTATACGCCGCCAGCCCGAACAGTCCCAAACAGGAGATCAATATAGAGAGGAGACTGAACACGTTGAAAAGCCGGCCGAGCTGATGTTCTGACATATACTGCCGGTTATATGCATCTTCGTAAAACGTGAACCGGTAAGGATAATCCGGTACAGAAGCTTTAAACGTATTTTCGATGGCCCCAAGGGCCTCCGGGACCCGGGTCCCGTCGATCTTGACGAAGATATACTGGTGCCAGGGCCTGTACATCCGGAATACAAAAGGCCTCACGGCCGTGTGGAGAGTGCGGGCATGAAAATCCTTGACGACCCCTATGATACGCGCCATCCGAAAAGATTCTTCCCATGCCGGGTGATTCATAGTGATTCTCGCGCCGATGGGATTTTCCAGCCCCATGCGCTCTGCCGCCAATTCGTTGATGACACACGCCTCTTCCATATCCGTTGTGAACTTAGGCGAAAAGCTTCTTCCCTGGGTGATCTCCATATCAAAGGTTTTAAAAAAATCATAATCCACTACAGTGTAATCGACCGAGATCCCATTGTCACTGGGATTGCCTTCCCAGTTGATGGAAATGGTCTGGCCGATCCAGGTGGGTCCCTGAGCCGCTGAAGTGACACTCCTTATCCCCGGTTGTGTTTGAAGTCTGTCTTTGAAGGATTCGAACCGCGGTGACAGCTCGGGATTGTTTAAGAGGATGACCACATTCTCCCTGTTCAGACCGATGTCATGCTTTTGAATGTAATTCAGCTGTCTGGAGACGATCAGTGTGCAGGTGATGAGGCCCACAGAGATGGCAAACTGAAAAACGATGAGTATTTTTCTGATAGCCGATCCTCTGGTCCCGAGTCTTAGTTGACCTTTCATGGTGTTAACCGGTTGGAATGATGAGAGGAAGAGTGCGGGATAGCTTCCCGCCAGCAAGCCGACCACGACGGTCGTAAGGAGAAGGATCAGAATTATTGATAAATTAGACAGAGACAGGAGCGTTAAAGACCTGCCGGTAAAGAGATTAAACTGAGGAAGGGAAGCCTCGACCAGAACCAGTGCCAGGATGAGAGAAAAAAAGGCGACCACTAAGGCCTCCCCCAGAAACTGTCTTATGATCTGCGACCGTGAAGCCCCGGTGACCTTGCGCATCCCCACTTCTTTAGCCCTCTGGGTTGACCGGGCCGTGGTCAGGTTCATGAAATTGATACAGGCCATGATGAGAATGAAAATCGCGATGACAGAAAAGATATAGACCCTTTTTATGCTTCCCGGAACGCCGAATTCATAGAGGTGGACCTTGGTCAGGGATTGAAGTACCGGAGAGAAGGTGACTTCCGGATTAACATTCTCTTTATAGATATCTGCGATCTTGGCTGTAAAAGCCGAGGCAGAAGCATCCTGTCTCAGGAGGATGTAACAGGGGCCGGTCCATTCCTCCCACCGGGCCAGGCGGTCCTCCCCCAGAAATTCCACCCTGATCATGAAATCGAACTGCATGTGGGAATTCGGAGGAATGTTCTCGATAACGCCCGTGACCGTGAAATCAGCTCTATCTTCGGCCAGGTAGAGCACCTTGCCGATCGGATCCTCTGTACCGAAATACTTGAGGGCTGCATCTTCTGTGAGAACAATGGCGTTCTTATCCGCAAGAGCGGTCTCCGGGTCGCCCTTTATGAACGGAAAGGAAAACATCCGGAAGAAACCAGGATCCGCCATGTAAATCCCGTCCTCCTCAAAGCTTTTATCCCCGTGCTTAACGAGCGAGCTGTGCCAGAACCAGACCCGGGAGAACTCCTCGACTTCCGGATATAGGGATTTCAGAGCCGGGGCCAGCGCGTAAGTGGGCGAGGGAATAAGATCACCGCTTGCTGTCTTGTTCAGGATTCTGAAGATTCGTTCTTTATTCTGGTGAAATTGGTCGAAACTCAGCTCATCCCGGACCCACAGTCCTATCAGGATGAAGCAGGCCATCCCGATGGCCAGCCCCATGATTTTGATGAATGAGTATCCTTTTTGCCGTTTGAGATGTCGGAGAGCCACTATTATATAGTTTCTGAGCATGGTCAACCTCCATTTTAATGTTTCGAAAGTGAGTGAAAACAACCAGCGATAAATTTAATCTGCAAGAAATATGCCAATACTGTCTTATGGGGCTTGCCAATGCTTATAAAACAATATTTGTTCATTTTTGAACAATCTCTATCCGCATCCGAACAGTGATAAATATTTTATGGGAATACTGATTGCATTTGAGATGTGCTTTCCAGGTAAAAAAAAACAGGCTACTTTTTTCAGGAACTGACCCTCTCCTCCAGAAAAAGTAGCCTGTTGTTTATGCTCACGAATTAGGCAGCTCTATTGTTAATTCTATTGAAGGAAAAAATGTCATTGCGAGCGAAGCGTGGCAATCTCATAAAAAGGATATCTTCATTCTTGTAAAATTTAATTTCTCTCTATGGGATTGCCACGCTTCGCCCGCAATCAGGCTGTGTCATATTTAGATTCAAATGAGAGTTTTTAAACGTTAAAAACCATATTCTATAGTTTAATCGGACTCATCAGCGAAATTTAAATTTATTGCTCATAATTTTCACACTAAGACCACTGATTTTAATAAAAGCAGGTACTTCCCCTTCTTTTTAAGTCGCTAATTTTTTCACTAACCCTTCAACTCCAAGGATGGTGATCATTCTTGAGATATTAAAACAACTTGCCAGCAACGACATTTCCGCTTTAACCCCATCGAGGCCTCTTAGAAGAAAGGCGTTCACCTTTAAATTCCGCTTGATATGTCCAAAAGGTAGTTCCGCTTTCTGCATCCTGAGTTTGTAAATCTCTTGGCATTCCGGTTGCTCATATTGGGCTTCAAGTTTTTCTCTCCTCTCCTCGTTATGTAACCTTGTCACCATCCTTCCTCTTTTTGACCTTGTGCACTCACCAAAATAACGACATCTCAAACAAATATATTTATCTGATATCAGATATGATCTATGCTTTTCTTGCTTATTGAAATGTGAGTATCGCAACTCATGTCCTTGTGGACAGATGTAACAATCTCTCTTTTTATCATAGTGAAATTTTTCTTTATCAATATGACATGATTATTTCCCCTTATTGTGTACATGATATCTTACCACATTATATGGGGAAATTCACCTTGATTCGGGTGTTTATTTGACTCATTCTTATCTATTATAAATAATGTCTATTGTGACACAGCCTGAATGACATCCAAAAAATGTTACCGAATTACTGAGCACGTACAACAGGCCCCTTTTTTTAATTGAGGACAGGCCCCTTTTTTCTAAAGAATCGCTCTATTCTCTCAAGTTAAGTTGATAGGGGAAATATTAATTTCTGTTCAATTACGGACATATGTTGTTCATAAATGATACATCTATGTCTCATAAGATTTAGAAAACCCCAAGAAGATGAAATTGGCATATTAATTGCTATTAATGATGTGTATTCGATTTTTTAGCTTAATCACCCAATATTTACTCTTGTGGAAATATGGTGTGAACCAGAATGAAAGAGTAGAAATTTTTAGGAGTCGAAAAGCAGGAACCTAAATTTCCAAAAAGAAGAAAATAAGATGAAACGACCCAATGAGAATGCTCCCAAGCTCCGTACTTGGTTTCCTCGGGTTTTTTCTTCTCCGGAGGATCTGCAGGCAAAGCTGGGAGAGAGGATTTCTGCCAGAATCTGGTCAATGAACAGTGATGGATTAAGGCAGCCTGAATCTAATATAAACAGATATTCAGAGTGCTGCAGGGGGAATCGGAACTTTATATTTACTGGAGATTTGCCATGTTCAAAAATTATCTAACCATTGCCTTCCGCAACCTGAGAAGACAAAAGATCTACTCCCTCATCAACATTTCCGGGCTCGCGCTGGGGATGACGGCCTTCCTTATTATCGCTGTCTGGGTGTGGCACGAGATCAGCTATGACCGCTTTCACGAACATGCCGGCCGTATCTACCGGGTGGCGGAAAAAAGACATTTCCCGGATCAGGTGCGGCTGAGCAACCGTACGCCGGGGCCTTTATCCACCGCTCTCAAGGAGAATTTTCCCGAGATCAAGTCTGTGGCCCGGGTGGCCTGGACAGGTGAGCGAGTTCTCCGCTATCAGGATAAGATTCATTACGAGAACGACATCCTCACCGTTGACCCCGATTTCCTCCGCATATTCACGTTCCCGATGGTTGTCGGGGATAGGGCAAAGGCGCTGGATGACCCGTATTCGGTCGTGGTCACGGAAAGTGCGGCCGCTAAGTATTTCGGGAATGAAGATCCTCTGGGAAAGGTCCTCAATCTTGACAACCGTTTCGATCTGACCGTGACTGCGGTGGTTGAAAATGTCCCTGAGAATTCCCATCTCCAGTTCGGGATGCTCGTCCCCTTCGAAATGGTGGAGAGGTTGGGCTGGAACATCCGGACCTGGGGATTCAGTGTGGCCCTAACCTATCTTCATCTGGGAGATCAGGTGGATGTTCAGGCTTTTGAAGAGAAGATCGCCGGTTCTGTGAAAGAATACGATGAGGACACAAACATCGAACTCTTCCTGCAGCCTTTGACCCGGATCCATCTTTTCACTAATATCACGAACCCGGACGCACAGGGGCGCATACAATATCTCCTTATATTCTCCATGGTGGGTATTCTGGTCTTGTTCATGGCCTGTTTCAACTTCATGAACCTGACGACCGCCCGCTCTGAATACCGGGCCAAAGAGATCGGATTGCGTAAGGTAGTGGGAGCCGCGCGCAAACATCTGGTGCGGCAGTTTCTTGCTGAGGCCGTCTTCCTAGCCTTTGCAGCGCTGTTGATAACAGTACTGCTTATCCAGCTTTTTCTGCCTGTCTTCAATAAGATAACCGGCGAGTCCGTTTCAATCTCCAACTTTGCCAATGTCTGGATTTTCCTCTTCGTGATTGGGATCACTCTATTAGTAGGCCTTTTTTCCGGCAGCTATCCTGCCCTCGTACTCTCATCCTTCCAGCCTGTTAAGGTACTGCAAGGAGGTCTGTCTTCAAGGTACAAAGGCTCAGTTTTACGAAAGATCCTGGTGCTGGTGCAGATGAGCATATCTCTTATCCTGATTATCGTATCCAGCGTCATTTTCCAGCAGATTGGATTTCTCAAAAACAAAGATCTGGGATTTGATCAGGAGCATGTGGTCTCCCTCCCGTTGGGTATCTCCAATCAGGAGAACAGCCAGATCTTTCAAAATTTCAAAGATAGCGTTGAACAGAGTCCCCGCATCGTGTCTGTGACTGCCAGCTTCACCCATCCCACGGATTTTGCCACTCAGGTCAAAAACGTAGTATACAAAGGTAAAAGCATCGGTGAAGACATTCCTCTCAATCTAACCTCGGTCGAATATGGTTTCATCGAAACCCTGAGAATAAAAATGCTCAAGGGCCGAAGTTTCAGTCGGGAATTCGGTACGGAAAAGAGCAACCTGCTCGTTAACCAAAGCTTTGAAAGGCTTTTGGGTGTGGAATCCGCGCTGGACGAAGTGGTTTCTATCGGTCCTGAATATCAAGGCCGAATCATAGGTGTCATGCAGGACTTCCATATGGAGTCCGTTTCGAATGCCGTGATCGGCCCCCTGATCGTATTTCTGAATCCCGGCGTCAACCACATCTTTGTGAGAATCCATCCTGAGAATATACCGGCAACTTTGGGATTTCTGGAAACTGCCTGGAAAAAAGCGGCCCCGAATCTTCCTTTTGCCTATAATTTCTTGGATGAGGAGTTCAATAGCCTCTATACCGATATCGAGAATATGGGAACCGGCCTGCGATACTTCACGCTTTTTGCCGCTTGCATCGCCTGTCTGGGACTGCTGGGATTGACGTCTTTTTCTACGGAAAAACGCACCAAGGAGATCGGTATACGTAAGATCCTGGGTTCTTCCGTGTCCGGGATCGTGACCCTGCTGTGTCGTGACTATGTGCGTGTTGTGCTGCTGGCCAATCTCTGCGCTTGGCCTATTTCCTGGTGGTTGATGTTGCGCTGGCTGCAGAATTTTCCCTACCGCGTCAGCTTGAGCTGGACAAATTTTGTGCTGTCCAGCCTCCTCATCCTGTTGATCACGCTCGTCACCGTCAGCTTCCAAACTATTAAAGCCTCACTCGCCGACCCGGTCGATTCGCTGCGGTATGAATAAAAGTGCCTTTTATCTGAAAAAGGGGACAGGCCCCTTTTTTTAAACTATAAATTGGAGACAGTCCCCAATTTTTCGTTTTTGACACAAGTTAAACATAAAAATCGGTTAACAGAATCGCTCTATTCTTTTTAATAAAGTGGATATGGGGAGTCTATTTCTCTGTTCGGAGGTGTACGCAAATTGTTCAAGAATGGACATATAGAGGTGAATAAGGATTAAATAACCTCAAGGGATCATATTGGCATATTTTTTGCTTTTAAAATAGAGAGTGTTCCGGTAATTCAAGAAAGAACCGGATAAATAATGCAGGGGAATTAACAATGAAAACACAAAAAGCGCCCAGATTTATTTTTACGGAGGAAACCCGCATGAAAAAAGTAATCATATGTTTACTCGCCGTAGCTGTGTTATTTGTGCTTCTCGGAGAATTTAACCTGCTTGCTGAGACTCCTTCAACGATTCCTGATACACCGGCCGGAAAGAGGGTTAAAGAATCTCTGGGCATCATTAATGCCGGTGATAGGACTCGAATTCAAGATTTCATCTCCACGCAGTTCACGTCAAGTTTCATCGAGTTATTCAGCAAAGAGCGGCTTTTTAATGTTTATTATGGCTTCTTTGAAAAGTACAAGGGTCTTGAATTTCACAAAGCCCGGGAATCTGAGCCTCATAGGTTTGTCGGTGTGTTTCGCTGCCGGCAGACGGGATCCGCCTATCTCTTTGGACTCACTGTGCATGTAAAGTCCCCTCATAAAATCCGAGGCATGACCATCCTTCCCTTGACTCATCCCGATCAGCCGGAAAGCCTGGAATCCCTTACGGAAAAGGAAAGAGTAGAAATGCTGGAATCGTTCCTGAACGCCTTAGGGAAATCCAAGGTATTTTCCGGGGCAGTCCTTCTGGCCAAAAATGGAAGAGTTCTCTTCCAGAAGGCCCATGGATTGGCTGATAGACAGGAAGACGTGCTCAATAAAATCGAAACCCGGTTCAATTTAGCCTCCATAAACAAGATGTTCACTGCTGTGGCGGTTGCCCAGCTCTGTGAACAGGGAAAGATGTCCTATGACGACCCGGTCGGAAAACACCTGGATAGCGATTGGCTCTTCCCGAAAATCTCAAATAAAGTCCAGGTCAAGCATCTCCTTTCCCACACGTCAGGAATCGGTATCAGTAAAGGGGATGATAATTCAGTATACCTGGAAAGATACATCAGTAAAAAGTTCCGCCGGATAGACGATTACAAAATCATGACTGATGGTGCCTTTTTAAAAACCGAACCGGGAAAGGAATATTCTTACAGCAATATCGGATTCCACCTTCTTGGAGCGATTATTGAAAAAGTAAGCGGTGAAGAGTATTACGATTATATTCAAGCCCATATTTTTGATGTCGCCGGAATGAAGGAGACTGGCTTTGATGAGCTCGACCGATTGGTTTCGAATACCGCCAGGGGATATGTCAAAGAGCAGAAGGATGGGAAAATATCCTGGAGGAGCAATGAGACAGACTGCAACTGGAAGGGCACACCGGCTGGCGGTGCTTATTCGACAGTGGGGGGCCTTCTGAAATTTGAACAGGCCTTAAAGAAAAATTTACTCGTCTCGAAGGAAACGAAGGACCTTCTGTTCACGCCTAAAACGGAGCTGGGGGCACGGTCATACGGATACGGATTTACTGTTCGCCAGTTCGGCGAGCAGCTAAAAGTCGGCCACACCGGAGGTTACACCGGTATCAATAACCACTTTTCTATCTATCTCAACAATGGCTACACGGTCATCATCCTCTGCAATATCGATTTAATTTGTGGTTCCCCGGTTTCCGACATTGAATTTTTCATTATTGGTCTGTTTTTTGATGGATTAATGTGAAACGGATTTGTGTGAGAACCGATTAAACTCCACCCAACCTGAAGGCCCACTCTCATAAAAAAGGGGACAGGCCCCTTTTTTCTTAAATTGGGGACTGCCCCCGGTTTTCTAATGCTTGAAGATGGGCTTGATGTCTACCGGGATATCCTGGAGCTTGTCCATCGTCTCCGTGATTATCTCATCCATCTGGCCATAGCGCTCGATAAACTTCGCCGCGTTCTCATAGTTCCCGTCGCCTTCCAGGATGAGAAGTTCTCTGGCCAGCGCCCTCACCGCTTCCTTCATTTTGGCCGGGTCGACTTTGAATTTCTCTGTTCCCTCATCATACGTAAACCCGCCTTTCTCTTTCATGAAATTAAACTCGATCAGGTTGGCCAGGCCGTGCGCGGATGTGACCCCGAAGCGCATGGACCGGAAGAATCCCGCAAGAAAAGTGGTGTAGATTTCTTGTTCCTTCTCAGAGGGGATCCAGCCTTTCTGGATCAGAAGAGGGACGCTGTAGAGCCCGGCGATATCCGCTTTAGCTTCCTCGATCGCCGAATAATGGTCCTTCAAAGCTCTGTTGACTGTGGTGCGGGTACCGTCCGGGAGAGTGACATAATTGACGCCCAGGACATGAGCGATCTCGTGCAGGATAGTTCCGGTGAAGTAGGCGTAAAAGGAGACAAACTCAGCGTCTTCAGCCGAAAGAACGCGCTCTGAGATAGGGGCTAGAATTTTGTTGAACTTGGCCTCCTGCATGTTCTTGAGAAAGACTTTTTTTGTTCCCTTTTCTTCTCTCACACGCTCATCGTTCGGCAGGACGAATGCCAGGGTCTGGACTCCGGCTTTTGTGTCGCCAGCAGTGAAAACTTCGATGACAACGTTGAGCGGCGACTCCAGGCCTGCCACTTCCTGGTCCTTGTATTTTCGCTCCACAGGCAGATTCGCCTGCATTTCATCCAGATAATCCAGGTATCCTTTTATCTTTTTCATCTCTTCCAGGTCGTTGATGTAGACAAAGGCCTCATAGGCGGCCTTGATTCCCATGAGATTGTCCTCGTAGACCTCGAACGGCCCGATCACGACTTCCACCACGTTGTCCTTGAGGTCGATCCACAGGCAGTCGCTCTCGTAGTAGTTGTTCCCCAGCAGGTCTTCGGCCCTCTGGTCGAGATATTTTTTGAGCGAGGGATTGGAGGTGATATCCGCGGCTTCCATCAAGCAGCGGGCCGCCGCCTCCAGCTCATCCATGTACTCTTCGTTGTAGGGAACAGCCACGAGCTCCTCGCCCTTCCTCTTGATGACTGTGTAGGGGCTTTCGAAATTTTCTTTCACTTCCGGGTGGGCAGCGATGTATTCCTGGAATTCTTTCTGTGTCAGGTCAGGAGGGTAGAATCCGGCGCCGGGCGGCTTGATCGCAGTTCCGATAAAGGCCTTATTCCTGTCGAGTCGGTCGAAGGGGCCAAAATTCATAATGAGAAACCGCAGGTAATTCATGTCGTTTCGGTCACTCGATAACTCGAGCAAGTTCTTCATGAACAGCCCTTCATGATAGGCCTGTTTCCAGAAAATGTTATCCATGTGCTTGGCGGCCTCGATGAGTTTCCAGAGAACCTGCTTTTGCTCGCCGTTCAGGAGCTTCTGGTCGAAAGTGATTATTGTCGGGGAGTATTTGGCCACACGGTTCCTGATATCCGGGACCTTCCTGAGGTGGCTCGTAACGCCCATCTCTTTTTTGCCCTTGCAGCCGGTGAGAAGAGCAAACGCCAAAATCAATAGTATTGCCGCCGAATAAGTGATTATGCTCTTTCCGCAAATATGCATTCTTTCCTCCTTACTTGGAGTTATTAAATTGAGTGAAAATACCAGAATTTATTACCCCAGGTTATAAAATCAGCAATCGTACCATGAATTTTATGAAAAAACGGGAAAAAAATCGAGTTAAATTCATTCATTTTGGTTATTCTATCTATTTTGTTCTTTGTACTGCTGAAGAGGACTTTTTTCTGCAGAGCTCTTTCTATTCATTTGAGAAGTTCCTCTAGGAGAATGAGACTCGCTTTGAGCGGGAGCGTGGCTAGTTTTGCCCTGTTTTGCAGAAGGAAATATAAAAGTATTTCTGAGTGACATGTTGCAGGATTTGTATGCGGATTCGTGTTGGAGCCTGTCTTAAACTCGATGCATTCCTGATTTTTTCTAATCAGGCAAGATCTGCGAAGGAAAATTATGTTGAAGAAACCGATAGGGGCACAGGCTTACTCCTCTGAGGATTTAGGCGGCCGTCATACCGGATCTCGCCAGAATTAATTGGCAGTCAACCATTCCCTCTCACTCCGCGTCTTAATATTCGAAGACCTGAAATCGAATGCATTTTAAAACAGGAGGGACTCTATGTTTAAAAACTACCTGAAAACCGCTATCCGCAACCT